>NZ_VCDZ01000002.1:0-400672 GCF_005845405.1 Escherichia sp. E4930 | reverse complement strand
CATCTTTGGACAGAATGTACACTTCAGATTCGAACTTGGTGTGCGGCTTGATGGTGCCCGGCTTAGCCAGTACCTGACCACGTTCGATTTCTTCACGTTTGATACCACGCAGCAGAACACCTACGTTCTCACCAGCACGGCCTTCGTCCAGCAGTTTGCGGAACATTTCAACGCCAGTACAGGTAGACTTCTGAGTCTCTTTGATACCAACGATTTCAACTTCTTCACCAACTTTGATGATACCGCGTTCTACACGACCGGTAACAACGGTACCACGACCGGAGATGGAGAATACGTCTTCGATCGGCAGCAGGAACGGCTTGTCAATCGCACGCTCTGGTTCCGGAATGTAAGAATCCAGGAAGCCAGCCAGTTCCAGGATTTTCGCTTCCCACTCTGCGTCGCCTTCCAGCGCTTTCAGAGCAGAACCACGAACGATCGGAGTGTCGTCGCCCGGGAAGTCGTACTGAGACAGAAGTTCACGAACTTCCATTTCAACCAGTTCCAGCAGCTCTTCGTCATCAACCATGTCACATTTGTTCAGGAACACGATGATGTACGGAACGCCTACCTGACGACCCAGCAGGATGTGCTCACGAGTCTGCGGCATCGGGCCGTCAGTCGCAGCAACTACCAGGATCGCGCCGTCCATCTGAGCAGCACCAGTGATCATGTTTTTAACATAGTCGGCGTGCCCCGGGCAGTCTACGTGTGCGTAGTGACGGGTCGGGGTGTCGTATTCAACGTGAGAAGTGTTGATGGTGATACCACGAGCTTTTTCTTCCGGCGCGTTATCGATCTGGTCGAATGCACGAGCAGCACCGCCGTAGGTTTTAGCCAGTACGGTGGTGATTGCAGCGGTCAGAGTAGTTTTACCGTGGTCAACGTGGCCGATAGTACCAACGTTAACGTGCGGTTTTGTACGTTCAAATTTTTCTTTAGACACGGCTATATTCCTTACTATAGTGCTCTCCCCTTCAGGAGAGAGCACGGGACTTTGGTATTAACCCTTAGGCTTATTTACCACGGGCTTCAATTACGGCCTGAGCAACGTTACTCGGCGCTTCATCATACTTCAGGAATTCCATGGTGTATGATGCACGACCTTTGGTCAGAGAACGCAGCTGAGTTGCGTATCCGAACATTTCAGACAGCGGTACTTCAGCGTGGATCTTAACGCCAGTAACTTCAGATTCCTGACCTTTGAGCATACCACGACGACGGCTCAAGTCACCGATAACGTCACCGGTGTTCTCTTCTGGAGTTTCTACTTCAACCTTCATGATCGGCTCAAGCAGAACTGGTTTCGCTTTCTTAAAGCCTTCTTTAAAGGCGATAGAAGCAGCCAGTTTAAACGCCAGTTCAGAGGAGTCAACGTCATGGTAAGAACCGAAGTGCAGACGAACACCCATGTCTACTACCGGGTAGCCTGCCAGCGGACCTGCTTTCAGCTGTTCCTGGATACCTTTATCAACGGCCGGGATGTATT
Organism: Escherichia sp. E4930; assembly: GCF_005845405.1. Classification (NCBI taxonomy): domain Bacteria; kingdom Pseudomonadati; phylum Pseudomonadota; class Gammaproteobacteria; order Enterobacterales; family Enterobacteriaceae; genus Escherichia; species Escherichia sp. E4930. The sequence continues at coordinate 399,183 of NZ_VCDZ01000002.1, read as the reverse complement.
CGCCAGGGATTACACCACCTTTAATGTCGTTGATGAACTCGTAGCCTTTCGGGTTTGAACCCGGCTCCAGCGGGTACATGTCGATAACAACATGACCATACTGACCACGACCACCAGACTGTTTCGCGTGTTTACCTTCAACATCGGTAACTTTCTGGCGGATAGTTTCACGGTAAGCAACCTGCGGTTTACCTACGTTCGCTTCAACGTTGAATTCACGCTTCATACGGTCAACGATGATGTCGAGGTGCAGTTCGCCCATACCCGCGATGATGGTCTGGTTAGATTCTTCGTCAGTCCATACACGGAAAGACGGGTCTTCTTTAGCCAGACGGCCCAGAGCCAGACCCATTTTTTCCTGGTCAGCTTTGGTTTTCGGTTCAACTGCGATGGAGATTACCGGCTCAGGGAATTCCATACGTTCCAGAATGATCGGCGCATCCGGGTCACACAGGGTGTCACCAGTGGTTACGTCTTTCAGACCGATTGCAGCAGCGATGTCGCCCGCGCGAACTTCTTTGATCTCTTCACGTTTGTTAGCGTGCATCTGAACGATACGACCGAAACGCTCACGTGCAGCTTTCACGGAGTTCAGTACGGTATCACCAGAGTTAACCACACCGGAGTAAACACGGAAGAAGGTCAGGTTACCAACAAACGGGTCGGTAGCGATTTTGAACGCCAGTGCAGAGAACGGCTCGTCATCACTTGCGTGACGTTCAGCCGGAGTGTCTTTACCGTCGTCCAGGATACCGTTGATCGCAGGTACATCAACCGGGGATGGCAGGTAATCAATTACCGCATCCAGCATCGCCTGAACACCTTTGTTCTTGAACGCAGAACCACAGGTTACCAGGATGATTTCGTTGTTCAGAACGCGCTGACGCAGAGCACCTTTGATTTCTGCTTCAGTCAGTTCTTCACCACCCAGGTATTTTTCCATCAGCTCTTCAGAAGCTTCAGCTGCGGATTCGATCAGGTTCTGGTGCCATTCGTTAGCCAGTTCAACCATGTCTGCCGGGATATCTTCGTATTCGAAGGTTACGCCCTGGTCAGCGTCGTTCCAGTTGATAGCTTTCATTTTCACCAGGTCAACAACACCGGTGAAATGTTCTTCAGCACCAATCGCCAGCTGCAGCGGAACCGGGTTCGCGCCCAGACGGGTTTTGATCTGGTTAACAACTTTCAGGAAGTTCGCACCCATGCGGTCCATTTTGTTAACGAACGCAATGCGCGGAACTTTATATTTGTTTGCCTGACGCCATACGGTTTCAGACTGCGGCTGAACACCACCAACTGCGCAGTAAACCATTACCGCACCATCGAGAACACGCATGGAACGTTCTACTTCGATTGTGAAGTCAACGTGCCCCGGGGTGTCGATGATGTTGATGCGATGCGGCTCATACTGCTTAGCCATACCAGACCAGAATGCAGTAGTTGCAGCGGAAGTGATGGTAATACCACGTTCCTGCTCCTGCTCCATCCAGTCCATGGTTGCAGCGCCGTCATGAACTTCACCGATTTTATGGTTTACACCGGTGTAGAACAGAATACGTTCGGTAGTAGTGGTTTTACCGGCGTCGATGTGCGCACTGATACCGATGTTACGGTAGCGTGCGATGGGTGTTGTACGAGCCATTTGTTTCCTCGTTTATCTTTTAGGCGTTCAATTTAAGTAGCCCAAAGCGGGCTGCTTACTGGAAGCGCCCGCCTGGTGACTAAAACTCCGAAGGGATTACCAACGGTAGTGTGCGAACGCCTTGTTGGCTTCGGCCATACGGTGAACGTCTTCACGTTTCTTAACTGCAGTACCTTTGTTTTCTGCAGCATCGGAAAGTTCGTTCGCCAGGCGCAGAGCCATGGATTTATCACCGCGTTTACGAGCAGCTTCAACGATCCAACGCATTGCCAGAGCATTACGACGAACCGGACGGACTTCAACTGGTACCTGATAAGTAGAACCACCAACGCGGCGAGACTTAACTTCTACAGTCGGGCGCACGTTTTCGAGAGCTACTTCGAATGCTTCCAGTTCAGATTTACCAGAGCGCTGAGCCAGGGTCTCCAGCGCGCTGTATACGATAGATTCGGCAGTAGATTTTTTACCATCTACCATCAGGATATTTACAAATTTAGCCAGCAGTTCTGATCCGAACTTCGGATCCGGCAGAATTTTACGCTGACCAATGACGCGACGACGTGGCATGGAAATACTCCGTTGTTAATTCAGGATTGTCCAAAACTCTACGAGTTTAGTTTGACATTTAAGTTAAAACGTTTGGCCTTACTTAACGGAGAACCATTAAGCCTTAGGACGCTTCACGCCATACTTGGAACGAGCCTGCTTACGGTCTTTAACGCCGGAGCAGTCAAGCGCACCACGTACGGTGTGGTAACGAACACCCGGGAGGTCTTTAACACGACCGCCACGGATCAGGATCACGGAGTGCTCCTGCAGGTTGTGACCTTCACCACCGATGTAGGAAGTCACTTCGAAACCGTTAGTCAGACGAACACGGCATACTTTACGCAGTGCGGAGTTCGGTTTTTTAGGGGTGGTAGTATATACACGGGTACATACGCCACGTTTTTGCGGGCATGCTTCCAGCGCAGGCACGTTGCTTTTCGCAACTTTGCGAGCACGTGGTTTGCGTACCAGCTGGTTAACTGTTGCCATTAAATAGCTCCTGGTTTTAGCTTTTGCTTCGTAAACACGTAATAAAACGTCCTCACACAATATGAGGACGCCGAATTTTAGGGCGGTGTCGAAAAGGTGTCAAGAAATATACAACGATCCCGCCGTCACCAGGCCATCTGGCTGGTGTGCTTAACCGTAAGTCTGACGAAATCAGTATAGTCAATCGGGACGATATCGTTCGAAATTTGAGCAGTCAAACCGCGGGCAATGAGGTCTTCGTTCAGGGCATAAACCTTAATGGGGGCATTACGCAGACTTTCAAGGTAGCGGTTGCCGTCAACTGCGGCAGTTACGCCATCCTGTAATAACAGCAGTTCGTCGCCCTCACTGAGCAGACGCAGCAGCGCAGGAAAATCTGTCAGCCAGGGAGAGCGATGTAATGTGTGCAACATGTACGCCTCAAAATTTCAAAATAACATCGTAGTTGGCGAGTTCGCGGCGTAAGGCATCTGCTTCGAGCGGCGTGGCTTCGACAACAAAGGGTGTCTGCGGATCTAACCCTCGTTCGCGCAGAGAAGCCGCACAAACCCAGCACTGTTCAATGTCATACAGATCCAGCAATTTAAGAGTGGCAATGTAATCACGCGCCAGCACCGCATCGGGCTTTTGTCCTGGCAGAAGCTGAAAAACGCCATCGGCGATAAAGAAGACGGCGAGATCGTCAGTTAAAGCGGAAGTTGCGAGTAAAGCATCTAATCCCTCGCGACCAGCCGTGGTGCCATGAGGCGCAGTAGAAAAGACAAACGCTATTCGTTTCATCAGAACTGTACCACCCTGTCACAGGTTAGTGAGGCTTCTGCCAGAGCGCCAAGTCCACTTAAGGTAAATCCCGGCTGAAGGTTTGACGAGGCCAGTCCCAGTCTTCCAGCTTCAGTTTCATCGACGATACCGCGGCGTAACGCTGCCGCCACGCAGATATTCAGTGCCACACCATGTTTCGCATTCAACTGTTGCCAGCCGCGCACAAGGTCAAATTCGTCACTTGCCGGAGAAGTTAACTGGTTAGCGTTATAGACCCCTTCCCGGTAGAAAAAGACGCTACTCAACTCATGGCCTTCTGCTATCAGCGCCTGTGCAAACTGAAAAGCACTACTCGCCTGTTGCGTTCCGTATGCTGGCCCGGTCACCACGATGGCAAAACGCATTACTTATCTTGCCCCTGGAAATCACCGCTCTTGAACTGACGGATATAGAGATAAACAGTATGTTTGGAGATATTGAGACGATCAGCAACCTGGTTGATCGCATCTTTGATATCGAAAATGCCTTTCTCGTAAAGATTCAACACGATTTGACGATTTTTGGCGTTATTAGAAACATTACGATCGGCGTTCACTTCTTCAATGGTGAACTCCAGTGTTTGGGTAACCAGATCTTCAACCGAAGACGCAAAGTTGACACTTGAACCGACGTCCGGGGTTTCTGGCGGCACAAAAGTGCTCATAATCTGCGAGAAGGGAACATCAAGATTCATATTGATGCACAGCAGACCAATTACACGCTGTTCGCGGTTACGAATCGCGATGGTCAGGGACTTCATTAATACGCCGCTTTTGGCGCGAGTAAAGTAGCATTTAGAAACGCTGCTATCCGCTCCCGTCATGTCGTGCAGCATTCGCAGTGCCAGATCGGTAATTGGCGAGCCAATCTTCCGGCCTGTATGTTCGCCGTTGGCAATACGAATGGCTGAACATTTTAAATCCTGCAAAGAGTGCAAAACGATTTCACAGTGGGAACCAATGAGCATCGCTAACCCGTCCACCACCGCTTCGTAGGATTTCAGAATATCAAAATCGGTCTGGTCGAAAGGACGTTGATCCAGTAAATCCAACTCACTGGTTTCGTTGGTTAAAAGCGACCTGGACATGAAAAAAAACACTCCTTTTCAGGAGCCTGTCGTTAACTTTTCAGGGCAGGCTCATTAATGATGCGGGTAATTAAATTAATACAGCGGAGGTTCCGCTTTCCAGCACTAATTATATCCGGCCTGCAATAAAAAAACCGCCGCCTGGTCAGGCGGCGGTTTTTAATGCTTATTTTTTAGCAGAATCTGCTGCTTTAGCATCTGCTTCTGGCTTCGTATCAGCCTTCGGTGCTGGTTTCACATCCAGCAGTTCTACGTCAAATACCAGAGTAGAGTTCGGTGGGATCCCCGGAACGCCCGCTTTGCCGTAAGCCAGCTCTGGTGGAATAACCAGTTTGATCTTACCGCCTTTCTTGATGTTCTTCAGACCTTCAGTCCAGCCAGGGATCACGCCGTCCAGACGGAACGAGAGCGGTTCACCACGGGTATATGAGTTATCGAACTCTTTACCGTCAATCAGCGTACCTTTGTAGTTCACTACTACAGTATCGCTGTCTTTCGGTGCTTCGCCTTTACCAGCTTCCACTACCTGATAAACCAGGCCAGTTGAAGAGGTTTTTACACCTTTCTCTTTGGCAAATTTCTCGCGGTACTCTTTACCTTTCGCTTCGTTATCAGCAGCATCTTTTTCCATCTTCGCCTGAGCGGAGGACTTCACGCGTGCTTCAAACGCTTGCAGAGTCTGTTCGATCTCTTGATCGGAGAGTTTGCTTTTATCCGCAAATGCATCCTGAACACCCGCGATTAGCTGATCTTTATCCAGTTTGATGCCCAGCTTTTCTTGTTCTTTCAGAGAATTGTCCATGTAACGACCGAGCGAAGCACCCAGCGCGTAAGCTGATTTCTGATCGTCATTTTTGAACGCTGCTTTGCTGTCAGCAGTTGCAGTTGGTTTCGCCGCTTCGGCAGCAAAAGTGATTGGTGCATGCAGGGCAACGGCCATTGTGGTCGCCAGCAGCGTTACTTTAAACAGTGATTTCATCCATATCTCCAGGATCGGGGCATCTCACCCCTGGGTTAACTATTATCAGAAAGGTACTATAAAACGTTGTCGAACAAATCTACATACAGATACGCCCTATTATCATCTATTTTCAGACTCTTTTTGTTTAAATTAGTTTCGATGACTTCGAAATGAGTGCTGTCTCGGGCAGCAAAGTTAAGTAGAATCCGCGGCGACTATTCGACAAAAGAGGTGAATCATGCAGGATTTAACTTTGGAAGCACGCCTGGCAGAACTGGAGAGCCGGCTGGCTTTTCAGGAAATCACCATTGAAGAACTGAACGTCACGGTGACCGCTCATGAAATGGAGATGGCGAAACTGCGCGATCATCTGCGTCTGCTGACCGAGAAGTTAAAAGCCAGCCAGCCGTCGAACATCGCGTCGCAGGCTGAAGAAACGCCACCGCCACATTATTGAGGCGTAAAAAAAGCGGGGATTCCCCGCTTTTTTGTCACTTTTTCGGTATTAGTGGCAACCGCAACCGCCGTTACCTTTACCGCCACAGCAGCCTTCGCCACCGTGTTCATGACCGTGATCGTGGCCATGACCGCCGCAGCAACCGTCGTGGTCGTGATCGTGGTGATGATCGTGCGCACCGTGAACGTGACCATGAGCCAGTTCTTCTTCAGTCGCTTCGCGAATCGCCACAACTTCAACGTTGAATTTCAGATTCTGACCAGCCAGCATGTGGTTACCGTCAACCACAACGTGATCGTCTTCAACCGCAGTGATTTCAACCGGTACTGGACCCTGGTCGGTTTCAGCCAGGAAACGCATACCTACCTGCAGTTCATCAACGCCCATAAATACGTCTTTAGGAACGCGCTGCACCAGGTTTTCGTCGTACTGACCGTAAGCGTCGTTCGCGCCAACAGCGACATCAAATTTATCGCCAACTTCATGACCTTCCAGCGCTGTTTCCAGGCCAGAGATCAGGGAACCGTGACCATGCAGATAGTCCAGCGGCGCACTCACCGGAGACTCATCAACCAACACACCGTCTTCTGTACGTACCTGATAGGCCAGGCTGACCACCAGGTCTTTTGCTACTTTCATGATATCTCCTGAGCATGGGAAGAATAGTGGCGCAGATTGTAGCGGAATTCTGCAGCCGTGTACTCACTAGCTTAAAAAAACTCGGCGCATATCGCTAGTCCGGATGAAAAATCCCGATCACTTGCTCATCTTTGCGAACGTGATCGCGGGCTTCTTTATCGACTTCACGCATCTGGTGTCCGCACTTAACACATTCAACAATATCAATATTATTTTCGCGCCACATCGCCATGGAATCTTGCGCCTGACAGGCCGGGCATTTTGCGCCCGCGATAAAACGTTTTCGGATTGCCATCTTTACCCTCTACTCAAATTCATCCCAGCCGTCCAGCTGGCGTCGTTCTTGTTGCATCTCACGCTGGAAAATCTCTTCCAGTTCGCGTCGGGCTTCCCTGGCGCGAGAAATTTGTACGGTATCAGCATGCATCGGGATTAACTCCCGCAGCATTCGCATATCCAGGCGGCGAAAATGCAGTTGCGCGCGCTGCGCCTGATGCGGATGCATGCCAAGCGTGACCAGCGTTTTGCGCCCCAGCTCTAACGCACTGGAGAATGTCTCACGGGAAAACTGCGTCACCCCGGCCTGTAATAACTCATGCGCTTCCACACGTCCGCGCGCTCGCGCAAGAATATGCAAATGCGGAAAGTGTTGCTGGCATATTTCCACCAGCTTCATGGTGTCTTCCGGCTCGTTACAGGTAATGACAATAGACTCTGCGGCCTCTGCACCCGCAGAACGTAAAAGATCTACCTGCGTGGCGTCGCCGTAATAAACTTTGTAGCCATATTTACGCATCAGGTTAACGGCACTGATATCCCGCTCCAGCACGGTAATACGCATTTTATTTGCCATCAGCAAACGACCAATCACCTGACCAAAACGCCCAAAGCCCACGACTATAACCTGCGGTTTATCATCGTTGACCCACGGTTTTTCATCCTCTTCTTCCGGTCCGTTAAACTGGCGGGATAGCCATTTATCCACCAGCTTCATCAGCAGCGGCGTGGTCATCATGGAAAGCGTCACCGTCACCAGCAACAGCGCCATCTGGTCGCCCTGGAATAAGCGTTGTGAAGAAGCGGTAGAAAAGAGCACAAAGGCAAACTCACCGCCCTGACTCAATACGCCAGCAAACTGCATCCGCTCTGAGCTACGCACGCCATACAGTCGCGCCAGCAGATACAGCACGAGAATTTTCACCGCCACCAGCACAACCACGCTTATCACTACCCACAACAGATGGGTATAAAGCACCCCGAGGTTGAGCGACATGCCGACAGAGATAAAGAACAAACCGAGCAGCAAGCCTTTGAAGGGATCGATAGCCGTTTCCAGTTCATGGCGATATTCACTTTCCGCCAGCAGCACGCCCGCAATAAACGTACCGAGCGCCATCGACAGCCCCAGCGCATCCATAAACAATGCGGAACCCAACACCAGCAGCAGCGTCGCGGCGGTGAACACTTCCCGCACGCCAGAAGCTGCAATAAAGCGGAATACCGGACGCAGTAAATAGCGCCCGCCAATCAGCATGCCGACAAACGCCAGCACCTTCATGCCGATCTTCATCCAGTCGAAATGTTCGTCTGCCGAACCCGCCAACAACGGCACTAACGCCAGTGCCGGGATCACCGCCAGATCCTGAAACAGCAGTACCGAGAAACCTAACTGGCCGGATTCGCTGCGATTCATCCCTTTCTCACGCATCAGTTGCAACGCCATAGCGGTTGAGGACATCGCAAGGCCAATGCCGCCGACCACCGCCGCCTGCCAGGCGAAATCCGTCAGCATCAACAATCCCGCCAGCAACGCCGCGCTTAACAGCACCTGTGCCGCGCCTACGCCAAAAATCGAACGCCGCAGTTGCCAAAGCTTGGAGGGATTCAACTCCAGGCCGATGATAAACATCAGGAACACCACGCCGAGTTCCGAAAAGTGGAGGATCTCATCGACGTCGCTAATAAACCCCAGCCCCCACGGGCCAATTGCAATCCCTGCCAGCAAATATCCCAACACAGCGCCAATACCCAGCCGCGATGCCAGCGGCACCGCAGCCACCGCCGCGAAGAGAAACAGCACTCCTGCGAGTAAAAAATCGGAACCTTCCATCAGCGGCCTCCTGGAGACAGCGGATTTGCCAGCCAGTCACCGTAGGCTCTGGCGTGGCTCGCCAGCTCCTGTGCGCTTTGCCGTCTCGCCCAGTAAATAATGATGGGGCTTAACCAATGCATCCGGCACATGCCCGCCGCCAGTTCAAAGGGGCGCAGAACATCGCTCATCGGGTAGCGATTCAATGCGTCATAACGGTAAGCACTTTCCGGCTCGCCGGTGGTAATCACGCTACGCCAGTACTTTCCCGCCAGTTGGTTTCCCCCCGGCCCGCTGGCAAAACCACGACTTAATACCCGGTCCAGCCACTCTTTCAGTAGCGCCGGGCAGCTATAGGTATAAAGAGGATGCTGAAAGACAATCACCTCGTGCTCGCGCAGTAATGCCTGCTCACGGGGGATATCAATAAAAAAATCGGGATAGTGCGCGTAAAGGTCGTGCACGGTAACATTGCTGAGCTGCGTGGCCGGTTTAAGCAGTACCCGGTTTGCCACCGAGTCCTGAGATTCCGGATGGGCATACAGCAGCAAAACTTTCGCTGGCTGAGACATCATCCCCCTCCCGGTATGGTTTTTGTGTATAGTCGCTGTTTTGGGCTACCATTGCGCCCGGTGCGGCAGCTCGCCCATACATTACATTATCATAATGATAAGTTAACATAGTCTGAACATACGGCGCCTTATGATTGTTTTCTCCTCGTTACAAATTCGTCGCGGCGTGCGCGTCCTGCTGGATAATGCCACCGCCACCATCAACCCCGGGCAGAAAGTCGGCCTGGTGGGTAAAAACGGCTGTGGTAAATCTACCCTGCTGGCATTGCTGAAAAATGAAATCAGCGCCGACGGCGGCAGCTACACCTTTCCGGGAAGCTGGCAACTGGCGTGGGTGAATCAGGAAACGCCGGCGTTACCGCAAGCGGCGCTGGAATATGTCATTGACGGCGACCGTGAATATCGTCAACTGGAAGCGCAGCTACACGACGCCAACGAACGTAACGATGGGCACGCCATTGCGACCATTCATGGCAAGCTGGATGCTATTGACGCATGGAGTATTCGTTCCCGTGCCGCCAGCCTGCTGCACGGCCTCGGTTTCAGCAATGAACAACTGGAGCGCCCGGTGAGTGATTTCTCCGGTGGCTGGCGTATGCGTCTTAACCTTGCCCAGGCGCTGATTTGCCGTTCAGACTTGCTGCTGCTCGACGAACCGACTAACCACCTCGATCTCGATGCCGTTATCTGGCTGGAAAAATGGCTGAAGAGCTATCAGGGCACGCTGATCCTGATCTCTCACGACCGCGACTTCCTCGATCCGATAGTGGATAAAACTATTCATATCGAACAACAAAGCATGTTCGAGTACACCGGTAACTACAGTTCGTTTGAAGTACAGCGCGCCACCCGTCTGGCGCAGCAACAAGCGATGTATGAAAGCCAGCAGGAACGCGTAGCGCATCTGCAAAGTTATATCGACCGTTTCCGTGCCAAAGCCACCAAAGCGAAGCAGGCCCAGAGCCGCATTAAGATGCTCGAGCGTATGGAGCTGATTGCCCCGGCGCACGTCGACAACCCGTTCCGTTTTAGCTTCCGCGCGCCGGAAAGTCTGCCAAATCCGTTACTGAAGATGGAAAAAGTCAGCGCAGGCTATGGCGATCGCATTATTCTCGACTCGATTAAACTGAATCTGGTCCCTGGCTCGCGCATTGGTCTGTTAGGCCGCAACGGCGCGGGTAAATCGACATTAATCAAACTGTTAGCCGGTGAACTTGCGCCAGTCAGCGGTGAAATTGGTCTGGCGAAAGGGATCAAGCTCGGCTACTTCGCCCAGCATCAACTTGAATACCTGCGCGCCGACGAATCGCCTATTCAACATCTGGCACGTTTAGCGCCGCAGGAGCTGGAGCAAAAACTGCGTGACTATCTCGGCGGCTTTGGTTTCCAGGGCGATAAAGTGACGGAAGAAACGCGCCGCTTTTCCGGTGGTGAAAAAGCCCGCCTGGTGCTGGCATTAATCGTCTGGCAGCGTCCGAATCTGCTGCTGCTCGACGAACCGACCAACCACCTTGACCTCGACATGCGTCAGGCACTGACTGAAGCGTTGATCGAGTTTGAAGGCGCGCTGGTTGTCGTTTCGCACGACCGTCATTTGCTGCGTTCCACCACTGACGATCTCTATCTGGTTCACGATCGTAAAGTCGAACCGTTCGACGGCGATCTGGAAGATTATCAACAGTGGTTGAGCGACGTACAAAAGCAGGAAAACCAGGCCGACGACGCGCCAAAAGAGAACGCGAACAGCGCCCAGGCGCGTAAAGATCAGAAGCGTCGGGAAGCGGAGCTGCGTGCGCAAACCCAGCCACTGCGTAAAGAGATCGCCCGTCTGGAAAAAGAGATGGAGAAGCTGAATGCGCAACTGGCGCAGGCGGAAGAGAAACTCGGCGACAGCGAACTGTACGATCAGAGCCGTAAAGCGGAATTGACCGCCTGCCTGCAACAACAAGCCAGCGCCAAATCCGGCCTGGAAGAGTGCGAAATGGCGTGGCTGGAAGCCCAGGAGCAGCTTGAGCAGATGCTGCTTGAAGGCCAAAGTAACTGATGGCGCAGATAACGACGACCGATGCCAATGAATTCAGTAGCAGTGCTGAATTCATCCCTATGCGTGGTTTCAGCAATTGCCATCTACAAACCATGCTGCCACGTCTGTTTCGTCGTCATGTGAAATTTACTCCGCACTGGCAGCGGCTGGAGTTGCCCGACGGTGATTTTGTCGATCTCGCGTGGAGTGAAGATCCTGCACAGGCGCAACATAAACCGCGTTTAGTGGTATTTCACGGGCTGGAAGGCAGCCTCAATAGCCCTTACGCCCACGGCCTGGTTGATGCGGCGAAAAAGCGCGGCTGGCTGGGTGTGGTGATGCATTTTCGCGGATGCAGCGGTGAACCTAACCGCATGCACCGCATTTACCATTCGGGCGAAACCGAAGATGCCAGTTGGTTTTTACGCTGGCTGCAACGCGAATTTGGTCATGCGCCAACGGCTGCCGTCGGCTATTCGCTCGGCGGTAATATGCTGGCCTGTTTGCTGGCAAAAGAAGGCAATGATCTCCCGATTGATGCGGCGGTGATTGTCTCTGCGCCGTTTGTGCTGGAAGCCTGTAGTTACCATATGGAAAAGGGCTTTCCCCGCGTTTATCAGCGTTATTTGCTGAACCTGCTAAAAGCCAATGCTGCGCGCAAGCTGGCGGCCTACCCCGGTACGCTGCCGATTAATCTCGCGCAGTTAAAATCGGTACGTCGCATCCGTGAATTTGACGATCTGATCACCGCCAGAATTCACGGCTACGCCGACGCTATCGACTATTATCGTCAGTGTAGCGCCATGCCGATGCTCAATCGGATCGCTAAACCGACGCTGATTATTCACGCCAAAGACGATCCGTTTATGGATCATCAGGTGATCCCGAAACCGGAAAATCTTCCTCCGCAAGTAGAGTATCAACTGACCGAACATGGGGGTCATGTTGGTTTTATTGGCGGTACATTACTTCACCCGCAAATGTGGCTGGAGTCACGCATTCCTGACTGGTTAACAACGTATCTGGAGGCGAAATCATGTTGATTCCCTGGCAAGACATCTCCCCTGAAACGCTGGAAAATTTAATTGAAAGCTTTGTGTTACGTGAAGGCACCGATTATGGTGAACAAGAGCGTACGCTTGAACAGAAAGTCGCCGACGTCAAACGCCAGCTACAGTGCGGAGAAGCGGTACTGGTCTGGTCGGAACTGCACGAGACGGTCAATATCATGCCGCGCAGTCAGTTTCGCGAATAACCTGCAACCGTCGGCGGACGAAATAATAATGATAGCCAAGTCATGGAGTTACTATGTCTGCCAAACATCCGGTCATTGCGGTAACAGGATCCAGCGGCGCGGGGACTACTACCACCAGCCTCGCGTTTCGTAAAATATTCGCCCAGTTAAATCTGCAAGCCGCCGAGGTGGAAGGCGACAGTTTTCACCGCTACACCCGCCCGGAAATGGACATGGCGATCCGCAAAGCGCGCGACGCCGGGCGGCATATCAGCTACTTCGGTCCCGAAGCCAACGACTTCGGCCTGCTGGAACAGACCTTTATTGAATACGGCCAGAGCGGCAAAGGGAAATCTCGCAAATATCTGCATACCTACGACGAAGCCGTACCGTGGAATCAGGTACCGGGGACATTCACCCCCTGGCAACCTTTACCGGAACCGACTGATGTACTGTTTTATGAAGGTTTACACGGCGGCGTAGTCACGCCACAGCATAACGTTGCGCAGCATGTAGACTTACTGGTTGGCGTGGTGCCTATCGTTAACCTTGAGTGGATTCAAAAACTGATCCGCGACACCAGCGAGCGCGGGCACTCACGAGAAGCAGTGATGGACTCTGTAGTGCGTTCAATGGAAGACTATATCAACTACATCACGCCGCAGTTTTCCCGCACCCATCTTAACTTCCAGCGCGTTCCCACCGTCGACACTTCAAACCCGTTCGCGGCAAAAGGCATTCCATCGCTGGATGAAAGCTTTGTGGTGATCCATTTTCGTAATCTGGAAGGGATCGATTTCCCCTGGCTACTGGCGATGTTGCAGGGCTCATTCATTTCCCACATCAATACATTAGTGGTGGCGGGCGGCAAAATGGGTCTGGCAATGGAGTTAATTATGCTGCCGCTGGTGCAACGACTGATGGAAGGGAAGAAAATCGAGTAACTTCACCAATAAGCCGGATAAAATACTATCCGGCATCACAACGGGGTAGTTAAATCACGCAGCAACCACTTCATAAGAGTGGGTAATATTCACGGCTTTTTCCAGCATCAGCGCCACTGAACAATATTTCTCAGCAGAGAGATCCACCGCACGCGCAACCGCTGCGTCCTTCAGGTCGCGACCGGTGACGATAAAATGCAAATTGATATGGGTAAACAGGCGCGGGGCCTCTTCGCGGCGTTCAGAGGTCAGTTTTACTTCACAATCGACCACATCCTGACGCCCCTTCTGCAGAATAGAAACCACATCAATGGCGCTACAGCCACCCGCCGCCATCAGCACCATTTCCATCGGGCTGGGCGCTTTATCGCCGGAGTTGCCATCCATTAAAATCTGGTGACCAGAGGCGGATTCGCCCAAAAAAGTTAACCCTTCAACCCACTTCACACGCGCTTGCATAATCGGAACTCCATTGCGTCAATTTTCCTGACAGAGTACGCGTACTGACCAAATCGCGCAACGGAAGGCGACCTGGGTCATGCTGAAGCGAGACACCAGGAGACACAGAGCGAAAGCTATGCTAAAACAGTCAGGATGCTACAGTAATACATTGATGTACTGCATGTATGTAAAGGACGTCACATTACCGTGCAGTTCAGTTGATAGCCCCTTCCCAGGTAGCGGGAAGCACATTTCGGCAACCCAGAGACAGCGCCGTTTTCTGGCTCTGGAGAAAGCTTATAACAGAGGATAACCGCGCATGGTGCTTGGCAAACCGCAAACAGACCCGACTCTCGAATGGTTCTTGTCTCATTGCCACATTCATAAGTATCCATCCAAGAGCACGCTTATTCACCAGGGTGAAAAAGCGGAAACGCTGTACTACATCGTTAAAGGCTCTGTGGCAGTGCTGATCAAAGACGAGGAGGGTAAAGAAATGATCCTCTCCTATCTGAATCAGGGTGATTTTATTGGCGAATTGGGCCTGTTTGAAGAAGGCCAGGAACGTAGCGCATGGGTACGTGCAAAAACCGCCTGTGAAGTAGCTGAAATTTCCTACAAAAAATTTCGTCAATTAATTCAGGTTAACCCGGATATTCTGATGCGTCTCTCCGCGCAGATGGCGCGTCGTCTGCAAGTCACTTCAGAGAAAGTGGGCAACCTCGCTTTCCTCGACGTTACAGGTCGCATCGCGCAGACGCTGCTGAATCTGGCGAAACAACCCGATGCCATGACTCACCCGGACGGTATGCAAATTAAAATTACCCGTCAGGAAATTGGTCAAATTGTCGGCTGTTCTCGTGAAACCGTGGGGCGCATTCTGAAGATGCTGGAAGATCAGAACCTGATCTCCGCACACGGTAAAACCATCGTCGTTTACGGCACCCGTTAACCCCATCGGAGTGGCGCGTTACCTGGTAGCGCGCCATTTTGTTTAAACCGATGTGGCGCAGACTGATTTATCATCCTGATATCAACTATGCACTACGACAAACACTGGTGCTATGTTTGCCCGTGGCCGTTGGTCTGTTGTTTGGCGAATTAAGACTCGGCCTGCTGTTTTCACTCGTCCCTGCCTGTTGCAACATTGCGGGGCTTGATACCCCCCATAAACGTTTTTTCAAACGCTTGATTATTGGCGCGTCGCTGTTTGCTACCTGTAGCTTACTGACACAGCTGCTGTTGGAAAAAGATATCCCCCTGCCCTTTCTGCTGACCGGGTTAACGCTGGTACTTGGCGTCACTGCTGAGCTTGGGCCATTACACGCAAAATTGCTTCCTGCATCGCTGCTGGCTGCCATTTTTACCCTCAGTCTGGCGGGATATATGCCGGTCTGGGAGCCATTGCTCATTTATGCGTTAGGCACACTCTGGTACGGGCTGTTTAACTGGTTTTGGTTCTGGATCTGGCGCGAACAACCCCTACGCGAATCACTTAGTCTGCTCTACCGTGAACTGGCTGATTACTGTGAAATCAAATACAGTCTGCTCACTCAGCACACCGATCCCGAAAAAGCGCTCCCGCCACTACTGGTACGCCAGCAAAAAGCGGTCGATTTAATTACCCAGTGCTATCAGCAAATGCACATGCTTTCCGCGCAAAATAATACTGACTACAAGCGGATGTTGCGCATTTTCCAGGAAGCTCTGGATTTACAGGAACATATTTCGGTCAGTTTGCATCAACCTGAAGAGGTGCAAAAGTTGGTCGAGCGTAGCCATGCGGAGGAAGTTATCCGCTGGAATGCGCAAACCGTCGCCGCTCGCCTGCGCGTGCTGGCTGATGACATTCTTTACCATCGCCTGCCGACGCGTTTTACGATGGAGAAGCAAATTGGCGCACTGGAGAAAATCGCCCGTCAGCACCCGGATAATCCTGTTGGGCAATTCTGCTACTGGCACTTCAGCCGCATCGCTCGTGTGCTGCGTACCCAGAAACCGCTCTATGCCCGCGATCTGCTGGCGGATAAACAGCGGCGGATGCCATTACTTCCGGCGTTAAAAAGTTATCTTTCATTGAAATCTCCGGCACTGCGCAATGCCGGGCGACTCAGTGTGATGTTAAGCGTTGCCAGCCTGATGGGCACCGCGCTGCATCTGCCGAAGTCGTATTGGATCCTGATGACGGTGTTGCTGGTGACACAAAATGGTTACGGCGCGACCCGTCTGAGGATTGTGAATCGCTCCGTGGGAACCGTGGTCGGGTTAATCATTGCGGGCGTGGCGCTGCACTTTAAAATTCCCGAAGGTTACACCCTGACGCTGATGCTGATTACCACCCTCGCCAGCTACCTGATATTGCGCAAAAACTACGGCTGGGCAACGGTCGGCTTTACCATTACTGCGGTGTATACCCTGCAACTGTTGTGGCTGAACGGCGAGCAATACATCATTCCGCGTCTTATCGATACCATTATTGGTTGTTTGATTGCCTTCGGTGGCACGGTATGGCTGTGGCCGCAGTGGCAGAGCGGGTTATTGCGTAAGAACGCCCATGATGCTTTAGAAACCTACCAGGAAGCGATTCGTCTGATCCTGAGTAAAGATCCGCAACCAACACCACTGGCCTGGCAGCGAATGCGGGTTAATCAGGCACATAACACTCTGTATAACTCATTAAATCAGGCGATGCAGGAACCCGCATTTAACAGCCATTATCTGGCTGACATGAAACTGTGGGTAACACATAGTCAGTTTATTGTTGAACATATTAATGCCATGACCACGCTGGCGCGAGAACACCGGACATTACCACAGGAGCTGGCGCAAGAGTATTTGCAGTCTTGTGAAATCGCTATTCAACGCTGTCAACAGCGGCTGGAATATGACGAGCCGGGCGGGTCTGGTGACGCCAATATCATAGACGCGCCAGAGATGCTGCCGCACGAAGGCGCGGCTGGTACCCTGGAACAGCATTTACAACGGGTTATTGGCCATCTGAATACCATGCACACCATATCGTCGATGGCGTGGCGTCAGCGACCGCATCACGGGATTTGGTTGAGTCGCAAGTTGCGGGATTCGAAGGCGTAATCAATTCATTGCCAGAAGCGACACCCTTTGCCTGATACGACGCTGACGCGTCTTATCAGCCGACAAGCATACACTCGAACCGTAGGTCGGATAAGGCGTTCACGCCGCATCCGACATCTTTTGCCTGATGCGACGATGACGCGTCTTATTTACGCCTCGACCACCTTCGCCACCGCGTGGGCGAAACGTTGCATCCCTTCATCGATATCCGCATCTTCCACCACCAGCGACGGCGCAAAACGCATCACATCCGGCCCGGCGTTCAGCACCATTACGCCAGCCTCTGCGCCCGCATAAAGGAAATCACGCGCCTGACCTTTGTATTGTGGTTTCAGCTCCGCGCCAATCAACAACCCCATACCGCGAATATCGCTAAACACATCAAACTGCTGATCTATCTTCTGCAAATGATCAACAAAACGCTGACGTTTCGCGTGAATGCCTTCCAGCACTTCAGGGGTATTGATGATATCAAAGGCCGCGCCCGCCACCGCACAGGCCAGCGGATTACCGCCGTAGGTGGAACCGTGAGAACCAGGATGAAACGCTGAAGCAATCTCCGCCGTGGTCAGCATGGCGCTAATCGGGAAGCCGCCGCCCAGGGCTTTCGCAGAGGTCAAAATATCTGGCGTCACGCCGTAGTGCATATAGGCAAACAAATCGCCAGTCCGCCCCATTCCGCACTGCACTTCATCAAACACCAGCAATGCCTGATGCTGATCGCACAACTCACGCAAGCCCTGCAAAAACGCTGGCGTCGCCGCCGTCACGCCGCCCTCGCCCTGAATAGGCTCAACCACCACCGCGCAGGTATGGTCATCCATCACCGCTTTCACTGCGTGAAGATCATTAAAAGGCACGTGGATAATATCTGCCGGTTTTGGCCCAAAGCCGTCGGAATATTTCGGCTGCCCGCCCACAGAAACGGTAAACAACGAGCGACCATGAAAGGCGTTATGGAAGGCGATGATTTTGGTTTTGAACGGACTATGACGCACGCAGGCGTAGTGACGCGCCAGTTTAAAGGCGGTTTCGTTGGCTTCCGTACCGGAGTTCATAAACACCACGCGTTCGGCAAACGTCGCCTCAATCAGTTTACGCCCAAGACGCAGCGCCGGTTCATTGGTGAAAACGTTGCTGATATGCCACAGGGTTTCCCCCTGGGTTTTTAACGCTTCCACCAGCGCCGGATGGCAATGGCCTAACGCCGTTACCGCAATGCCACCCGCGAAATCGACATACTCTTTGCCTTGCTGATCCCAGACTCGGCTGCCCTGACCTTTTACCGGAATAAACTCTGCCGGTGCATAAATCGGCAGGATCACTTCATCGAAAGTCGCGCGTGTAATTGCTGCTTGTTCAGTTGCCATCTCATGATCACCCTGTTACGCATAAACCAATGTGAAATTATAATCACAAAATATGCATAAAAAATCACTAGATAGCAACCAGAAATCAGCGATGCAGGAAATTCGCCAGCAGTTGATGCCCCTGCTCGCTGAGAATGCTTTCCGGATGGAACTGCACACCTTCAAGATCCCACTGGCGATGACGAATCCCCATAATCTCCCCGGTTTCGCTCCAGGCCGTCACGTCAAAGCACGCTGGTAATGAGTCAGGTTCCACCACCAGCGAATGGTAGCGCGTCACGGTGAGTGGATTCGCCAGCCCCTGGAATACGCCCTGGCCGTTATGCGTAATCGGTGAGGTTTTACCGTGCATGACCTTTGCGGCGCGCACAACTTTGCCACCAAAAGCCTGCGCCATCGCCTGATGACCGAGGCAGACGCCAAGAATCGGCAAGCGCCCGGCATAGTGGCGAATAACTTCAAGGGAGATCCCGGCTTCATCTGGCGTACAGGGGCCGGGTGAGATGACAATTTTTTGTGGTTTAAGGGCGTCGATATCCACCAGTGTCAACGCATCGTTGCGCTTAACCAGCACATCGGCCCCCAGTTCACAAAAGTACTGGTAGAGGTTCCAGGTGAAAGAATCGTAGTTATCAATAAGCAGGATCATGGCGGCTCCGGTACGAAAGAACCGCGCTATTTTACTCAGATTCCCCGGCTTCGCTTACCACTTTGCTAAATATCGTCTGCAGAGCCGTAAGGTCTCCCATTGCCCCATTCTGATTCGCCTGATTCCAGGCCTCTTCACCAATACCTTGCCAGTTCAGTTGATAGCCGGCATGAATCGCCAGTTGCTCGAAGAAGATCCGCTGTGCCAGGCCACTTCCCGCACGGAATGGGTGCAGGACGTTGATTTCACAATAGTAGTGCGCCAGCCGCTCGACGAACTTCGCTTTCTCAAGACCAACCAGATAACCTTCTTCCTCCAGATCCTGCATCAGGGCATTGCCCTCTTTTTCGATATAGGCAAAGTGGCAGAACGGCGTATCGCCCTGATAAATATCAACTTCGCGCAGTTGCCCTGCCCAGTCGAAAATATCCTGATACAGCTGGCGGTGAATAGCACGCAAATGCGGTAAACCGCGCACCAGTGGACCAAGCTCAATGGTCGCGGCACGCAGTGCCGTCATTTCGTAAGCGGCCTGTTCCAGCCGCTGCTGCTGGTGAATGTTCAGTCGATTACGCATGATATCAAGGCCAGGATAAAGATACGGGTCGCGCCCTTCGCCAAATTTATCGCTCATAATGCCTCCTCAGCTCTTCAAGGCGTGCTAAAGCCTCTGCGGCAGTAAGAGTGACTAATGGCATCTCGACGCCTTCAAGGCGGCGGCTGGCCTGGAAATTACGATTACGCTGAAGCTCCCAGAGACGGGACTTTTGCTTATCGGTGAGTTTCTTCACTTGATGCCTCCCTGAACGTGTCCGTTTGCCACAAGTATAAGCAGCAAATCCAGGTTACGCCGGGAGAGCAGAGGCGCGGGCAAGATTACCCGCGCGAGAAATCCTTACGGCAGGACTTTAGCGGAAAGGATAACTACCGGTTTTGACGGCACATTCTGGTACGGGCCAACATCATGGGTTGGGACCTGGGAAATCTTGTCAGCAACATCCATGCCTTTCACCACTTTACCAAATACCGCGTAACCGAAATCACGCTGACCGTGGTCGAGGAAGGCGTTATCGGCAACGTTGATAAAGAACTGGCTGGTGGCGCTGTCTTTGTCGGCAGTACGCGCCATCGCGATGGTGCCACGGGTGTTACGCAGACCGTTATCAGCCTCATTTTTGATCGGCGGATTCGGTTTTTTCTGCTGCATCTGCTCGGTAAATCCACCACCCTGAATCATAAAGCCCGGGATCACCCGGTGAAAAGTGGTGTTGTTATAAAAGCCGCTGTTCACATAATCGACGAAATTTTGCACTGATACTGGCGCTTTCTGGCTATCCAGCTCCAGTTCGATATTACCAGCAGAGGTTGTTAACAATACGTGCGGATCCCCTTTCGCTGCCATTGCTTCAGGTGAGAGAGCAGAAAGAGCGAAAACAGCTACAACAGCTGCCAGGGTCGATTTGAACATGAGATTTCCTTAACAGAGCAGAAAAAAAGCAAGTGGAGAGATTCTAAATAGCCTTCAATGACAAGGCCATTCCTTTACCTAATTTTACGCACTTGAAATATATGTAACCTGATGATCACGTATATTTCGTGATGAGAATCACCTTAAATATTGCAAATTAGCAACCGTTTGCAATTAAATATTTAATCAGATCACAAAATCACCTAAAATCGCCCGCTCGCAGCATATCCACTATGCCATTTTATCTTTTAACGCAGGCCAATCATGACTAACAGCAATCGCATCAAGCTCACATGGATTAGCTTTCTCTCCTACGCACTGACCGGTGCGTTGGTTATTGTCACCGGGATGGTGATGGGAAACATCGCCGATTATTTCAATCTGCCTGTTTCCAGTATGAGTAATACCTTCACCTTCCTCAATGCCGGCATTTTAATCTCTATCTTCCTTAACGCCTGGCTGATGGAAATCGTCCCGTTGAAAACGCAGTTACGTTTTGGCTTTCTCCTGATGGTGCTGGCGGTTGCCGGTTTGATGTTCAGCCACAGCCTGGCGCTGTTCTCGGCGGCGATGTTCATTCTCGGGGTGGTTAGCGGCATCACCATGTCGATTGGTACGTTCCTGATAACGCAAATGTATGAAGGGCGTCAGCGCGGTTCCCGCCTGTTATTTACCGACTCCTTCTTCAGCATGGCCGGGATGATTTTCCCGATGATTGCCGCGTATCTGCTGGCACGCAGCATTGAGTGGTACTGGGTTTATGCCTGCATCGGGCTGGTGTACGTCGCTATCTTTATTCTGACCTTCGGCTGTGAGTTCCCGGCGCTGGGCAAACATGCGCCAAAAACGGACGCTCCGGTAGCGAAAGAAAAATGGGGGATCGGCGTGCTGTTTCTCTCCATTGCGGCACTGTGCTACATCCTCGGTCAGTTAGGTTTTATCTCCTGGGTGCCGGAGTATGCCAAAGGTTTGGGCATGAGCCTGAATGACGCTGGCACGCTGGTGAGTAACTTCTGGATGTCGTACATGGTTGGCATGTGGGCATTCAGCTTTATTCTTCGCTTCTTTGATCTGCAACGCATTCTGACCGTACTGGCTGGTCTGGCTGCGATTCTGATGTATGTCTTTAACACCGGAACACCGGCACATATGGCGTGGTCAATTCTCGCCCTGGGCTTCTTCTCCAGCGCGATCTATACCACCATCATCACCCTGGGTTCACAGCAGACCAAAGTACCATCGCCAAAACTGGTTAACTTTGTCCTGACCTGCGGAACCATCGGCACCATGTTGACCTTTGTGGTTACCGGACCGATTGTTGAACATAGCGGTCCACAGGCAGCACTGCTCACTGCAAACGGTCTGTACGCTGTGGTATTCGTGATGTGCTTCCTGTTAGGTTTTGTCAGCCGTCACCGTCAGCACAACACCCTGACCTCTCATTAATTGCTCATGCCGGGCGGCGCTATCGTCGTCCGGCCTTTTCTTCTCTTCCCCCGCAACGTGCCTTCATCTCTATAAAACCTTTCATTTTGTGTGTTTTTTACACAAACATGAAATATCAGACAATTCCGTGACTTAAGAAAATTTATACAAATCAGCAATATACCACTTAAGGAGTATATAAAGGTGAATTTGATTTACATCAATAAGCGGGGTTGCTGAATCGTTAAGGTAGGCGGTAATAAAAAAGAAATCGAGGCAAAAATGAGCAAAGTCAGACTCGCAATTATCGGTAACGGTATGGTCGGCCATCGCTTTATCGAAGATCTTCTTGATAAATCTGATGCGGCCAACTTTGATATTACCGTTTTCTGTGAAGAACCGCGCATCGCTTATGACCGCGTACACCTCTCGTCTTACTTCTCTCACCACACCGCCGAAGAGCTGTCGCTGGTGCGCGAAGGCTTTTACGAGAAACACGGCATCAAAGTTCTGGTCGGCGAACGCGCTATCACCATCAACCGCCAGGAGAAGGTGATCCACTCCAGCGCCGGGCGCACCGTTTTTTATGACAAGCTGATCATGGCGACCGGTTCCTATCCGTGGATCCCGCCAATCAAAGGTTCTGATACTCAGGACTGCTTTGTCTATCGCACCATTGAAGACCTCAACGCCATTGAATCCTGCGCACGTCGCAGCAAGCGCGGTGCCGTTGTTGGTGGCGGCCTGTTAGGGCTGGAAGCCGCTGGCGCGCTGAAAAACTTAGGTATTGAAACCCACGTTATCGAATTTGCCCCTATGCTGATGGCGGAACAGCTTGATCAGATGGGTGGCGAGCAGCTGCGTCGCAAAATCGAGAGCATGGGTGTACGCGTTCACACCAGCAAAAACACCCTTGAGATTGTGCAGGAAGGTGTCGAAGCGCGTAAAACCATGCGTTTTGCCGACGGCAGCGAGCTGGAAGTTGACTTTATCGTCTTCTCTACCGGTATCCGTCCGCGCGATAAGCTGGCAACCCAGTGTGGTCTGGACGTTGCTCCGCGTGGGGGTATTGTCATTAATGATTCCTGCCAGACTTCCGATCCGGATATCTACGCCATCGGTGAATGCGCAAGCTGGAACAACCGTGTATTTGGTCTGGTAGCACCTGGCTACAAAATGGCGCAGGTCGCCGTTGACCACATTCTCGGCAACGAAAACGCCTTTGAAGGTGCTGACCTTAGCGCCAAGCTGAAACTGCTGGGCGTAGACGTAGGCGGTATTGGTGATGCGCACGGTCGCACGCCTGGCGCACGTAGCTACGTTTACCTCGACGAAAGCAAAGAGATCTACAAACGCCTGATTGTCAGCGAAGACAACAAAACCCTGCTCGGCGCGGTACTGGTGGGCGATACCAGCGACTACGGTAACCTGCTGCAACTGGTGCTGAACGCTATCGAGCTGCCGGAAAACCCGGATTCCCTGATCCTGCCAGCGCACTCTGGTAGCGGTAAGCCGTCTATCGGTGTTGATAAACTGCCGGACAGCGCGCAAATCTGCTCCTGCTTCGACGTCACCAAAGGCGACCTGATTGCGGCCATCAACAAAGGCTGCCACACCGTTGCGGCGCTGAAAGCCGAAACCAAAGCGGGTACTGGCTGCGGTGGCTGTATCCCGCTGGTCACTCAGGTACTGAACGCGGAACTGGCGAAACAGGGCATCGAAGTTAACAACAACCTGTGCGAACACTTTGCTTATTCGCGTCAGGAACTGTTCCATTTGATCCGCGTTGAAGGCATTAAAACCTTCGAAGAACTGCTGGCGAAACACGGCAAAGGCTACGGTTGTGAAGTTTGTAAACCAACCGTCGGTTCGCTGCTGGCCTCCTGCTGGAACGAATACATTCTGAAGCCGGAACATACTCCGCTGCAGGATTCTAACGACAACTTCCTCGCTAACATCCAGAAAGACGGCACCTACTCGGTGATCCCGCGTTCTCCGGGCGGTGAAATCACCCCGGAAGGGCTGATGGCAGTGGGTCGTATCGCGCGTGAATTTAATCTCTACACCAAAATCACCGGCTCCCAGCGCCTGGCGATGTTTGGCGCACAAAAAGACGATCTGCCGGAGATCTGGCGTCAGCTGATTGAAGCAGGCTTCGAAACCGGTCATGCCTATGCGAAAGCACTGCGTATGGCGAAAACCTGCGTGGGTAGCACCTGGTGCCGCTACGGTGTTGGCGACAGCGTCGGCCTCGGCGTGGAACTGGAAAACCGCTACAAAGGCATCCGTACGCCGCACAAAATGAAGTTTGGTGTCTCCGGCTGTACCCGTGAATGTTCAGAAGCTCAGGGTAAAGACGTGGGTATTATCGCCACTGAAAAAGGCTGGAACCTGTATGTTTGCGGTAACGGCGGCATGAAACCGCGTCATGCGGATCTGCTGGCGGCGGATATCGATCGCGAAACGCTGATCAAATACCTCGACCGCTTCATGATGTTCTACATCCGTACCGCCGACAAACTGACGCGTACCGCACCGTGGTTAGAAAACCTCGAAGGCGGCATCGATTACCTGAAAGCGGTGATCATTGACGACAAACTGGGGCTGAACGCACATCTGGAAGAAGAGATGGCGCGCCTGCGTGAAGCGGTAGTGTGTGAGTGGACCGAAACGGTCAATACGCCGTCTGCGCAGACTCGCTTCAAACACTTCATCAACAGCGACAAGCGTGACCCGAACGTGCAGATGGTGCCAGAGCGCGAACAGCACCGTCCGGCAACGCCGTATGAACGTATCCCGGTAACTCTGGTGGAGGACAACGCATGAGCCAGTGGAAAGACATCTGCAAAATCGATGACATCCTGCCTGAAACCGGCGTCTGCGCGCTGTTAGGTGACGAGCAGGTAGCAATTTTCCGCCCGTATCACAGCGATCAGGTGTTTGCGATCAGCAACATCGATCCGTTCTTCGAATCCAGCGTGCTGTCACGCGGGCTGATTGCGGAACACCAGGGCGAGCTGTGGGTCGCCAGCCCGCTGAAAAAACAGCGTTTTCGCTTAAGCGACGGCTTGTGCATGGAAGACGAGCAGTTTTCCGTCAAGCATTACGAAGCGCGAGTGAAAGACGGCGTGGTACAGCTGCGCGGTTAATGTTTTAACGGGAGGCGCAATGCCTCCCCTTTTTGCATTGTCCTGTAATGACCTTCGGTATATTGCAGGACATTTTTTAAACTTTTTGTTTTATTTTTTGTTTTTATTTTTTAAAGGATAATCAAATGTTTACAGACACTATTAATAAGTGTGCGGCTAATGCTGCGCGCATTGCACGCCTGTCGGCAAATAACCCGCTCGGCTTTTGGGTCAGCTCCGCCATGGCGGGCGCATATGTGGGTCTTGGGATCATTCTGATTTTCACGCTCGGCAATTTGCTCGATCCGTCCGTTCGTCCACTGGTGATGGGCGCAACTTTTGGTATCGCCTTAACGCTGGTGATTATCGCCGGTTCTGAGCTGTTCACCGGACACACCATGTTCCTCACCTTTGGAGTGAAGGCGGGCACCATCAGCCACGGGCAAATGTGGGCAATCCTGCCGCAAACCTGGCTGGGTAACCTGGTCGGTTCCGTCTTCGTTGCCATGCTTTATAGCTGGGGCGGCGGTAGCCTGCTGCCGGTAGATACCAGCATCGTTCACTCCGTCGCGCTGGCTAAAACCACCGCACCGGCAATGGTACTGTTCTTCAAAGGTGCATTGTGTAACTGGCTGGTTTGTCTGGCAATCTGGATGGCGCTGCGCACTGAAGGGGCGGCGAAATTTATCGCTATCTGGTGGTGTCTGCTGGCATTTATCGCGTCCGGCTACGAGCACTCCATCGCTAACATGACGCTGTTCGCGCTCTCCTGGTTCGGCAACCACAGCGAAGCCTACACGCTGGCGGGTATTGGTCATAACCTGCTGTGGGTGACGCTGGGTAATACTTTATCGGGCGCCGTATTCATGGGATTGGGTTATTGGTATGCTACGCCGAAAGCGAATCGTCCGATTGCGGACAAATTTAATCAAACTGAAACGGCTGCCGGTTAATTACTAAGGGGTTTTTACGTGGATCATTTGCCTATATTTTGCCAATTACGCGATCGCGACTGTCTGATTGTCGGCGGTGGTGATGTCGCGGAACGCAAAGCAAGGTTGCTGTTAGACGCAGGTGCTCGCTTAACGGTGAATGCATTAGCGTTTATTCCACAGTTCACCGCATGGGCAGATGCAGGCATGTTAACCCTCGTCGAAGGGCCATTTGATGAAAGCCTTCTCGACACCTGCTGGCTGGCGATTGCAGCGACGGATGATGACGCGCTTAACCAGCGCGTCAGCGAAGCCGCTGAAGCTCGTCGCATCTTCTGTAACGTGGTCGATGCGCCGAAAGCCGCCAGCTTTATTATGCCGTCGATTATTGACCGCTCACCGCTGATGGTGGCGGTCTCCTCTGGCGGTACTTCTCCGGTTCTGGCGCGACTGTTGCGCGAAAAACTTGAATCACTGCTGCCGTTGCATCTGGGCCAGGTGGCGAAATATGCCGGGCAGTTACGCGGTCGAGTGAAACAACAGTTCGCCACGATGGGTGAACGTCGCCGCTTCTGGGAAAAACTGTTCGTTAACGACAGTCTGGCGCAGTCGCTGGCGAACAACGATCAGAAAGCCATTACTGAAACCACCGAACAGTTAATCAACGAACCGCTCGATCATCGTGGTGAAGTGGTGCTGGTTGGCGCAGGTCCGGGCGATGCCGGGCTGCTGACGCTGAAAGGTCTGCAACAAATTCAGCAGGCTGATGTGGTGGTCTACGACCGTCTGGTTTCTGACGATATTATGAATCTGGTACGCCGTGATGCGGATCGTGTCTTCGTCGGTAAACGCGCGGGATATCACTGCGTACCGCAGGAAGAGATTAACCAGATCCTGCTGCGGGAAGCGCAAAAAGGCAAACGCGTGGTGCGTCTGAAAGGCGGCGATCCGTTTATTTTCGGCCGTGGTGGCGAAGAGCTGGAAACACTGTGCAACGCGGGCATTCCGTTCTCGGTGGTTCCGGGTATTACCGCAGCTTCTGGTTGCTCTGCCTATTCGGGTATTCCACTTACGCATCGCGATTATGCTCAGAGCGTACGCTTAATTACTGGACACTTAAAAACCGGTGGCGAGCTGGACTGGGAAAATCTGGCGGCAGAAAAACAGACGCTGGTGTTCTATATGGGGCTGAATCAGGCCGCGACCATTCAGCAAAAACTGATTGAACACGGAATGCCTGGTGAAATGCCAGTGGCGATTGTTGAAAACGGCACGGCGGTCACGCAACGCGTGATTGACGGTACGCTCGCGCAGCTAGGTGAACTGGCTCAACAAATGAACAGCCCATCATTAATTATTATTGGTCGGGTCGTTGGCCTGCGCAATAAATTAAATTGGTTCTCTAACCATTAATTTAAAAAAAATTAACTAAGGCCGGATATTTCTGGCCTTTTTTTATTTACAAACATACTTATATTAATGTTTATTTTCAGCATACATAAAACAAACTTTTAACTAATTTATTTTAATAACGCCCTTCAGTTACAGCGGCTTACAAATATAAGCATAATATTCATAGTCCGTTCACTGACGCATAATAGATATTCCTGTATCGTCTTTAGCGAGCTGTTTGCTTATATTCACATAATCAATGAATATTACTCGATATATTTTACATAGGGAATGAAAATGAACAAGTTTATTAAAGTGGCACTGGTTGGTGCAGTTCTGGCAACATTAACTGCATGTACTGGTCATATTGAAAACCGTGAAAAGAACTGCTCTTATGACTACCTGCTGCACCCGGCAATTTCTATTTCTAAAATCATTGGCGGCTGCGGTCCTACTGCACAGTAAGTCTCTGACTGAAATTAGCTAACGCTGATTTAATTACCTGACGCCCTCGGGATTACCTGAGGGCGTATTTGTTTTTGTATTAACTCCGTAAACGTCATTCACAACGATTAAATACTGCCAATACTCTCACGCAAAATCCGCAGTACCGTCTCCTCACCGCTACGATTTGGATTAATGCGAATCGCGCAATGTTCTAATTGCGGATTCGCCTGACGAAACGTTCCGGAAAGACGGTAAAAGAGCGGTGGGATCTCATATTTCGACTCCGCACCCACCGGGTAAGGCAACGCGCCGCGCTTTTGCGCCTCTTCCAGCACCCTGGCGGCAATCGGCTGATGAAACTCCACAATCAACACCTTCGACTGCGCATTGGCAATGACGGCGCTTTTCACTTCCGCCACCGCGCCACCGTTGAGCAAGGCCAGCAACCGTTCAGATACCCCCGCCTGCACCGCGTGCATCACTGGCGCGAACACCAGCCCACGCAACACTTCCAGCGCCTGAGCGCCCTGAATCTGGCTACCGCCGGAGTAAAGCGTAGCGCGAATCCGACGAATAACATCGGCATCACCTACCACCGCGCCAACACCCTCTGGCCCAAACAGCTTGAAGCAGGAGAATGTCGAGACATTCGCCCCGCATTCGCAGCCGATTCGCGCTACCTTCATCACCGCATAGTTGTCATCGGTTAACGCTGGAACGCCAGACGAGCGCAACGTTGCCAGCACATCTGCCAGCACGTAGCTGTCCTGCGGTTGCTGGCGCGTATGCTGCACCAGCGCAGCATCCGGTTGTTGCGCTTCAATGGCCTGCTTCAGTGCCGCCAGGTCATTGAAATCAGCAGTGATAAGCGTCAGCCCCATCTGCTCAACAATGACCTGAGTCGTCGGATAAACAGGCGCGTCATGCACCAGAAGACGCTGCCCCGGTTTGAGCAAAGCCGCCAGCCCGGCGCGAATCGCTCCAGTCCCCGCGCCCTGCACCAGCGCCGCAGCCTGTGCGTGAAATGCATCAACCAGCACCTGCTCCACCCGTTGGGTAATACGCGGTTGATTCAGACCTGGAGTTAACCCTAAATCACCGCCAGTAAGAAACTCGCTGCCGGGGAAATGGCGACAAATGCTATCCACCAGCGCAAACTGCTTTTGCTGTGCCTCAATAATCGTCAGGCTTTGCAGAGGAAACGTCTTCATCGATGCCTTCCTTAAGCCGGAACGAACAGGCCAAGCCAGTAAAGAACATTCAGCAGGATGCCGGTGATCATTACTGCCACGACCGGTGCCGCCATTTTCTGTACCGGACGGCCCAGAGATTCGTTGAGGAAGTAAATGGCAACCGCGATAGAGAATCCGGTATAACCCGCCATCTTAATTGCTGCGAAAATCGAACCGACCAGAAGAGCCACTTCCATCAGCATATTCATGGCGTTACAGATGTTATCCGACGCATTACGCACCGACGGGTAGCGCCCCAGCCACTTGCCGATCGAACGAAGCAGCAAGACTTCTGCCGAAATAACCACGGCGCCTAATACCGCTGCAACCATCGGATTCGGCGAGAGATAGCCCACCGCATAAACAAAGGTAAAGCCCGCAACTGCATATACGCCGGTGGCTAACGCGGTGGTGGCAATCAACGGCACAAACCCCAGTCCGCGCATAAATTCTGCCAGAGCCGCCTGATTAATCAGCGTTTGCGATTGTTCCGGCGTTACGCCTGCGGAATATGCTTTCTCCAGTGTGAAGATCGAAACTTCGCTACCAGCAAAAATCTTCATGCTGGCAACGGCAGCAATCAATGCCCCCACGATAGCGATATAGGGTAAGTTTTTGATAATCCGCGACGTGCGCTCTTCAAACACCGAAAGCCCACTGGCATCGATGTCATTTTCATCACGATGACGCAGGTCGTGAGTTATCGCGATCCCCAGCAGCATTACCATGCCAATAAAGATTTCGATGGATTCCGGATTGAGATGCGGGAAATAGCGCACGACTACCACACGGGTCATCAGCACAACCACGGCGGCGATCAGACTTTGCTTCCAGCCAAACTGGTAGAAAATCGCCACCAGTGGGAACAGTGCAAAAGCTGAAACCACCGGCGAGCTTAATTCCCCCAGACTACCTAATACATCCACCGGTAGCGCGGTCAGCAGCTGGTTTACTGGCAACAGGCAGGTGAGGATCAATATCCCCCAGATAGCGCCAAGACCAAACGCCATCAGGCTGTTTATCGCCAGTACGCCGAGGATATCGGTAGGAAGAAAGAGTAGCCATGCGTTGAGCAGCCCGGTTTTCAGGGTAAAAGAGATCCCCACCGAGGCCACAAAACCAATGCTCAGACCAAAAGCGATACTCCCCGCCTCGCGACGGTTCATATAGCCTTCAATCAGTTGCGGCAGGATCGGGCGGATGCCGTCATGAAAAACAGCCGCCGAACGATGCGCCAGAAGCGATGTCATACCCGTCAGGCACGCCACCACGATAATCTGAATATACAGATCCATAGTCGTGCCTTTTATTTCAGATGGTTAATCAACATCGGAATCGCGTGTTCGACGTGCTCAACGGAAAGCCCAAACGCCACTTTCCCTTCGGCGATCATTTTGGCGATATGCTCGTCTTTCGCTTTAATGCCCGGCTTGGCAATGGTGCAACTTTTGTTATAGCCAATCACCGCGATGGCAATCGACAATGCCGCGCCCGCACCGGTATTACACGCGCCGATGTAGTAATCCAGTTGCCCGGATTTCACTTTCATTGCCGCTTCCATGTCGTTGTGAATGAAAACTTCAAAACAGCCAGGAGCCGTCGCTTCGATGGTTTTTTTAATCTGCTCACGCTGTAAGCCTGCAACGCCAATCTTTTTCATGAGTCTGTCCTTATTGGAAAAATTGAGAGGGATTTTCACGTAACATCACATCCACATCGGCCTGACTGAATCCTGACTGGCGCAATTGCGGAATAAAGGTGGTCAATAAAAAGTCATAGCCATAACCACCGTTGGCTTTTAAATGGGAGCGGCGCGTAATATCCATCGACAGCATGACGCGGTTCAGCAACCCACGGTCACGTAGCGCATGAAGCATCGCAATACGCTTTTCGTCCGGGTAGTAACTGTTCTTACCAATGGTGTCGAACTGCACGTACGCGCCGAGATCGATCATCTTCAAAATGTTGTCGAGGTTGTCTTTCAGATCGCAGTGACCAACGGTGACGCGCGAAAGATCAACTCCGTGGGCTTGCAACAGAGCCAGTTGTTCCAGCCCCATCGTGCTAAAAGAGGTATGTGTGGAGATCGGGCGTCCGGTCTGGTTATGTGCCAGCGCGGCGGCAATAAACACCTTCTCTTCCAGCGGCGTAATCTTCCCTTCGCTGGAGCCGATCTCCGCGATAATCCCGGCTTTCAGTTCCGTGCCATCGATACCCTGTTCAATTTCATCGACCATCTCCTGCGCCAGTTCCTGCACGCTGCGGGTCGCCACATGTTCCGGGAAAAACGCGTCCTGGTAATAACCGGTACAGGCCACCACGTTGATCCCGGTTTCGCGCATTACATCGAGCATAAATTGCGCATTGCGCCCCATGTAACGGTTGGTCATCTCAATCACATTACGCACGCCCTGGGCCATCAGGTCGTTCATCTCCTGGCAAATGAACGCATACTGATCAAGGCGGCAGTCCACGTTGTTTTTAAAGCCGGAGAGATCAATATGCAGATGCTCATGGGCCAGGGTGTAACCCGTCGGATCAAAACTCATAGGGTGTCTCCTGCAAACCGGAGGGAGGAAAGAAAAGAGCGACCATTTTGTGGCGGTGGCGCACGGAAAAATTCACACACGGTAGCCCCCACATCAGAAAGCGTGGTGCGAACACCAAGCTGCGTGGCAGCCAGGCCTTGCTGAAAAACCAGCACAGGCACGACTTCGCGGGTATGGTGGCTGTGACCGATTGTCGGGTCGTTACCATGATCAGCCATGACGATCAGACAGTCATCTGGCTGCATCGCCTCAACCAGGAAAGCAAGATTACGGTCAACGACTTGCAAACGTTCGGCATAACGTGCGACGTCTTCTGCGTGACCAGCGAGGTCGGTTTCCTGAATGTTGGTGCAAATAAACGCTGTCTGATGGGTGATAAATTCGTCGAGGGTGATATCCATAATCCGCTGGCTATCCACCAGGTTTTGCCAGCTCACGCCATAAGGATTGTTGACGATATCTGCCACCTTACCCACCAGCACGGTTGGCACGCCTGCTTCATACAGTTTTTGCGGCACCTGCACTTTTTCATCGACGCCATAGCCCATATGCACGACCTGGAAACCATTGTCATAAGCGCCAGAACGCGGCGCATTAATACCAATAAAGCGCCCTTCTTTGCTTTCTGCGGCATCGAGAATGCGCTGACTGTCGGTTAACAGGCCGCCAAATGTAATGACCCGACCGACCTGTACCTGGTCACGCACGATACGACCAATTTTCATTGCGTCGTCAAAAGAGATCACAGAGAGATTGGCGGTAATGTTATAGACTTGGCCTAAATCCGCCTCGAGATTATCGCCAATCGCAACCGCCTGATTGACCCACAGAAATTGCAGATCATCGCCACGGCGCTCCACCTGCCAGCCAGCGGAAACTAATGCCTGCTCAACACGGTCAATCACATCGCGAAAGGGCATCCGTAGCGGCGGTAACGGGCGCGTGCCTAAAATTTCCTGATGCCCCATAAAGGTATCGCCACCTTCATGTTGCAGCTCTGCCACACCCCAGGTTGCAGAATCTGACGGCTGCATATCTCCAGGCGCATAACCTAATGCGTTGATTAGCCCCAGCTTCTCCAGCGTTGGTAGCTGCAAATGCGGCAACTGGCTCAGGATGTGACCACAGGTATTCGCCCCGGCATCTTGCGGGCGCACCAGCGTGACATCTTTCATTGCGCCTACGCCAAAGCTATCAATCACTAACACCACGAATCGCGCCATTACGCCCCCAGAGAGTTTCCAAGACTGTCATAACGACCGACGATTTCCGGTTCGCCACGCTGAATACCCGATACCAGCACCACATCACTGCGGGTAACAAAAACTTGTGTACGAAAACAGAGCACTACGGCACTACTCACCGGAAACTCGCCTGCTAACGGCAGGGTGTAGTCGATACTGCTGTCATCTACAGTTTTGAGGTTGGTTTCAGTAATCTTTTGATTTTCTTTAGTAAAAACCAGAGCGCGGTGAGCATGACCACGACGGTAGTAACCGCCGCCGTAGCAGTAGCTGTCGCCACGGAAATGATGGGAGATTTCACTTAACCAGAGCATGGCGATACGTTCAGGCTGGTCGCCCTGCTGGTTTGCCGGAATAGTACCGGTCAGCGCATGCCCGGGTTCGGCATGGGTAACACCGTATTGCGCCAGCAATGGCAGCGAAGTGCAGCTGGTCGCTGAAGGCGCGTTCAGTTGCTCAATCGCAATACCAGATTTCGCCAGTTGATCCCGTGCTTGTACCAGCGTGTGAAGATTCGGTGTTGGCAAAACTTTCCCGGCAGCCTCATCCCAAAGCAGGCAAGGGAAATGGGTAAGCCCCGCTAAATCTAGTCCTGGTAGTTTTTGGATTTCAGCGACAATGTCATGCAACGTGTTTTGGGGAAAACCGCTCTCCTGGCCCGGATAAAGAAAATCATCATCGCTATAAACTTTGAGCAGCACAGACTGCACACGTCCGGCCTTCACCGCTGCTGCAGAGACTTCCCGCGCTTTATCGAGAGTAAACACGGTGATGACGTCAGTTCCCTGTGCAACAGCGTCAGAAACCTGGTGACAAGGGATTTGCACCAGATGTCCCTGATGCGCCACCGGCAGACCGGCGCGGCGCATGACCCGCGCCTCTTTGTAATCCACCGCCACAATGCCGCTGTAGCCCAGTGCCAGAAGTTTTTCCGCCAGCCACGGATTACGGCCAAACTGCTTGGTCATCAGATACAGCTCAATGCCGTAAAGCCGCGCCGTCTCAATCAGCCTCTTACCGTTTTCCAGTATCTGATCCACGTCGACAACCCAACTGTCCGGGGCGATCTTGCCCTGTTGCCACAAGCTTAGTGCGGCGGAAATCAGCGCTGGGTTCTGGCGTTTCAATGCTTC
Organism: Escherichia sp. E4930; assembly: GCF_005845405.1. Classification (NCBI taxonomy): domain Bacteria; kingdom Pseudomonadati; phylum Pseudomonadota; class Gammaproteobacteria; order Enterobacterales; family Enterobacteriaceae; genus Escherichia; species Escherichia sp. E4930. The sequence goes on along the minus strand of NZ_VCDZ01000002.1, from coordinate 365,193 downwards.
TACAAACATCTTGTTGCCTCGTTTCTATTCCTTGAATTAAACATTCATTTTTTTGAATATTTAAGTTATGTGACGCGGATTTGCCGTATGACTCAGACACCTTCGTTGGCGGCCATCCATAATCCATAGAGATTGGCCAGCAAATACCCTTCTTCACACGGGTTAATTTCCAGCGCGAATTCCTTCAATAGCACCTGATGCAATTGCACAATCGCTGGCCAGTATGTGGATTGCGCCAGTTCCGCCAGTAATTCGTCATCCAGCGGCAGTATGTGTTCGCCCCGACGACTGCGCATCAGCGCACTCGCCATATGCGTCATCGCCATCGTTCCCTGCTCGCTGCGTATGGGAAGATGGCATTCTGTTTCCAGTACTTTGACGACCTGCATCATGCCTTTGCAGATGTCCTTATCAATGACTCCTGCCTCGCAAAGCAGGTTGAGTCTGTTTTCCATTTAAGACGCCTTTCGCTTAATAACTGGGTTCAAGTTCCCCACTGACGACTCGCTGTTGATGAGCAAGCAGGGCATGTTTATCAACAACCGCACGTAGCAATTGTTGCATCGGGTAATCATCGGCTCGCGTTAGCACCACGGCTTCAGTGGCCTGTAAAAATAGCGGATCGTTCGTCAGCGGCGTCGCTTCTAATCCCAGCATGGCCAGTTCGCTTTCCGCCACCGCGTTCCAGATAACCGCATCGACATCGCCTTTAACAATGCGTTGTAAACTCTCGTGATATGAGAGGTCAACGCGCTCCACATCACTATTGCCAAAAAAGACATCGGTCATGATTTTCTGATCCGCCGAGCGGTTATCCAGCCCCACGCGTTTCACGTTGCCGGACGCCCCTTTACGGCAAATCAGCTGGTGCTCGCCAACGTAGGTATGCGGCCCCAACTCCAGCGCGAGGCATAACCCTTTTTGCGTGAGATAACTTTCTGCCGCCAGGCGGGACACTACCGCCATGTCATACACGCCGTTAAGCAAACACTCCACGCGAATATCCGCGCCACGCATATGCGCATAGTAAAAAGGAATGCCATCAAACTGGGCTTTCAATCCGCTCGCCAGTCCTTCGTACAAACGGGTATAGGGCAAGGGCATCGCACATACCACGTTGTTGATATCCACATGAGTCAGCAATGCTTTGTTATCCATCTCGACCAGATAACTGCCATTGCGCCCACGGCGTTCAATTCGTATCGCGCCGCTTGATTCCAGCGTTTTCAGCGCGGCCTGTGTCAGACCAACCGATGAATGGCACTCAGTTGCCAGTTCATCTATGGTTTTCAATCGATTACCGCACTTTTCACCTAACAGATAACGAGCCAGAGTCGTGATGACGACGCCTTCTTTTTTGATAAACGTTCGACGCATAGTATATTTTCAATAAAGTGAATATTTATATCTTCATTAAAATGAAGATAAGTGGCAACCAAGAGATGTGGAAACGGCGAGGCACTTCACATTTTTTCGGGTTGTTGCGAAAAGAGGATAAAAAAACCGGGTTTCCCCGGTTTTTTTGGCATTAATGTTAAATTACGGCTTCGCCACAAAACCAATCGCTTCATACACCGCTTTCAGCGTACGGGAAGCGTGCGCGCTGGCTTTTTCTGCACCGTCTTTCATCACCTGTTGCAGGAAGGCTTCGTCATTGCGGAAACGGTGATAGCGTTCCTGCAATTCAGTCAGCATACCGGAAACGGCATCAGCCACTTCGCCTTTCAGATGACCATACATCTTGCCTTCGAACTGTTTTTCCAGTTCCGGGATGCTCTTGCCAGTAACTGCAGAAAGGATATCCAGCAGGTTGGAAACGCCCGCTTTGTTCTGCACATCGTAGCGAACTACCGGTGGCTCGTCGGAGTCAGTAACCGCACGTTTGATTTTCTTCACTACCGATTTCGGATCTTCCAGCAGGCCGATAACGTTATTGCGGTTATCGTCAGACTTGGACATCTTCTTGGTCGGCTCCAGCAGCGACATTACACGCGCACCAGATTTCGGAATAAACGGCTCCGGTACTTTAAAGATATCGCCGTACAGCGCGTTGAAACGCTGGGCGATATCGCGGCTCAGTTCCAGATGCTGTTTCTGGTCTTCACCCACCGGCACCAGATTGGTTTGATACAGCAGGATATCCGCTGCCATCAGCACCGGATAGTCAAACAGACCAGCGTTGATGTTCTCGGCATAACGCGCAGATTTATCTTTAAACTGGGTCATGCGGCTCAATTCGCCGAAGTAGGTATAGCAGTTCAGTGCCCAGCCTAACTGCGCATGTTCCGGTACGTGGGACTGAACAAAAATGGTGCTTTTCTCAGGATCGATACCACAAGCCAGATACAACGCCAGCGTATCCAGCGTCGCTTTACGCAGTTTCTGTGCGTCCTGGCGCACGGTGATCGCGTGTTGGTCAACGATACAGTAAATGCAATGGTAGTCATCCTGCATGTTTACCCACTGACGCAGCGCACCCATGTAGTTACCAATGGTCAATTCACCTGAGGGCTGTGCGCCACTAAAAACGATGGGCTTAGTCATTTTTCGATTCCTGATTTTCGCTATGCGGAAGCCCTAATGCGGGCAGAAGGTCATTTATAGAGTGATAAATTACATCAGGCTGGCTGAGATCGATAGCCTCGCCGTAGTTATATCCGTAGGTTAAGCCAACTGATGGGCAACCTGCCGCTTTTGCCGCCTGAATATCATTGCGTGAGTCGCCAACAAACAGCATCTGTTGTGGGGCGATTCCCATCCGCTCAGCCACCAGTAACAGTGGGTCCGGGTGCGGTTTTTTGTTTTGCACATCATCGCCGCCGATAACCACGCTAAAGTATTTGGCGATATCTAACGCTTCGAGCAGTGGCGCAACAAATGGCGTCGGTTTGTTGGTGACCAGGCCTAACGGCAGGCCTTTAGCCAGCAACGCGCCCAGAGTATCAGCAACGTGCGGGAACAAAAACGTCCCCTCTTCGGCAACTTCGCCATAGTAGCGATCGAACAGTTTACGCAGAATACGTACCTGTTCTTCTGCCGGAATGTCGTCATCAACGGGCGGTTTCCCCATTGTTTTACGCAGAGTCGCACGTTCCTGACGCGCCCAGGTCAATGCGCGCTCCATCAGAACATCTGCACCGTTACCAATCCAGGTAATAACGCGTTCTTCACCTGCAACAGGCAACTCCAGCGCATACAGCGCCATATCTACCGCAGCAGCAAGACCAGGAGCACTGTCCACCAGCGTACCGTCGAGATCAAAAGCGACGCCGCGAATATCTTCAAACTTATTCATGACTTACCTTTGCCAGTTCACTGCGCATTTCATCAATGACTTTTTTGTAGTCTGGCTGGTCGAAGATTGCCGAACCGGCAACAAACATATCCGCGCCCGCCGCAGCGATTTCGCCAATGTTGTTCACCTTCACGCCACCGTCCACTTCCAGACGGATATCAAAGCCCGACTCATCGATGCGGCGGCGCACTTCGCGCAGTTTATCTAATGTTTGCGGAATGAAAGACTGACCGCCGAAACCAGGGTTGACGGACATCAGCAGGATCACATCCAGCTTATCCATCACGTAATCCAGATAGCTCAATGGTGTCGCCGGGTTAAATACCAGCCCCGCCTTACAGCCATTTTCTTTAATCAGTTGCAGCGTGCGGTCAACATGCTCGGAGGCTTCTGGATGAAAGGTAATGATGCTGGCGCCAGCAGCAGCGAAATCCGGCACAATACGATCGACCGGTTTCACCATCAGATGCACGTCGATAGGGGCGGTAATGCCGTATTTACGCAAGGATTTCAGCACCATTGGCCCAATTGTCAGGTTGGGAACATAGTGGTTATCCATGACGTCAAAATGCACGACATCAGCGCCAGCTGCCAGGGCCTTTGCGGTATCTTCACCCAGGCGGGCAAAATCAGCCGACAGAATTGAGGGGGCAATCAAATACTGTTTCATCCGCTTCTCCTTGAGAATTATTTTTTCGCGGGTGAAACGACTCCTGGTTTGTACAAAGCCAGCAGTTCGTCCACCTTTTTACGTGTGCCGCCGTTGCTGCTTATACTGCGTCGAACTTTGACGACATGCAATTTTGCGCGCTGATACCACTCACGCGTTAACATCGTATCGTGATTGGAGATCAGCACAGGAATATGGCGATCAACCAGACCTTCTGCGATCTCCGCCAGATGGGCTTGTTGTTCAAGCGTAAAACTGTTTGTGTGATACGCCGTGAAGTTAGCGGTCGCAGAAAGCGGCGCATAAGGCGGATCGCAATAGACGACGGATGCATCATCTGCGCGCGCCATGCTGTCGGCGTAAGACTCACAATAGAAAAAGGCATTCTGCGCTTTTTCGGCAAAATGATACAACTCAGCTTCCGGGAAATAGGGCTTTTTATAACGGCCAAACGGCACGTTAAATTCACCGCGCAGATTGTAACGGCACAAACCGTTGTAACCGTAGCGGTTCAAATATAAAAACAGTACTGCCCGACGCAAGGGATCCTGGCTTTTGTTGAACTCTTCGCGGAACTGATAGTAGACCTCGGCGCAATTTGTTTCGGGAACAAACAGCTCGCGGGCAGCCTGCACATACTCTTCGGTACGCGTCTTTACAATGTTGTAGAGACTAATCAGATCGCTGTTGATATCAGCAAGGATATAACGAGAAAAGTCGGTGTTAAGAAACACCGACCCGGCACCAACAAAAGGCTCAACCAGACATTCGCCCTTAGGCAAATGCCGTTTAATATCATCAAGCAAGGGATATTTGCCCCCTGCCCACTTCAAAAAAGCGCGATTTTTCTTCATGCTGACTAACTAATTACACCTTCTCCGGCTGTGGAGAAAGCTCCGACAGCATCCAGCGCTTCAGGCAGTTCCCGCAACGGTTATCCATTGCGGGAAATAGCCTTGATTACTTCAGATCGGCCTGTACCTGACGCAGCGGTTTCGCCCAAGGATTTTTGGCCTGGACATCGGCTGGCAATGTAGATACCGCTTTTTTCGCTTCTTCTTTCGAAGCGTACACGCCAGAAACCAGGACATACCACGGCTGACCATTACGCGTCGTTTCATAGACAACGTAGTTTTTCAGGTTCTCTTTCTTCGCCCAACCGTTCAGGTTGTCGTAATTAGAGGAACTGCTCAACTGCAGAGTGTAATGGCTTGACGGTGCCGATTTCAACGAACCAACATTACCCGTGCTCTTCGCCCCAGCAGCTGGTGTTGTCGTGGTTTGCGCCGGAGATGCCGTTTGTGTCGGCTCCGTGCTGGCAGTCGCATTCGGCGCTGGCGTTGCCGCTGGCGTAGAAGTCGCAGCCGGTGCCTTCGAGCTCGCCACTGGCGCTGCTGGTTCGGTACGCTTCGGTTGCTGTGCTACCGGCTTCGGTTCGGTTTTCACAGTTGCTTGCGGTTTTTTCGGTTCAATCACTGCCTGCTGACGCGGCGGACGCGTGGTGGTCGGACGTTCAGCGGTTTGCGTTTTTGCCGTGTCGCGCGATGCATTGCCATTGCGTACTGGCGCAACCGTTGCGGGTTCGGTCGGCAATGTCGAATTTACCGCCACATTGTTCAGCTGTTGCTGATTTTGCGGCTGGGTCAGGGCATTGTTCAGATCACCCTGTACTTCAACACGCTGTTGACCATCCGTTGCCACCGGGGTTTGCCCCTGGGTCGGCGTAGATGAAATCGGCGGCAGAGAAACATCCTGCTGAGTATTTTCCGCAGACGTGGTTCCCGGTGCTGGCTGCACGCCATTCGCCTGATCGGTCGCATTGCCAGCAAGATCAATACTCTTCTCGCCAGACGCAGTTTGATCGCTGGAAGAGGTCGAGGGGGCTTTTAACGCAGAACCGATACCGATGATCAACAGCAACAGAACCAGAATACCGACGCCCATCATCATATACTGACGAGAAGCAGGTTTGCTGGCTGCTTTTTTGCGCTTACGCGGACGCCGCTCTACACGCTCTTCATCCACCGTTTCATCTTCGGATTCGTCATATTCTTGTTCGATTTCCGGTTCCTCATCGCGCTCTTTTTGCGCGCGGGTCGGACGGCGATCATCCGTATCATCAAGTTCAATATCATCAAAATTGATCTGCGGTTCGCCACGTTCAGTACGTTCAGAACGCTCAGAAGATTGACGAGAACGACCAGTACGACGATCGCTGGGATCGGGTTTCAGCTCGTCTTCTGGTTTGAATTCATCCATTTAACACCCCACTAAAAGGTTAATGCTTACCACGTTGCAATTAACCTGAAGCTAATAAACCGCCGGATAAGCGGCCTGACCTTTCTTGTTGTTACGCTAACTGACAATCAGCAATGGCGTTAAGAACGATATCGTGCGAAACACCGCCGCGAACTTCGCTCTTACCAATTGCCAGCGGAAGAATTAAGCGCATTTCTCCCGCAAGAACTTTCTTGTCACGCAGCATATGCGGTAAATATGCCTGCGCGGACATTTCGCGCGGCCCATTGACCGGTAACCCAGCCCGCGTGAGCAGGGTAATAATACGCTGCGTTTCGGCAGAACTGAACTGCCCGAGACGTTCCGATGTGCGCGCCGCCATTACCATACCCGCAGCAACCGCTTCACCGTGTAGCCAATTACCATAGCCCATTTCAGCTTCAATGGCATGACCAAAGGTATGTCCAAGATTGAGTAAAGCACGTAAGCCTGCTTCACGCTCGTCGGCGGCGACAACTTCTGCTTTCAGCTCACAGCAGCGGCGAATACAGTACGCCATTGCAGGGCCATCCAGACGAAGCAGCGCGTCGAGATTCTCTTCCAGCCAGTGGAAAAACTCGCCGTCAAGAATAATGCCGTATTTGATGACTTCCGCTAGCCCCGAAGCCAACTCACGCTGAGGAAGCGTTTTCAGACAATCGAGATCTACCACCACCGATGCAGGTTGGTAAAACGCGCCAATCATGTTTTTACCGAGGGGATGGTTTACCGCGGTTTTGCCGCCAACGGAGGAGTCAACCTGCGACAATAGCGTCGTTGGGACTTGAATGAAGCGAACGCCGCGCTGATAGCTCGCCGCCGCGAAACCGGTAAGATCGCCCACCACGCCGCCGCCCAGTGCAACCAGTGTAGTATCGCGGCCATGCGGCTTTTGCAACAACGCTGTAAAGACGGTGTCGAGTACTGCCAGGCTTTTATACTGCTCGCCGTCAGGGAGGATAACGCTATCGACGTTAACACCCGCCTGTTCAAGTACGCCGCGGACCTTATCGAGATACAGAGGAGCCAGGGTTTCGTTGGTGACCAACATCACCTGCTCGCCCGATTTCAGCGGTAAGAATGAAGCTGGTTCGTTAAACAAACCAGATGCGATGGTAATTGGGTAACTACGTTCCCCGAGAGTGACGACTATCCTCTCCATAACGCGACATCCACCTTAATTACTGTACCCGCAGACGAGTGTATTTAAAGCCAGAATTAGTTGCTTTCCAGCATGTTAATAATCTGGTTTGCGACCACTTTAGCGCTTTGGTCATCAGTACGAATGGTCACGTCGGCAATCTCTTCATACAGCGGATTGCGTTCATTGGCCAACGCTTCCAGAACTTCACGTGGCGGTGTTTCAACGTGCAGCAACGGGCGTTTTTTATCACGCTGCGTGCGTGCAAGTTGCTTTTCGATGGTCGTTTCAAGATAAACGACAACGCCACGAGCGGAAAGACGGTTACGCGTTTCGCGGGATTTCACAGAGCCGCCGCCAGTAGCCAGCACAATACCCTGCTTCTCGGTCAATTCATTGATGACCTTTTCTTCGCGATCGCGGAAGCCTTCTTCGCCTTCTAAATCGAAAACCCAGCCCACATCAGCTCCGGTTCGTTTCTCAATCTCTTGATCGGAATCGTAAAATTCCATATTGAGTTGTTGAGCTAACTGGCGCCCAATAGTGCTTTTTCCGGCACCCATAGGCCCAACCAGAAAGATATTGCGTTTCTCTGCCATTTTTTCGGTACTACTAAGACTATTCGTTAATGATAAACCCGCTTCGCTCAGAGAGCGCAGCAGGACATGAACTGAAACCTCATAAGATATTGCGAGAGTCAGACTGAAAATTATCTCAATACTCCAGCAGGTTTGGCAACTGAATAAATCGCCCATCCCTCTGCATATCTGGTCGCTGCAGGCATGCTGCCTTGCTATCACCGCTTTGGCGATAAATCACCGGGTAAGATTAGCGTAAAAAAGACAGCAAAATGCCGCCTGAATGATAAATCATCATCATAAAACGCAGGCAGCTAAGAGCACCAACTCTCAAATCGGTACTCCTTGTATGCTAAATACCTGCGCGCGTCAAATAGATGAAACACGTTCAACGTAAAAACATCACCGCTTTTGCGGCGGTTTACTCACTGGAAACCAGTCGTGGCGTGATAAACACCACTAACTCACGTCGTTCATCTTCTTTTCCGTCATGACGAAATAATTGCCCGAACCAGGGAATGTCACCCAACAGCGGTACGCTATCCTGACCCGATTTATTTTTACGGGTAAAAATGCCGCCCAGCGCCAACGTTTCTCCGCTTTTGACCTCGACTTGCGTTTCGATCTCCTGCTTGTCAATTGCCAGTACTTCGCCATCGGCTTGTTGAAGGACCTGCCCCGGAACGTTCTGGCTGATGTGTAATTTCAGCCGGATGCGACCTTTTTGTAACACCGTGGGCGTGACCTCCATTCCCAGTACCGCCTCTTTAAACTCCACCGACGTCGCACCACTTTCACCACTGGAAACCTGATACGGAATTTCGCTTCCCTGCTTAATGCTGGCAGGCTGGAGATGCGAAGCCAGTAAACGTGGGCTAGCGATGATATCCAGTTGCTGTTTTTGTTCGAGCGCGGAAAGCTCCAGATCCAGCAAACGTCCGTTGATCCGCCCAATGTTAAAACCGATATGCGTCGTCGCCGTCGCCACCGCGAGATCGCTACCGAGCGTAGTCACTTGCCCAACGCCGCCAGCGTGTTGCGCATCGGCCAGCGTCCATTTCACGCCTAACTCGCGCAGACTTTTTTCATTAATGGTGACAATGTGTGCCGACAGTTCAACCTGGCCTACCGGCAAATCCATTTGCATGACCCACTGTTCCAGTGCAGTTAACGCCGCCTGGTTATCGCGCAGCAAAAGGCGATTGGTGCGTTTATCAACGGTCATGCTGCCTTTGGCGCTAAGTAGCTTCTCCCCCGCTTTCGCCAACTCTCCAGCATCGGCGTATTGCAGAGTAATGCTGCGATTTTCCAGCGGCAGGTTTGCCTGCGCCCGTGCCTTCTCTGCCTCCTGGCGGGCGATATTTTCATTTTGCCAGGCAACGGAATGCACTGAAAGAATGTTGCCTTCCTGACGCGTTATCAGCCCGGCGCTTTTCACTACGGTTTGTAGCGCCTGCTTCCAGGGAACATCCGTTAAATGTAGCGATACCGTACCGCTGACGTCTGGCGACACCACCAGGTTTAGCTTCTCCTGTTCGGCCAGCGCCTGCAAAACCTGAGCCACCGGAACGTCATCCACCATCAGCGTGACTTTTTGCGGCTTTGCCGCCTGCACGATGGGCATCATCATCAACAGTAGTGCGGCTATCCATTGCTTCATTTGTATCTCCTTGCCGTTGCCACAACCACTGTGGCGGTTCGCAGTTTGTCCCGGTTCCCAGCGTTAGTGTGTCTGGCGTCAGCTGTAAGATCGTCCAGCCGTTTTCCAGCACATCGTTTTGCTGCACCCGTCGCCATTTCTTTTGCCCATCTTTTATTACGCCGATAACGCGCTCGCCTCTTCCTACCATCCCCTGATAGCGCCACTGGGTAAGTTCGCTAATCCGGCATAGATCTTCCGGTGGTTTAAACGGGTCGCGCATGCCGGTTAATAGCCATAATGCAACACCAGCCAGCAGCCAACGTTTAGCCATCATTCGCCCCCTCCAGTTGGAGCGTGAACAAGAGTTCATCACCTTCCACGCTTAACGAAAAACGACTTACGCTGACGTTGCGCTCTGCCAGTCGTGTAAATGCCGACGGCACCGCGTCCCAGAGCGTTTTCAACGCCAACTCGCCTCCCTGGGCTGACGGATGCCAGTAAACCAGTTGCGTGCCAGGCAACTGAAAATCCAGCGGCGAAAAGGGCAACGTCTTTTCTTCGCGGATGGGTGTGGTGTCTACCAGGCGATGCAGTGCAGCCCACTGCTGGTGATGACTTGCCCGCAGTCGAATTAATGCGTCGCTCTCTTCCTGATGAGCCAATGAAAGAACGATGATTGTGAACAACACCAGCAACCAGACTGCCCAGCCAAACTGACGGGTACGAGGCGATGTGGCAAACCACCAGTCAAAGAGTGAGTTCATCGCTAACCTTCCTTGTTAACTGATACGCAAATTGCCAGCGCCCTTGTGCATCCTGCTGCGTGGCCCCTCGTTGGTTAAGCTGAAAAGAGGCATCCTCACGGAGTGACTTCTCCAACACATTTAGTGCGGTGATGTTCGACGTAAGTCCTTTGACTTCCAGCGTTCCCTGCTGCCAGCTCAGCGTAGTCAGCCAGGCTTTTTCTGGTAAAAGCGTCGCCAGCGCTTCCAGCGCTGGTTGCCAGTCGCGGGTAAATTGTCGCTGACGCTGACGTCGAAAATGCTGTTCGCGTAACTGTTGGCGTTCCAGCAAACGTGGCTTAGTGACCTGTAAGCTACGGGCGAGTTGTTGTTCTCCCTCGAGCAAAATGGCGTCTACACGTGCTTCGGCGTTATATGCCAGACGCTGCATTAGCGTTATCCCTACGGTCAGCAGCAGAGGGGCAACAAACATCTGCAACCAGAAGCGAAAAAAGGCCGCACGGCGTTGCTGTCGCCAGGGCAAAAAATTGATTGGTGGGTTCATTAGCGACTCTCCCCAAGCGCCAGCCCCAGCGCAATGGCGAAGTCTCCACCTGGTGGCGGTAGCGGCGGCTGACGAACAGAAACCGCCTCCCAGGGGTCAAATCCGCCTTCGCCGCAGATTGCGATACTGCCGGGGTCCACGGATAACATCGCTGCAAGGTCATTCGCGCTTGTCATCCCCACCACCAGCTTGCGCCCCCAGCTATAACGCGTCGCCCACAACCATTGTTCGTGGTCACACCAGGCCAGACATTGCTTGTGAGGGGGTAAAAAAGGCAGAAATCGTTGTAAAGCGCAGGCATCTGGGGTAATCGCGCTCACGTGAACACGCAATCTTTCTGCCAGGGTAAGTAACGTTGCCAACTCTTTGCTTTGCGCGGCGGTCACGTTATAGGCCGGGCTTAGTGAATCTTCGCTATAATCGAAGCGCAGAGAGTCCGGTTCCATATCCAGCTCGCGTGCCATTGTGCCTGCCAGCCATGCCGTTTGCTCTCGCTCACCGAGAGACATCGCCGGGCGTGGAAATGCCCTCTGTAACGTTCGACCCGCAGGAAATGCCAGCATAATGTGATGTCGATGCGGCAGTTCACGACTCCACGGTAACAACGTTTTTGCCAGCCGCTCTGTATCGAGAATGCGTCCATCTTTGATAATGTCTGTCGCCAGCGGCAAACGCCACCAACGTTGCAAAAAACATTCTTTTGCACCACGCACGATAGCAACCGCCACCGCTTCTTGCTGTTGTAAATGCAACCCAATTTGCCAGTTCTTAAATGCCATTGTGATGATCTCCTTATCACCCGTCACTCTGACGGGTATATCAATGCGTCTGGCTTGCCTTTATACTACCGCGCGTTTGTTTATAAACTGCCCAAATGAAACCAAATCGGAAATTTCCAGTGAAGTTCGTAAAGTATTTATTGATCCTTGCAGTCTGTTGCATTCTGCTGGGAGCAGGCTCGATTTATGGCCTCTACCGCTACATCGAGCCACAACTGCCGGATGTGGCGACATTAAAAGATGTTCGCCTACAAATTCCGATGCAGATTTACAGCGCCGATGGCGAGCTAATTGCGCAATATGGTGAAAAGCGTCGTATTCCGGTTACGTTGGATCAAATCCCGCCGGAAATGGTGAAAGCCTTTATCGCGACGGAGGACAGCCGCTTTTATGAGCATCACGGCGTTGACCCGGTGGGGATCTTCCGTGCGGCAAGTGTGGCGTTGTTCTCTGGTCACGCGTCACAAGGGGCGAGTACCATTACCCAGCAACTGGCGAGAAACTTCTTCCTCAGTCCGGAACGCACACTGATGCGTAAGATTAAGGAAGTCTTCCTCGCGATTCGTATTGAACAGTTGCTGACTAAAGACGAGATCCTCGAGCTTTATCTGAACAAGATTTACCTCGGTTACCGCGCCTATGGTGTCGGTGCTGCGGCACAAGTCTATTTCGGTAAAACGGTCGACCAACTGACGCTGAACGAAATGGCGGTGATTGCCGGGCTGCCAAAAGCCCCATCCACTTTCAACCCACTCTACTCAATGGATCGCGCCGTCGCGCGGCGTAACGTTGTGCTGTCACGTATGTTGAGCGAAGGGTATATCACCCAGCAGCAATACGATCAGACGCGTAGTGAGCCGATTAATGCCAATTATCACGCGCCGGAAATTGCGTTCTCGGCGCCGTATCTCACCGAAATGGTGCGTCAGGAGATGTATAGCCGTTACGGCGAAAGCGCTTATGAAGACGGTTATCGCATTTACACCACCATTACCCGCAAAGTTCAGCAGGCCGCGCAGCAAGCGGTGCGTAACAACGTGCTGGACTACGACATGCGTCACGGTTATCGCGGCCCGGCTAATGTGCTGTGGAAAGTGGGTGAGACGGCGTGGGACACCAAAAAGATAACCAATACTCTGAAAGCGTTGCCGACTTACGGTCCGCTGCTGCCTGCCGCAATTACCAGCACCAATCCGCAGGAAGCGACAGCGATGCTGGCTGACGGAACGTCCGTAACGTTGCGTATGGAAGGCGTTCGCTGGGCGCGTCCTTACCGTTCAGACACTCAACAGGGACCGACGCCGCGTAAAGTGACTGATGTAGTGCAAACGGGTCAGCAAATCTGGGTTCGCCAGGTTGGCGATGCCTGGTGGCTGGCGCAGGTGCCAGAGGTGAACTCGGCGCTTGTGTCGATCAATCCGCAAAACGGTGCCGTCATGGCGCTGGTGGGTGGCTTTGACTTCAACCAGAGCAAGTTTAACCGCGCAACTCAGGCGCTGCGTCAGGTGGGTTCGAATATCAAACCGTTCCTCTACACCGCAGCAATGGATAAAGGTCTGACGCTGGCAAGTATGCTGAACGATGTGCCGATTTCCCGCTGGGACGCTGGTGCTGGTTCTGACTGGGAGCCGAAAAACTCACCGCCGCAATATGCCGGTCCAATCCGTTTACGTCAGGGACTGGGTCAGTCGAAGAACGTAGTGATGGTGCGAGCAATGCGGGCTATGGGCGTTGACTACGCTGCAGAGTATCTGCAACGCTTCGGCTTCCCGGCGCAAAACATTGTTCATACCGAATCGCTGGCGCTGGGTTCCGCGTCCTTCACGCCGCTGCAGGTGGCGCGCGGCTACACAGTAATGGCGAATGGTGGCTTCCTGGTGGATCCGTGGTTTATCAGCAAAATTGAAAACGACCAGGGCGGCGTGATTTTCGAAGCGAAACCGAAAGTAGCTTGCCCGGAATGCAATATCCCGGTGATTTACGGCGATACGCAAAAATCGAACGTGCTGGAAAATAACGACGTTGAAGACGTGGCTATCTCCCGCGAGCAGCAAAATGTTTCGGTGCCGATGCCGCAACTGGAGCAAGCTAATCAGACATTAGTCGCGAAGACCGGCGCGCAGGAGTATGCACCGCACGTTATCAGCACTCCGCTGGCATTCCTGATTAAGAGCGCACTGAACACCAATATCTTTGGTGAACCAGGCTGGCAAGGTACTGGCTGGCGCGCAGGTCGTGATTTGCAACGTCATGATATCGGCGGGAAAACCGGGACCACCAACAGCTCGAAGGATGCATGGTTCTCGGGTTACGGACCAGGCGTAGTAACCTCAGTATGGATTGGCTTTGACGATCACCGTCGTAATCTCGGTCATACCACGGCTTCCGGGGCAATTAAAGATCAGATCTCTGGTTATGAAGGTGGTGCTAAAAGCGCGCAGCCTGCATGGGACGCTTATATGAAAGCCGTTCTGGAAGGCGTACCGGAACAACCGCTGACGCCGCCGCCGGGTATTGTGACGGTGAATATCGATCGCAGCACTGGGCAACTGGCCAGCGGCGGCAACAGCCGCGAAGAGTACTTCATTGAAGGTACACAGCCTACACAGCAGGCGGTGCGCGAGGTGGGAACGACCATTATCGATAATGGTGAGGCACAGGAATTGTTCTGATTAATAAGGCGCTTCGGCGCCTTTTCAGTTTGCTGGCAAAGTGCGCGTTGTTCATGCCGGATGCGGCATGAACGCCTTAGCCGGCATGCAACACATTGAAAATTCAATACATTGCAGGAATCCCGTAGGCCTGATAAGCATGGCGCATCAGGCAAGCTCTACATATTTACAACCGCCCCTGCCCCTTCAACCACTCACGTACCAGAAACAGCGCACTGACATTGCGCGCTTCATTGAAGTCAGGATCTTCAAGCAAATCCATCATATGCGCCAGCGGCCAGCGAACCTGCGGTAGCGGCTCTGGCTCATCGCCTTCCAGCGATTCCGGGTAGAGATCCTGCGCTACCACGATATTCATTTTGCTGGAAAAGTAAGACGGCGCCATGCTGAGTTTCTTCAAAAAAGTCAGATCGTTCGCACCAAATCCCACTTCTTCTTTTAGCTCGCGGTTAGCTGCTTCGTAGACGCTTTCACCGGGATCAATCAGCCCTTTCGAAAACCCTAACTCGTAGGATTCAGTTCCCACCGCGTACTCACGAATCAGGATCAGATGGTCGTCCACAATAGGCACAATCATCACCGCTTCCCTGTTGGTTGGACGCATTCGTTCATAAACACGCCGCACGCCATTGCTGAACTCCAGATCCACGCTTTCGACGGTAAACAGTCGGGAACGGGCTACAGTTTCAACATTCAGAATGGTGGGTTTTTGTAATGATTTTCTCATTGTGGAATCTTTGCAGTGAAATCAGTATTTATTGTGCGATATCGGACACCGTTTCGGCAATGTGAATTGCATGTTATTTACATTTATGCAACCTGATAAATAATCGTTCTCAAATCAAATTAAAAGTCAATAGGTTGAAATAACTCCAGGAATTTGCTGATATTCCGCCCTCAGAGGGTTTGCTATGATCAGCGGTTACTGGGATGCGCTTAATGATGCTCAAGTTCAACTCCACGCTTGCCGATAGCCAACCGCAGAATCCTATATTGTGTCCAGGGTGCGAATAATCACGCCTGACAAATTAAGTAAGATGGGGAAAGCATGAGCACCATTGTGATTTTTTTAGCTGCTTTGCTGGCCTGCTCACTACTTGCGGGATGGCTGATAAAAACCCGCACCAGGCGGCGACAATTGCCCTGGGCTAACGCCTTCGCTGATGCGCAAACGCGCAAACTCACTCCGGAAGAACGTAGCGCTGTTGAAAATTATCTCGAGAGCCTGACGCAGATTTTGCAGGTTCCCGGCCCGACGGGTGCCAGCACGGCGCCTGTCTCTCTGACGCTGAACGCCGAAAGCAATAATGTGATGATGCTGACGCACGCTATCACACGTTATGGCATCTCTACCGACGATCCCAATAAATGGCGCTACTACCTTGACTCGGTAGAAGTCCACCTGCCGCCTTTCTGGGAGCAGTACATCAACGACGAAAACACCGTTGAACTGATTTATACCGACTCACTCCCATTAGTCATTTCACTCAACGGCCATACGCTGCAAGAGTATATGCAGGAGACTCGCGGTTACACGTTACAACCTATTCCATCAACACAGGCATCGATTCGCGGTGAAGAGAGCGAACAAATTGAGTTGCTCAACATTCGCCAGGAAACGCACGAAGAGTATGCACTTAGCCGCCCACGAGGATTGCGGGAAGCGCTGCTGATTGTCGCCTCATTCCTGATGTTCTATTTCTGCCTGGTGACCCCAGATGTATTTGTCCCGTGGTTGGTTGGCGGCGCGCTACTGCTGCTGGGCGCGGGCCTGTGGGGATTATATGCGCCACCTGCCAAATCTTCCCTAAGGGAAATCCACTGCCTGCGCGGGACACCGCGTCGCTGGGGGCTGTTTGGTGAAAACTCTCAGGAACAGATTAACAATATTTCGCTTGGTATTATCGATCTGGTCTACCCCGCGCACTGGCAACCTTACATTGCCCAGGATCTCGGACAACAAACCGATATCGATATCTACCTCGACCGTCACGTCGTGCGCCAGGGGCGCTATCTTTCGCTGCATGACGAAGTAAAAAACTTCCCGTTGCAGCACTGGCTACGCAGCACGGTTATCGCAGCCGGTTCGCTGATTGTCTTGTTTATGCTGCTGTTCTGGATCCCACTGGATATGCCGCTGAAATTCACTCTCTCGTGGATGAAAGGCGCGCAGACTATTGAGGCCACCAGTGTTAAACAACTTGCGGACGCTGGCGTACGCGTAGGCGATACCTTACGTCTAAGTGGTACAGGCATGTGTAATATCCGCACTTCCGGCACCTGGAGCGCGAAAACCAATTCACCGTTTTTGCCGTTTGACTGCTCGCAAATCATCTGGAATGACGCCCGTTCATTGCCATTACCAGAATCGGAACTGGTTAACAAAGCTACGGCGTTGACCGAAGCAGTAAACCGTCAACTGCACCCTAAACCGGAAGATGAATCGCGCGTCAGTGCCTCATTACGTTCTGCGATTCAGAAATCCGGCATGGTTTTGCTTGATGACTTTGGCGACATCGTACTGAAGACCGCAGATCTCTGTGCAGCCAAAGATGATTGTGTGCGCTTAAAAAACGCCCTGGTGAATCTTGGCAACAGTAAGGACTGGGACGCGCTGGTGAAACGCGCCAACGCAGGAAAACTTGATGGTGTGAATGTATTACTCCGCCCGGTGAGCGCAGAATCGCTGGATAATCTGGTGGCGACTTCCACCGCACCGTTTATCACTCATGAAACGGCGCGAGCGGCACAATCACTGAATAGCCCAGCGCCTGGCGGCTTCCTGATTGTCAGCGACGAAGGCAGCGATTTTGTCGATCAACCGTGGCCAGCAGCCTCACTTTATGACTACCCGGCGCAAGAACAATGGAACGCTTTCCAGAAGCTGGCCCAAATGTTGATGCATACACCGTTTAACGCCGAGGGGATCGTCACCAATATTTTCACCGATGCCAACGGCACGCAGCATATCAGCTTGCACCCTATTCCGGACCGTTCTGGCCTGTGGCGCTATCTCGGCACCACATTACTGCTACTGACGATGTTCGGCTGTGCCATCTATAATGGCGTGCAGGCCTGGCGTCGTTACCAGCATCATCGCACCCGCATGATGGAGATTAAGGAATATTACGAAAGCTGCCTGAATCCGACGCTGCTCACGTCTTCAGAAAGCCTCATCGAATAACACGTTTGCGCGGCAGGTTATGCTACCCTGTCGCGCAAATTGCTTCACTCTGGAGATTTCCCCCATGCATATCAACATTGCCTGGCAGGACGTAGACACCGTTCTGCTGGATATGGACGGCACGTTGCTCGACCTCGCCTTCGATAACTATTTTTGGCAAAAGCTGGTGCCTGAAACATGGGGCGCGCAAAACGGTGTTACGCCACAGGAAGCAATGGAATATATGCGCCAGCAATATCACGACGTGCAGCATACGCTAAACTGGTACTGTCTTGATTACTGGAGCGAGCAACTGGGTCTGGATATCTGTGCGATGACCACCGAGATGGGGCCACGTGCTGTGTTGCGTGAAGATACTGTTCCGTTTCTCGAAGCGCTGAAAGCCAGCGGCAAGCAGCGAATTTTGCTCACTAACGCCCATCCACATAACCTGGCCGTTAAACTTGAGCATACGGGTCTGGACGCACACCTTGATTTATTACTTTCCACCCACACATTTGGTTATCCGAAAGAGGATCAGCGGTTATGGCATGCGGTGGCCGAAGCTACGGGTCTGAAAGCTGAAAGAACGCTGTTTATTGATGACAGCGAAGCCATTCTCGATGCTGCCGCGCAATTTGGTATTCGTTACTGTCTCGGCGTCACCAACCCTGACTCTGGAATAGCCGAAAAACAGTATGAGCGCCATCCGTCACTGAATGACTACCGCCGCCTGATCCCCTCGCTAATGTGAAGGAGACGCCATGAAAGAAAAACCGGCTGTTGAGGTTCGACTGGATAAATGGCTATGGGCCGCCCGTTTTTATAAAACCCGCGCGCTGGCCCGTGAAATGATTGAAGGCGGTAAGGTGCATTACAACGGGCAGCGCAGCAAGCCGAGCAAAATCGTCGAGCTGAATGCCACGCTCACGCTGCGCCAGGGAAATGACGAACGCACGGTGATTGTAAAGGCGATTACTGAACAGCGTCGCCCCGCCAGCGAGGCAGCCTTGCTGTATGAAGAGACTGCGGAAAGTGTAGAGAAACGCGAAAAAATGGCGCTGGCACGTAAACTTAATGCCTTAACCATGCCGCATCCGGACCGACGCCCGGACAAAAAAGAGCGCCGCGACCTGTTACGATTTAAACACGGCGACAGTGAATAACTGTCACCTGCAAGAGAGATGATTATGCCGCAACATGACCAATTACATCGCTATCTGTTTGAAAACTTTGCCGTCCGCGGCGAACTGGTAACCGTTTCGGAAACCCTGCAACAGATCCTTGAGAATCACGATTATCCGCAGCCGGTGAAAAACGTGCTGGCAGAACTGCTGGTCGCGACCAGCCTGTTGACCGCTACCCTGAAGTTTGATGGTGATATCACCGTACAGCTGCAAGGCGACGGTCCGATGAATCTGGCGGTTATTAACGGTAACAACAAACAGCAGATGCGTGGTGTGGCGCGCGTGCAGGGCGAAATTCCAGAAAATGCCGACCTGAAAACGCTGGTCGGCAATGGTTACGTGGTGATCACCATTACCCCGAGCGAAGGCGAACGCTATCAGGGCGTAGTTGGTCTGGAAGGTGATACCCTGGCGGCTTGCCTGGAAGATTACTTTATGCGTTCTGAACAGCTGCCGACGCGCCTGTTTATTCGCACCGGTGACGTAGACGGCAAACCGGCTGCGGGCGGTATGTTGTTGCAGGTAATGCCTGCGCAAAATGCCCAGCAAGACGACTTCGACCACCTGGCGACGCTGACCGAAACCATCAAAACTGAAGAGCTGCTGACGTTACCGGCAAACGAAGTGTTGTGGCGTTTGTATCACGAAGAAGAGGTGACGGTTTATGATCCGCAGTATGTTGAATTCAAATGCACCTGCTCGCGTGAACGTTGCGCAGGCGCGCTGAAAACGCTGCCGGATGAAGAAGTTGATAGCATCCTCGCGGAAGAAGGCGAAATTGACATGCATTGTGATTACTGTGGTAACCACTATCTGTTCAATGCAATGGATATTGCCGAGATCCGCAACAATGCGTCTCCGGCAGATCCGCAGGTACATTAATCGCCATGTCCGGCAGAGATGACTCTGCCGGATATCATAACTAAATTGCCTGATGCGCTGCGCTTATCTGGCCTACGGATTAAATGCAATTTATCGCAGGTAAGATAAGGCGCAGCATCCAAACGCGCTGTCACTCATTCAGATTCAAATCCAGCGTTTCACCATCCACCGTAAGATCGCGCCACACCTTAGGCTTCGTCCCCAGTTTTCCATTCTTCGCCGCTGTGAGTAATTTCTCTTTCGTTATTACACGCGGGAGTGAACTCATCGTAATCTCTTTCCATTCTTTCCCGGCAGGATCAATACCATAGACAATGTATCTTTCATCATTAAAGGCAAACAGGATCCGCTCTGCCCTACCATCACTATTCAGATCTTGCTCTACCAGCACGCAGGCATCTTTTTCAATACATATCATTGCGTTATAGCGATTTTTCATCACTGCCGACCAGAATGTCATATCCGGCTTTCCAGAACCTGGGGCAATAAATACATTATCAGCTAATGCTTTTTCCGATATCTGCTGCTGAAGACGTTGCACTCCATCAAACGCCATCAGCAGACCCCACCTGCGTTTCGGGTCTTTCATATACTCGACATCGCTTTTCAGCGACTCAAGCGCTGCACGTCCATAGCGACCGCTATGTTCGAGCATGTAGATACTTACCTGGTCTGGCGTGTTCTTGCCACTCTGATAACGCGCCATATGGCTGTTCACGCTAATGCGCATACTGTCCAGCACCGGCGAATTAAGAAGCACCAGTATCACCAGCACCAATAACGAAACCGTAAGGTTCACTTTGCCCTGAAGAACAAGGGGATTTTGCCCTTTACGCCAGGCAATACTGACGAAATACCCCAGCGACCAGACCAATAACACCACCACCGCCAGTGCGCCGTGCAAGCGTTCGGTAGTCCAGCCGTATTGAGCGACCCGCATCCATATAGCCCAGGCGGCGATCAGCACATAGAGCGGCGCCACCAGCAGAGACATTTTTATCAGGCAACGCAATGGGCCAGTCCAGGGAAGCGATGCTTTTCGCGGATCGCGGACAATGGCCATTAAGAGCAACTGCAAAAAGGCCAGAGTTAAAAGCAGCCCAGCGGCGGAGATGTGGCGGGAAATCGCATTCAAACCAGCAAAGGGCAAAGTGATAATAAACAGCAGCGTCAGCAGTGAAACCAGTGGTAGCAAACCTGTGGCGATTAACGTGAAGAGCTTTTGAATAGAGGCGATTAACCGCGATTGAGTCCGCGCAAGAATGACTGCCAGCGCGGTAACCAGGCCCAGCGTAAGATAAATAAACCAGTCGGTTGAAAAAAAGAGGGTACTGAAAAACGTGATGCCAACAAGTTTAAATAACTCACTCCACAGTAAAAGTACCAGCCATGTCAGACCATTAGTGATCAAAATCACCATCAATATTAGAGCGTTATGCCACGCTGACTGGTAAAAAAAGCTATAGTTCGTTCGCTCTTTTCTGTCGTGCAAATTCAGTTGTATCCAGGGCAATAACAACATCGCCATTAACAGCAGATAACAACCAAATTCCCAGAGTTCCTGGTCCGCTCGCCAGGGACTCATGCCATCAATTTGCCATTTCAGCCAGCCGCTCATCGCCAAGGTGGCAATAAATACCAGCGCCAGCCACCCCCACAAACGCTTCTGTTTGAAGGATTCCACGGTGAATAACAAAACGGATGAAAGCGCCACGGTCGCAGGAATGCCGTAAACAATCCAGTTGTTATTGTCCACAGCCAGCCAGGTTATCAGAAAATAGCAAACCAGCCCCTGGATTAATCCAGTGGCGACCATTCCCCACCGTGTTGCAGGTGACAGTTCAACGTTATCCATGTTCGTGATCCGGAATCAAAAGGAAGGTTAATTATTGCATTCAGGCAGTACTAATATTTATTTTAAGAAAAATTTACAAAAAATTTTGCGGTGGTGAATCGATACTTTACTGATTGATTTTGCATAAATTTCAATCAGGAATGAGATTTAACTCACATTATAATGGCCAATTAAACTAACTTTTAACCTTTTAGGAACATTTTCCACACCTGGAATGCCATTTCTGCGATAATAGCAACCGTTTCGTGACAGGAATCACGGAGTTTTTTGTCAAATATGAATTTCTCCAGATGCGTAAATCTATGAGCCTTGTCGCGGTTAACACCCCCAAAAAGACTTTACTATTCAGGCAATACATATTGGCTAAGGAGCAGTGAAATGCGCGTTAACAATGGTTTGACCCCGCAAGAACTCGAGGCTTATGGTATCAGTGACGTTCATGATATCGTTTACAACCCAAGCTACGACCTGCTGTATCAGGAAGAGCTCGATCCGAGCCTGACAGGTTATGAGCGCGGGGTGTTAACTAATCTGGGTGCCGTTGCCGTGGATACCGGGATCTTCACCGGGCGTTCACCAAAAGATAAGTATATCGTCCGTGACGATACCACTCGCGATACTTTCTGGTGGGCAGACAAAGGCAAAGGTAAGAACGACAACAAACCTCTCTCTCCGGAAACCTGGCAGCATCTGAAAGGCCTGGTGACCAAACAGCTTTCCGGCAAACGCCTGTTCGTGGTTGATGCTTTCTGTGGCGCTAACCCGGATACTCGTCTTTCCGTCCGTTTCATCACCGAAGTGGCCTGGCAGGCGCATTTCGTCAAGAACATGTTTATTCGCCCGAGTGATGAAGAGCTGGAAGGTTTCAAACCTGACTTTATCGTCATGAACGGCGCGAAGTGCACCAACCCACAGTGGAAAGAACAGGGTCTGAACTCTGAAAACTTCGTGGCGTTTAACCTCACCGAGCGCATGCAGCTGATTGGCGGCACCTGGTACGGCGGCGAAATGAAGAAAGGGATGTTCTCGATGATGAACTACCTGCTGCCGCTGAAAGGTATCGCTTCTATGCACTGCTCCGCCAACGTTGGCGAGAAAGGCGATGTTGCGGTGTTCTTCGGCCTTTCCGGCACAGGTAAAACCACCCTTTCCACCGACCCGAAACGTCGTCTGATTGGCGATGACGAGCACGGTTGGGACGATGACGGTGTGTTTAACTTCGAAGGCGGCTGCTACGCGAAAACCATTAAACTGTCGAAAGAAGCAGAGCCAGAAATCTATGGCGCTATCCGTCGCGATGCACTGCTGGAAAACGTCACTGTACGTGAAGATGGCACCATCGACTTTGATGATGGTTCAAAACCGAGAACACCCGCGTTTCTTATCCGATCTATCACATCGATAACATCGTTAAGCCAGTTTCCAAAGCGGGCCACGCGACTAAAGTTATCTTCCTGACCGCAGATGCTTTTGGCGTACTGCCACCGGTTTCTCGCCTGACTGCCGATCAAACTCAGTACCACTTCCTTTCAGGCTTCACCGCCAAACTGGCTGGTACAGAGCGTGGCATCACCGAACCGACGCCAACCTTCTCTGCCTGCTTCGGCGCGGCATTCCTGTCGCTGCACCCAACTCAATACGCAGAAGTGCTGGTAAAACGTATGCAGGCAGCGGGCGCGCAGGCATATCTGGTTAACACTGGCTGGAACGGCACTGGCAAACGTATCTCCATTAAAGATACCCGCGCCATTATCGACGCCATCCTCAACGGTTCGCTGGATAACGCAGAAACCTTCACTCTGCCGATGTTTAACCTGGCGATCCCGACCGAACTGCCGGGCGTAGACACGAAGATCCTCGATCCGCGTAACACCTACGCTTCCCCGGAACAGTGGCAGGAAAAAGCTGAAACGCTGGCGAAACTGTTTATCGACAACTTCGATAAATACACCGACACCCCTGCGGGTGCCGCGCTGGTAGCAGCTGGTCCTAAGCTGTAATCGGTTAATATTTCACTGACCCCTTATCCAAATGGATAAGGGGTTTTTTTATATCTAATTGGCTACCAATATGTACACGGTACACTTATAATTATCAATAGACCGCAGGATGCACTATGTTCACGTTTATTGAACTACAAGGATTTAGCAAACGCCGCCAGCTATTGTTGCCTGATGATGAGTTCCGGGCTTTTCAGGAACTACTCATTCAAGATCCATCTGCCGGTGACATTATCGCGGGCACAGGCAGTTTCAGAAAAATTCGCTGGAACCGTTCTGGAATGGGGAAACGGGGCGGCATTCGGATAATTTATTACAACGTGACACGCAATGGCCGAATTTATCTGGCATTGATTTATCCTAAAAATGAACAGGATGATTTAACAGAAGAACAAAGAAAGGCATTGAAACTATTGTCCGAGAAGCTGCTTTAATGTTGAAGCTCCACACATTCCACCATGGCCGAAATGCCAACGGAGACATTGAAAACAGATGAAAGATGAATTATTTGCTGATCTTCTTGCCAGCGCAGAAGAAATGGTACGCATCGAAAAGGGTGAAAAAACGCCTGAACCAGAGCACGTCCATACTTTTAGCGAAATCGATGTAAAAGCGATCCGTGAAGCAACTGGCTTACGCCAGCAAGATTTTGCTGTCGCCGTAGGGGTAAGTTATGACCTGGTAAAAAGCTGGGAAACCAAACGCCGTCAACCTACCGGAGCACCTCGAAAATTGCTCCTGCTTTTGCAAGCGAATCCTTTCATTATCAATCAATTGAAAACAATCTAAAAACGGGAGGCACCTTCGCCTCCCGTTTATTTACCCTTCTTTTGTCGTGCCCTGCGCCCGCGTTACCGGTAATGGCAGCCAGGCGCGAATGGAAAGCCCGCCCCGCTCGCTGGTGCCAAGCTCCAGCATCCCGTTATGGTTATCCACGATACGCTGCACAATCGCCAGGCCTAGTCCCGTTCCGCTAATGGTGCGCGCACTGTCGCCGCGGACAAAAGGCTGGAACAGATGCTTACGCTGTTCAGGCTCGATACCCGGACCGTCGTCTTCCACCTGGAACCAGGCGCGATTTGGCTCCGTTCCGCTGCTGACTTTGATCCAACCATTGCCATAGCGGGCAGCGTTCACCACCATATTCGCCACCGCACGTTTGATTGACAGCGGATGCATTTTCACTTCTATGCAGCCAGGATAAAGCGCGGTATCAATTTCACGCTCATAGCCACTTTCCGCGGCAATCACCTCACCAAGCACCGCATTAAGATCCGCCAGTTCCATTGGCATCTCCTGACCAGTACGCAGGTAGTCGATAAACTGCTCAATGATGGCGTTGCACTCTTCGATATCTTTGTTGATCGATTCTGCCAGGTAGCCATCCTGCTCGCTCATCATCTCGGTCGCCAGGCGAATACGCGTCAGTGGCGTGCGCAGGTCATGACTTACCCCCGCCATCAGCAGCGTGCGGTCATCCGCCAGTTGCTTAACACCAGCCGCCATATGGTTGAAGGCGCGGGTAACCGAACGCACCTCCGAAGCGCCATATTCACGCAGCGGCGGCGGAATAATCCCTTTACCGACCTGCAAAGCAGCATGTTCGAGATCGACCAACGGTCGGTTCTGAATACGAATAAACAGCCACGCCCCGCCAATCGCCATCAGCATAATCGCCAGCGTATAGCGGAACAGCGGGGAGAAATCGCCCTGATGAATTTCGGTCAGCGGCACGCGTACCCAGATATTGGGCGACAGCCAGGTTTTCAGCCAGACAACAGGCGAGCTTTTGTTCACCTCGACGCGAACTTCCGTCGGACCGCCCAGCTGCTGCGCCATCTGATGGCTTAAGAATTCATAGTGTTGCGCCCAACGCAGCCCGGCCTCTTCGGCAGCTTCGTTGGAATAGAGGGAGATCCCCAGCTCACGGTAGATCTCCCGACGGAAAGCGGGAGGCACAACCAACTGCGTGCCGTCCTCCAGTTGCAGTTTGTCGGTCATCAACATACGCACTTCGTACGCGAGGACTTTATTAAACTGCTGGAGGCTCGGCAAAATCGCGAAGTTCAGCACCACCAGATAAGTCGTCACCAGGCTGACGAACAGCAAGGTGACGATGAGCAATAACGTGCGGGCAAATGAACTTCGTGGCGAGAAGCGCAATCGCCTCATGCTTTAGAACCGTCCGGTACAAAGACGTAGCCCAGACCCCAGACGGTCTGAATGTAACGCGGATGCGCCGGATCTTCTTCCACCATGCGGCGCAGACGAGAGATCTGCACGTCGATGGAACGTTCCATTGCGGAATATTCACGGCCACGGGCAAGGTTCATCAGCTTATCGCGGGAGAGCGGCTCACGCGGATGGCTGACCAGCGCCTTCAGGACCGCAAATTCACCGCTGGTCAGCGGCATCGGTTCATCTTCGCGGAACATTTCACGCGTACCCAGGTTAAGTTTGAACTTACCGAAAGCAATCACAGCTTCTTCCTGTGACGGCGCGCCCGGCAGTTCATTCGCCTGACGACGCAGCACCGCACGGATGCGGGCCAGCAATTCACGCGGGTTAAACGGTTTTGGAATGTAATCGTCAGCACCAATTTCCAGGCCAACGATACGGTCAACTTCTTCCCCTTTCGCCGTTACCATAATGATCGGCATCGGGTTACTCTGGCTACGAAGACGTCGGCAAATCGACAAACCATCTTCACCAGGTAACATCAAATCCAGTACCATAAGATGGAAAGATTCACGAGTCAGCAGGCGATCCATCTGTTCTGCATTAGCGACGCTTCGAACCTGGAAGCCTTGTTCGGTGAGATAACGCTCCAGCAGCGCACGCAAGCGCATGTCGTCATCGACCACCAGAATCTTGTAGTTCTCTTGCATTGTTTGTACTCCCAAAGGTTCGCAACAATTTGTAAGCGTGTATTCTTAAAAAAGCTCACGTTCGTCACCAGCTAAATCTGGTATGAATTTCAGCCTAAATTGTTACAAAGCATATTAAACAGCGGCTTAAGTATACAATTTATTCAGCGAAACATTATTGATTCTGTTGATATGATCACGTTATACCCAATGTGCGCATTATCAAACAGACAAAGGGAATCAACGAGATGAAAACGCCCCTGGTTACCCGGGAAGGGTATGAAAAACTCAAACAAGAGCTAAATTATCTCTGGCGTGAAGAGCGCCCGGAAGTCACAAAGAAGGTGACCTGGGCCGCAAGTCTGGGCGACCGCAGCGAAAATGCTGACTATCAGTATAATAAAAAGCGCCTGCGTGAAATCGACCGTCGTGTGCGCTATCTCACTAAATGCATGGAAAATCTCAAAATCGTCGATTACTCGCCCCAGCAGGAAGGCAAAGTTTTCTTTGGCGCGTGGGTAGAGATTGAAAACGACGATGGCGTGACTCACCGTTTCCGGATCGTCGGCTACGATGAAATCTTTGGCCGTAAAGATTACATCTCTATCGATTCCCCGATGGCCCGCGCATTGCTGAAAAAAGAAGTCGGCGATCTGGCGGTGGTGAATACCCCTGCCGGGGAAGCGAGCTGGTATGTTAATGCTATTGAGTACGTGAAACCGTAAGGAAGAATCTTAACCTCCTGCCGATGGCTGGCATTTTTGCCAGCCAGTCCGTATAACTATCCCCTGATTTTTGATCCGAAAAGATGAACTCAAACCATGATGAATGATTCGTTCTGCCGCATTATTGCGGGTGAAATTCAGGCGCGCCCGGAACAGGTTGACGCTGCCGTTCGCCTGCTTGACGAAGGGAATACCGTGCCGTTTATCGCACGTTATCGTAAGGAAATCACCGGCGGTCTGGATGACACGCAGCTGCGTAATCTGGAAACGCGTCTGAGCTATCTGCGCGAGCTGGAAGAGAGACGTCAGGCGATCCTCAAGTCCATTTCCGAGCAAGGCAAACTCACCGATGATCTGGCGAATGCCATCAACGCCACCCTAAGCAAAACCGAACTCGAAGACCTCTACCTGCCTTACAAACCGAAACGTCGTACCCGCGGGCAAATCGCCATTGAAGCAGGGCTTGAGCCGTTGGCTGACCTGCTGTGGAGCGATCCATCACACATGCCAGAAGTCGCCGCTGCACAATATGTTGATGCCGATAAAGGCGTGGCAGATACCAAAGCCGCGCTGGACGGCGCGCGTTATATCCTGATGGAACGCTTTGCCGAAGATGCCGCGCTGCTGGCAAAAGTGCGTGATTATCTGTGGAAAAACGCGCATTTGGTTTCTACGGTGGTGAGCGGTAAAGAAGAGGAAGGGGCGAAATTCCGCGACTATTTCGATCATCACGAACCGCTGTCAACGGTGCCTTCGCACCGTGCGCTGGCGATGTTCCGTGGGCGTAACGAAGGCATACTCCAGCTTTCGCTGAATGCCGATCCGCAGTTCGACGAGCCGCCAAAAGAGAGCTATTGCGAGCAAATCATCATGGATCATCTCGGCCTGCGCCTGAACAATGCCCCGGCGGATAGCTGGCGCAAAGGCGTGGTGAGCTGGACGTGGCGCATCAAGGTGCTGATGCATCTGGAAACCGAACTGATGGGCACCGTGCGCGAACGTGCGGAAGATGAAGCGATTAATGTCTTTGCCCGTAACCTGCACGATCTGCTGATGGCGGCCCCTGCCGGACTGCGTGCGACGATGGGCCTCGATCCGGGTCTGCGTACCGGGGTAAAAGTGGCGGTAGTCGATGCGACAGGTAAACTGGTGGCGACCGATACCATTTATCCGCATACCGGGCAGGCCGCAAAGGCGGCGATGACCGTTGCCGCCCTGTGTGAAAAACATAATGTTGAACTGGTAGCGATCGGTAACGGTACGGCTTCCCGCGAAACCGAGCGTTTCTATCTTGATGTCCAGAAGCAGTTCCCGAAGGTTACCGCGCAGAAAGTGATCGTCAGCGAAGCAGGCGCGTCGGTTTACTCGGCTTCCGAACTGGCAGCGCAGGAGTTCCCGGATCTCGACGTTTCGCTGCGTGGCGCGGTATCTATCGCCCGCCGTTTGCAGGATCCGCTGGCGGAGCTGGTGAAAATCGATCCGAAATCTATCGGCGTGGGTCAGTATCAGCATGACGTCAGCCAGACGCAACTGGCCCGCAAACTGGACGCAGTAGTAGAAGACTGCGTAAACGCCGTTGGCGTTGATCTGAATACCGCTTCTGTTCCACTGTTAACTCGCGTGGCGGGCCTGACGCGCATGATGGCGCAAAACATCGTGGCCTGGCGCGATGAAAATGGTCAGTTCCAGAACCGTCAGCAACTGTTAAAAGTGAGCCGTCTGGGGCCGAAAGCCTTCGAACAGTGCGCGGGCTTCTTGCGCATTAACCACGGCGATAACCCGCTGGACGCGTCTACCGTTCACCCGGAAGCCTATCCGGTGGTGGAACGCATTCTGGCAGCAACACAGCAGGCGCTGAAAGATCTGATGGGTAACAGCAGTGAACTGCGTAATCTGAAAGCGTCTGATTTTACCGATGAGAAATTCGGTGTGCCGACGGTAACCGACATCATCAAAGAGCTGGAAAAACCGGGTCGCGATCCGCGTCCGGAATTTAAAACCGCTCAGTTTGCCGATGGCGTCGAGACAATGAACGACCTGCAACCGGGTATGATCCTCGAAGGCGCGGTGACCAACGTCACCAACTTTGGCGCTTTTGTTGATATCGGCGTACATCAGGACGGCCTGGTTCACATCTCTTCTTTGTCGAACAAGTTTGTGGAAGATCCGCATACCGTGGTGAAAGCGGGCGACATTGTGAAGGTGAAAGTGCTGGAAGTGGATCTTCAGCGTAAACGTATCGCCCTGACCATGCGTCTGGACGAGCAGCCTGGCGAAACCAACGCTCGTCGCGGCGGCGGTAACGATCGCCCGCAAAACAACCGCCCGGCAGCCAAACCGCGTGGGCGTGAAGCGCAGCCTGCCGGTAATAGCGCGATGATGGATGCGCTGGCGGCAGCAATGGGTAAAAAGCGTTAAACACCCTGATTGGCCTACGGTTCAAATTTGCACGAAATCGTAGGCCAGATAAGGCGTTCACGCCGCATCTGCCAACGAACGCCCTGCCTGACATAAATATGCCGGAGATATTCTCCGGCATATTTATTCCACAGCCAAACTCACACTATATTTCGTTAATATTTATCACCTCATTAACAACTGAAACCTTAATTAAACATTAACCCGCCCTAATAATTCGTCATTCGAATTATATTTTGGCTGCGATATAACCTTGAGCCACATCAACATTGAGTCAGATTATTATCTAAACCAACATTCGCACACATTTTAAGTATTGCTGATAGAAACCATTCTCATTATCATTGTACTGTTGATTATTTAATCTCTCCTTCGTTGGCAAATCATCTGGTCTCATGTCGCTGTCAAACGCCCCATGAGGTAGTTATCCAGTTAATGAGAAACAAGTAGGCACCTATGCAATACACTCCAGATACTGCGTGGAAAATCACTGGCTTTTCCCGTGAAATCAGCCCGGCATATCGCCAAAAACTGCTTTCTCTTGGCATGTTACCTGGCTCCTCTTTTAATGTGGTGCGCGTCGCTCCACTCGGCGACCCCATTCATATCGAAACCCGTCGTGTAAGCCTGGTA
The DNA here is from genome assembly GCF_005845405.1 of Escherichia sp. E4930. Taxonomy (NCBI): domain Bacteria; kingdom Pseudomonadati; phylum Pseudomonadota; class Gammaproteobacteria; order Enterobacterales; family Enterobacteriaceae; genus Escherichia; species Escherichia sp. E4930. The sequence continues at coordinate 335,122 of NZ_VCDZ01000002.1, read as the reverse complement.
TTACGGAAAAAAGATCTGGCCTTATTAGAAGTGGAAGCGGTTTCCTGTTAATACGGTGATAACAACAATGAAAAAATTAACCATTGGCTTAATTGGTAATCCAAATTCTGGCAAGACAACCTTATTTAACCAGCTCACCGGCGCACGTCAGCGTGTAGGAAACTGGGCCGGCGTTACCGTCGAACGTAAAGAGGGTCAATTTTCCACCACCGATCATCAGGTCACGCTGGTGGATCTGCCCGGTACTTATTCTCTGACTACTATTTCATCGCAGACGTCGTTGGACGAGCAAATCGCCTGCCACTACATTTTGAGTGGCGACGCCGATCTGCTGATTAACGTGGTGGATGCGTCTAACCTTGAGCGTAACCTGTATCTGACGCTACAACTGCTGGAACTCGGTATTCCCTGCATCGTGGCGCTGAACATGCTCGACATTGCCGAGAAGCAAAATATTCGCATTGAAATTGATGCGCTGTCGGCGCGTCTTGGCTGCCCGGTAGTTCCACTGGTTTCCACGCGTGGTCGCGGTATCGAAGCTCTGAAACTGGCGATTGACCGCTACAGAGCCAACGACAATGTAGAACTGGTGCATTACGCACAGCCGCTGCTCAACGAAGCAGATTCACTGGCAAAAGTGATGCCGTCCGACATTCCGCTCAAACAGCGTCGCTGGCTGGGTCTGCAAATGCTGGAAGGCGATATCTACAGCCGCGCCTACGCCGGTGAAGCGTCGCAGCATCTGGATGCCGCCCTCGCCCGTCTGCGTAATGAGATGGACGATCCGGCGCTGCATATTGCCGATGCGCGTTACCAGTGTATTGCTGCTATCTGCGATGTGGTAAGCAACACGCTGACGGCAGAACCCAGTCGCTTCACCACGGCAGTGGATAAAATCGTGCTCAACCGTTTCCTCGGTCTGCCGATTTTCCTCTTTGTGATGTACCTGATGTTCCTGCTCGCTATCAACATCGGCGGGGCGTTACAGCCGCTGTTTGACGTCGGCTCCGTGGCGCTATTTGTGCATGGTATTCAGTGGATTGGCTACACGCTCCACTTCCCGGACTGGCTGACTATCTTCCTCGCCCAGGGCCTGGGCGGCGGTATTAACACCGTGCTGCCGCTGGTGCCGCAGATCGGCATGATGTACCTGTTCCTCTCCTTCCTCGAGGACTCCGGTTATATGGCGCGTGCGGCGTTTGTGATGGACCGTCTGATGCAGGCGCTGGGCTTGCCGGGGAAATCCTTTGTACCGCTGATCGTTGGTTTCGGTTGTAACGTACCGTCGGTAATGGGCGCGCGAACTCTTGATGCGCCGCGTGAACGCCTGATGACCATTATGATGGCACCGTTTATGTCCTGCGGCGCACGTCTGGCTATCTTCGCAGTATTTGCGGCTGCCTTCTTCGGGCAGAACGGCGCGCTGGCGGTCTTCTCGCTGTATATGCTGGGTATCGTGATGGCGGTGCTGACTGGCCTGATGCTCAAGTACACCATCATGCGCGGTGAAGCGACGCCGTTTGTCATGGAGCTGCCGGTCTACCATGTACCACACGTTAAGAGTCTGATTATCCAGACCTGGCAGCGTCTGAAAGGCTTCGTTCTGCGTGCTGGTAAAGTGATTATCATCGTCAGCATTTTCCTGAGCGCTTTCAACAGCTTCTCGCTGAGCGGAAAAATCGTCGATAACATCAACGACTCGGCGCTGGCTTCCGTCAGCCGGGTGATCACCCCGGTCTTCAAGCCGATTGGCGTACATGAAGATAACTGGCAGGCAACGGTTGGCCTGTTTACAGGTGCCATGGCGAAAGAAGTGGTGGTGGGTACGCTCAACACCCTCTACACCGCAGAAAATATTCAGGACGAAGAGTTCAATCCGGCGGAATTTAACCTCGGTGAAGAGCTGTTCAGTGCGGTAGATGAAACCTGGCAGAGCCTGAAAGATACCTTCAGCCTTAGCGTACTGATGAACCCGATTGAAGCGAGCAAAGGCGACGGCGAAATGGGTACCGGGGCGATGGGCGTGATGGATCAGAAATTCGGTAGCGCAGCTGCCGCATACAGCTACCTGATTTTCGTCCTGCTGTATGTACCGTGCATCTCGGTGATGGGTGCTATCGCGCGTGAATCAAGCCGTGGCTGGATGGGCTTCTCCATCCTGTGGGGGCTGAATATCGCTTACTCGCTGGCAACATTGTTCTATCAAGTCGCCAGCTACAGCCAGCATCCAACCTACAGTCTGGTATGCATTCTGGCGGTTATCCTGTTTAACATCGTGGTTATCGGTTTGCTGCGCCGCGCGCGTAGCCGGGTGGATATCGAACTGCTGGCAACGCGCAAGTCGGTAAGCAGTTGCTGTGCAGCCAGCACCACTGGCGATTGCCACTAAGGATACAGCAATGGCTTCGCTCATTCAGGTGCGTGATTTGCTGGCGTTACGGGGTCGTATGGAAGCGGCCCAGATAAGCCAGGCATTGAACACTCCGCAGCCAATGATTAACGCCATGCTGCAACAGCTGGAAAGTATGGGCAAAGCCGTGCGGATTCAGGAAGAACCTGACGGCTGCCTCTCTGGCAGTTGTAAAAGCTGCCCGGAAGGCAAAGCCTGCCTGCGCGAGTGGTGGGCGCTGCGTTAACCATACTCCACCGCCTGTTTTGAAAAGCCCGGTATGCGTTTGCAACCGGGCTTTTTTTGCGTGCGGCTTTCCATAAAAATGCAATTCTTGCAGCACGACGGAAGTTCCTCTGAAAGTGTCTCGCAGGGATGAAAACTGGCTAATGCACAGGTGTGGAGTGGCGCGTAGAGTCGCGGCATTCAAACAACAGGTGAAGGAACGCCATGAGCAAAAAGCAGAGTTCCACCCCACACGATGCACTGTTCAAACTCTTTTTACGCCAACCGGACACGGCACGCGATTTTCTTGCGTTCCATTTACCGGCCCCCATTCACGCGCTCTGTGATATGAAAACCCTCAAGCTGGAGTCGAGCAGTTTTATTGATGACGATCTGCGTGAAAGCTACTCCGACGTGCTGTGGTCGGTGAAAACGGAACAAGGACCAGGATACATCTATTGCCTGATTGAACATCAAAGCACCTCAAACAAACTGATCGCATTTCGCATGATGCGCTACGCCATTGCCGCAATGCAAAACCACCTTGATGCCGGATACAAAACGTTGCCGATGGTGGTGCCGTTGTTGTTTTACCACGGTATTGAAAGCCCCTATCCCTATTCGCTGTGTTGGCTGGATTGTTTCGCCGATCCCAACCTGGCCAGGCAGCTTTATGCCTCTGCATTTCCGCTGATTGATGTCACCGTCATGCCTGATGATGAAATCATGCAGCACCGACGCATGGCGCTGCTGGAGTTAATTCAAAAACATATACGCCAACGCGACCTGATGGGGCTGGTAGAGCAAATGGCCTGCTTATTAAGTAGTGGATACGCTAATGACAGACAAATCAAAGGGCTGTTTAATTACATACTGCAAACCGGCGACGCGGTACGTTTTAACGATTTTATCGACGGCGTTACCGAACGTTCACCAAAACACAAGGAGAGTTTAATGACTATTGCGGAAAGATTGCGGCAGGAGGGGTTTCAGAAAGGTATACGTGCTATTGCCAAAACCATGCTGGATGCCGGAGTCCCTCTTGAGGACGTTCTGCGATTTACCGGGCTGTCAGAGGAAGAATTGGCTGCGGCGAGCCAGTAGACACTATCCCCTGCTTAAGTGCTACTTTGTGCTATCTTACGTGTAACACAAAGTAGCACTTAGGAACTGATATGCAGACAGTGAAATTACGGCAACAAGGAGGAGCCATGATCGTTACTATCCCACGAGATGTTGCCATCGACCTTGGCTGGTCACCGGGCACAGAGCTTACCGTGGAGAAAAAAGGCGATAGCGTTAATTTGCGCGCAACAGAGCACAAACCACGTGGGCGTCTTACCGTCGCGCAGTTGTTGAGTCAGATCGATGAAAGCGAAATTACGGAGCTAAATCAGTCCACAGAAGGATGGGCTGAAGGGAAAAAAGGTAATGAAGCATGGTAAAGGCACGGACGCCACATCGTGGTGAGATCTGGTATTTTAACCCTGATCCGGTTGCCGGGCATGAACTTCGGGGGCCACATTATTGCATTGTGGTAACAGACAAAGAACTCAACAATGTTTTAAAAGTTGCTATGTGCTGTCCGATTTCAACAGGGGCAAATGCAGCACGTTCCACAGGGGTGACGGTGAACGTCCTCCCCCATGATACGCAAACCGGTAACCTGCATGGCGTTGTGCTTTGTCACCAGCTGAAAGCCGTCGATCTTATTGCCCGTGGCGCTAAATTTCATACTGTTGCCGATGAAGCATTGATTAGTGAGGTGATCGGTAAACTGGTGAATATAATCGACCCACAACAGTAACCCTCACTTCCTGCCTACACCCTCTGCTTCAATGCCACCAGCAGGTGACAAAACTCGTCCGGATGCGAAATAAACGGCGCATGGGCCGCTTTGGCGAAGATGTATGACTCGCTGTGCGGCCAGAGTTTATCCAGCATCGGCACCACTTTGCGCGGCACCAGACCGTCGAGATAGCCATACAATCGCAAAAACGGCATAGGTACGTTTTGCAGCGGCTGACGGAGATCGACCGTTTTCAGAATTTCCAGCCCACCATTAAGCACGTCAACCTCCGGCATCGGTAACGCCAGAACGGTTTTCTTCAGCGCTCGCGCATCCTGGCGTGCCGTTTCTGTACCCATGGTTTGTAACGCAAGGAACCGTTCTACTGTCCGCTGAAAATCTTCACTCAGTTGCTGCTGGAAACCTGCTAGCACGTCCGGTTTTATCCCAGGCCAGCCGTCACAAGCACTGAAACACGGTGACGATGCCACGGTAACCAACGCCTGAACACGCTCGGGATGGGTTAACGCAATCTGGCTTGCCACCAGTCCACCCAGACTCCAGCCCAGCCAGATGGCCTTATCTGGTGCCTGTCGCAGCACGACTTCTGCCATCTCAGCAAGCGACATCGCACCAAATCCCTGGCTGCGCCCGAAGCCGGGCAGGTCAACAAGGTGCAGTGTAAAATGCGAGCTAAGTTCCTCGTCAATGCAACGCCACACTTCGGCATTCAGTCCCCATCCGTGCAGCAGCACAAGATGAACATTCCCCTGACCTTTGGTCTGCCACCAGATGTTATTCATCCGCTATTGTTCTCTTTTGACTTACAAGGATGAACATATGCTAACAGTACCGGGATTATGCTGGCTATGCCGAATGCCGCTGGCGTTAGGTCATTGGGGGATTTGTTCGGTCTGTTCACGCGCCGCCCGTACAGATAAAACGTTATGCCCACAATGTGGATTACCCGCCACACACTCCCATCTTCCTTGCGGTCGCTGCCTGCAAAAACCGCCGTCCTGGCAAAGACTGGTCACGGTCGCCAACTATGCGCCGCCATTAAGTCCGCTCATCCACCAACTTAAGTTTTCGCGACGTAGTGAAATCGCCAGCGCCCTGGCACGTCTGTTACTATTGGAAGTCTTACACGCCCGTCGGACTACCGGATTACAACTGCCGGATCGCATCATCAGCGTTCCGTTATGGCAGCGGCGTCACTGGCGTCGGGGATTTAATCAGAGCGATTTGCTGTGTCAGCCGTTATCACGCTGGTTGCACTGCCAGTGGGATAGCGAAGCCGTCGTACGAACACGGGCCACCGCTATCCAGCATTTTCTCAGTGCCCGGCTGCGCAAGCGCAACCTGAAAAATGCTTTTCGCCTTGAATTGCCTGTGCAAGGTCGCCATATGGTGATTGTGGATGATGTCGTTACCACCGGAAGTACCGTCGCAGAGATTGCGCAGCTGCTTTTACGCAATGGTGCGGCGACAGTCCAGGTCTGGTGCCTTTGTCGAACCTTGTAGAGCCTCGATGATGGGCGTATTATAACCAACTAAAATAGTCAACTATTAGGCCATTACTATGATCCGTATTTCCGATGCTGCACAAGCGCACTTTGCCAAACTGCTGGCAAACCAGGAAGAAGGGACACAAATCCGCGTATTTGTGATTAACCCTGGCACGCCTAACGCTGAATGTGGCGTTTCTTATTGTCCGCCGGACGCTGTGGAAGCCACCGACACCGCCCTGAAATTTGACCTGCTGACTGCGTATGTTGATGAGTTAAGCGCGCCATACCTGGAAGATGCAGAGATCGACTTTGTTACCGACCAGTTGGGTTCCCAGTTAACACTGAAAGCCCCGAACGCCAAAATGCGTAAAGTGGCTGACGATGCGCCACTGATGGAGCGTGTGGAGTATATGCTGCAATCGCAGATCAACCCGCAACTTGCCGGTCACGGTGGTCGCGTTTCGCTGATGGAAATCACCGAAGACGGTTACGCCATTCTGCAATTCGGCGGCGGCTGTAACGGTTGTTCTATGGTCGATGTGACGCTGAAAGAAGGGATCGAGAAGCAGCTGCTGAACGAATTCCCGGAGCTGAAAGGTGTACGCGATCTCACCGAACACCAGCGCGGCGAGCACTCTTACTACTAAGTCACCCCTCTTTTGTAGATAGCCCGATGCGACGCTAAAGCGTCTTATCGGGCCGTCTGCCAGGCATTGGCTCTACATTGACTCGGCAAATCCATCCCTTCGTTTCCCCGCGATAATATGACCAACCTCTCATAATTTAAATTTACCCCGCTCTGGTGATTCTCAAGCACGCAATGTTACCCGTATCATTTACATGGGCACCAAACACACTCATAACATCTGACTACACTAATTAGTTTTAGAAGTCGTCAGCCATGGTGCTGTTATATCTCTGTTCCCAGTTGGGACGATCAGAATTTATCGTCAGAAGCCTGACGTTACCCATAACAAATGAAAGGCCAGGTAAATCATGCCATTAGTCATTGTTGCTATCGGTGTAATCTTGTTATTACTCCTGATGATCCGCTTCAAAATGAACGGTTTCATCGCTCTCGTCCTGGTGGCGCTTGCTGTTGGATTAATGCAAGGTATGCCACTGGATAAAGTTATTGGCTCAATCAAAGCCGGTGTCGGCGGTACGCTCGGCAGCCTTGCCCTGATCATGGGTTTTGGCGCGATGCTGGGCAAAATGCTGGCAGACTGCGGTGGTGCACAACGTATCGCCACCACGCTGATTGCCAAATTTGGTAAAAAGCACATCCAGTGGGCAGTGGTACTGACCGGTTTCACCGTTGGTTTTGCCCTGTTCTATGAAGTGGGTTTCGTACTGATGCTGCCTCTGGTGTTCACTATCGCTGCAGCGGCGAATATTCCACTGTTGTACGTTGGTGTACCGATGGCTGCTGCGCTGTCTGTTACTCACGGTTTCCTGCCGCCGCATCCGGGTCCGACTGCGATTGCCACCATCTTCCAGGCCGACATGGGTAAAACCCTGCTGTACGGCACCATTCTGGCAATCCCGACCGTTATTCTTGCTGGTCCGGTTTACGCTCGCGTGCTGAAAGGTATCGATAAGCCAATCCCGGAAGGTCTGTACAGCGCGAAAACCTTCAGTGAAGAAGAGATGCCTAGCTTTGGCGTCAGCGTCTGGACTTCTCTGGTGCCAGTTGTGCTGATGGCGATGCGTGCGATTGCCGAAATGATCCTGCCGAAAGGTCACGCTTTCCTGCCGGTGGCGGAGTTCCTCGGTGACCCGGTAATGGCAACGCTGATTGCTGTGCTGATTGCGATGTTCACCTTTGGTCTGAACCGTGGCCGTTCAATGGATCAGATTAACGACACGCTGGTTTCTTCCATCAAAATCATCGCGATGATGCTGTTGATTATCGGTGGTGGCGGTGCGTTCAAGCAGGTGCTGGTAGACAGCGGCGTGGACAAATACATTGCTTCCATGATGCACGAAACCAACATTTCTCCGCTGCTGATGGCATGGTCGATTGCTGCCGTACTGCGTATCGCGCTGGGTTCCGCAACCGTTGCGGCAATCACTGCGGGGGGTATCGCGGCACCGCTGATTGCAACGACAGGCGTTAGCCCAGAGCTGATGGTTATTGCGGTTGGTTCCGGTAGTGTGATTTTCTCGCACGTGAACGATCCGGGCTTCTGGCTGTTCAAAGAGTACTTTAACCTGACTATCGGCGAGACCATCAAATCCTGGTCGATGCTGGAAACCATTATCTCAGTGTGCGGTCTGGTTGGCTGTCTGCTGCTGAATATGGTGATTTGATAATACTGATGGCCGGATGCGGCGTGAACGCCTTATCCGGCCTACGATTCGGCATTAATTAGTAGGCCGGATAAGACGCGTCAAGCGTCGCATCCGGCATCAAACGTACTCTACTTCTTCTTCGCTGCCGCCCTGCGCCGCTTGTCCAGATCCTTAATCAACTTGTTCACCCCATCATCGGCAAACATCGTCTCAAGCGTTGCGGAAAGCTTGCGTCGCCAGTTTTTGTACTGGTAGCTGGTTCCAGGAATATTTACCGGTTCCGCCATATCCAGCCAGTCTTCCGGCTGTAGCCCTAACAGGGCGCTGTTACTGTCGGCAATGTAGCGTTGCAAACCACGATTAAGCGTCGGCGTCATCGCCATCAGCGACGCCTTATGCCCGGCGTGTTTAGGCAGACAACCGTATTTATGCAGTGCATCCAGCAGCCCCTGCTTCGCCAGTTCGCGATCCTGATACAAACCGCGTAGCACCTCTTCATCCGGATACAGCCCCAGCGTTTTGCCCAGCGTTAAATCACCGCTTTCCCAGTAGCCACGCAGCGTTGGCAGGTCGTGTGTCGCCGCAACTGCCATCGACTGCTCCGGGTACGCTTTCGGCGCGCGGAATGTCTTCTCGTGGTCGCTTTCGAAATAGAGCACTTTATAGGAGTAAACACCGCTACTGCGCAGTTTACCGACAATCTCTACTGGTACAGTGCCGAGATCTTCGCCAATCACCATGCAGCGATGACGCTGACTTTCAAGTGCCAGAATCGAGAGCAGATCATCCACCGGATAGTGAACATATGCCCCCTGATCCGCCGTCTCGCCATACGGTATCCACCACAAACGCAGCATCGACATCACATGGTCAATTCGTAATGCGCCGCAGTTTTGCATATTGGCACGCAGCAGCTCGATAAACGGTTCATAGGCGCGCGCGGTGATGATATGCGGGTCCATCGGCGGCAAGCCCCAATTCTGCCCCAACGGGCCGAGGATATCCGGCGGCGCGCCAACCGACGCTTTCAGGCAATACAGTTCACGGTCGCACCAGGTTTCTGCCCCACCTTCTGCTACACCAACCGCCAGGTCACGATACAAGCCAATCGGCATTTCATAGCCCTGGCTTATCTCCCAGCAGGCGGCAAACTGGCTGTAAGCCAGCCACTGCAACCAGAGATAAAAATCGACGTCATCGCGATGTTCTTCGCAGAACTGACGCACTTCTGGCGAATCCACGTTCTGATACATCTCAGGCCATGCTGGCCAGCCCCAGCGCATTTCGTCTTCTTTCACTTGCTGGGCATGTAGCGCATCAAAGGCTGCCTGCCAAAACAGGCTGTCGCCTTGCTCTGCAACAAACTGGCGAAACGCGGTCATCTGCTCATCATCACGTTGCGCGAAACCTTTCCACGCCATACGCAATGCTGTCATTTTCAGGGCGGTAACCGTGGAGTAATCGACCCAGTCGGCATCCCGCGCCTGTTGCAGCGTCTGCTGCGTCGTCGGCATCTGCCACCAGGTTTGCGCCTCTTCGCTAAGCTGAAAATCTTCAACGGCGTTGACGTCGATATAAATCACGTTCAGCCAGCGGCGAGAAGACGGGCTATATGGGCTGGCGCTTTCCGGGTTTGCCGGATAGAGCGCATGAATCGGATTCAGGCCGATGAACGACCCGCCACGTTTTGCCACATCCACCAGCATCGCTTTAAGATCGCCAAAATCCCCAATACCCCAGTTTTTTTCCGATCGCAGCGTATAAAGCTGAACGCAGGCCCCCCACAGCTTTTGCTTGTTGAGCAATGCCTGCGGTTCGTAGCAGCGTTTCGGGGCGACAATCACCCGACAATGAGCACGCTGTTCATCCTGAGTAAGCGTCAGCGTGTGATAACCTTCCGGCAGCTTCGTCGGTAGATTGAACGCGTTACCACCGCTCACGTGGCCTTTGTACTGCGTACCTTCTTCGGTGGTCAGCAACCAGCTAAATTCGCCGCTGCCCTCTACCGCCATTGGCATTTTTTTCCCGGCGGTATATACCATGACATTTGGCACTGGTGTTACCGCCACTTTCGTGGCGGTACTTTGATGCATCGCATCAAGCAAACGCCGTTTGGTTTCGGCGCTAATCGACTGCGGTTTTCCGTGGGCATTGATGTAATTGGGGCTGATCCCCGCCGCCAACGCGGCTTTATCCAGACGTTTGCTTTCCATCGCGCTTCCTTAGCGTTTTGCCTGCCAGATACGAGCCTGATAATCACGGATTGAGCGATCCGAGCTGAACATACCGCAGCGGGCGGTATTGAGGATCGCCGCACGAGTCCAGGCCTCCTGGTCGCGGTACAGCACATCCACGCGTTTTTGCGCTTCGACATAAGCCGCAAAGTCCGCCATCACCAGATACGGATCGCCGCCCTGCTTACCGAGGCTATGCAGCATCTGGTCAAACGCGTGTTTATCGCCATCGCTATATTTGCCGCTTTCCAGCTCTTTTAATACCGCATCAAGCACCTTATCTTTCTTCCGCCATTTCACCGGGTCATAGCCCTTCGCTTTCAGCGCCTTAACCTGCTCGACGGTATGACCAAAGATAAAGATGTTCTCTTCACCGACTTTCTCGGCTATCTCCACGTTTGCGCCATCCAGCGTGCCGACAGTGAGCGCACCGTTAAGCGCCAGTTTCATATTGCCAGTACCAGAAGCTTCTTTACCTGCGGTGGAGATCTGTTCGGAGATATCCGCCGCCGGGATCAGCATTTCCGCAGCAGATACACAATAATCTGGCAGGAATACAACCTTCAGCTTGTCGCCCACCTGCGGATCGTTGTTGATCACGTCAGCCACTTTGTTGATCGCAAAGATAATATTCTTCGCCAGGTAGTAGCCCGGTGCCGCTTTCGCGCCGAAGAGGAAGACGCGCGGTACGCGGTCAGCCTGCGGGTTTTCACGAATTTCTTTGTACAACGCCAGAATATGCAGCAGATTCAGGTGCTGGCGTTTGTACTCGTGCAGGCGTTTGATCTGAATATCGAAAATCGCCTGAGGATTGATTTCAATACCGGTACGGACTTTCACAAACTCCGCCAGACGAACTTTATTGGCCTGTTTGATCTCGCGATATTGCTGACGGAATTTCTCGTCATCAGCGAATTTTTCCAGATTAATCAGTTGATCGAGATCGTTAGCCCACTCTTTTTTCAGTGACTTATCCAACAATGCTGCCAGTGCCGGGTTGCACTGTTTGATCCAGCGACGTGGAGTAATACCGTTGGTGACGTTATGGAATTTGTTCGGCCATAGCTGGTGATATTCCGGGAACAGATCTTTCACCACCAGATCCGAGTGCAGCGCCGCCACACCGTTCACCGCAAAGCCGCTTACCACGCACATATTGGCCATGCGAACTTGTTTGTCATGCACCACCGCCAGCTTCGCCCATACCGCTTTATCGCCCGGCCAGGTTTTTTCCACCAGCTTCTTAAAGCGGTTGTTAATTTCGTTGATTAACTGCATATGGCGTGGCAGCAGGGCTTTTACCAGTTTCTCATCCCAGCACTCAAGTGCTTCTGGCATTAGGGTATGGTTGGTATAAGCAAAGGTATTGCTGGTGATTGCCCATGCGTCATCCCAGCTCATCTGGTGCTCATCGATCAGCACACGAAGCAGCTCCGGAATAGCGATAGTCGGGTGGGTATCGTTCAGTTGAATGACTTCGTAATCTGCCAGCTCGTGCAGTTTACGCCCCGCCAGATGATGACGGCGCAGAATGTCGGCAACCGAACAAGCACACTGGAAATATTGCTGCATCAGACGCAGTTTTTTACCGGCAGTATGGTTGTCGTTCGGATAGAGCACTTTAGTCAGTTTTTCAGCGTCGATGCCCTGTTGTTCAGCACGCAGGAAATCGCCGTCGTTGAATTTGGTGAGGTTAAACGGATGCGCATGTGTCGCTTGCCATAAACGCAGCGGCTGCGCCACACCATTTCGGTAGCCCAACACAGGTAAATCCCACGCCTGGCCGGTAATGGTAAATGCGGGCTCCCAACGTCCGTCTTTCGTGACCTTGCCACCAATCCCAACCTGCACGTCAAGCGCTTCATTATGGCTGAACCACGGATAGTTACCGCGATGCCAGTCATCTGGCGCTTCCATTTGTTGACCGTCAACAAACGACTGACGGAACAGACCATATTGATAGTTCAGACCATAGCCTGTTGCGGACTGTCCGACGGTCGCCATTGAGTCGAGGAAACATGCCGCCAGACGGCCCAGACCGCCGTTGCCCAGCGCCGGGTCAGTCTCTTCTTCCAGCAAATCTGTCAGATTGATGTCATAAGACTTCAGCGAATCCTGAACAGCCTGATACCAACCGAGATTTAACAGGTTGTTCCCCGTCAGACGACCAATCAAAAACTCCATTGAGATGTAGTTGACATGGCGCTGATTCGTCGTCGATTTGGCAAAAGGCTGGGCGCGCAGCATTTCCGCCAGCGCTTCACTCACTGCCTGCCACCACTGGCGAGGGGTCATCTCAGCTGCCGAAGTTAAACCATAACGCTGCCATTGACGTGACAGGGCTTCCTGAAATTGCTTTTCATTAAAAATGGGTTGTGACATAGGAGTTCCAGTTTTCTTAGACATTAAACACAACGTTATCGTTAGTTTGCCAGGCTCCATGTTGACCTTCCTCATCCTACTGGGGATTAGGCGGGGAGGAGTGACGGGGATGAGCAAGAAAATGTGATCGCGAACACTTAAAGGTAGTGCAATCAACTGCAAAAGCACTGGCCCAGTGCCAAAGCGCGCAGAAAACTGACGATTAACAGTAAGAAAGGGCCGTTGCGTATTATCAAAAAGCGGAAAGCCACTCTATAAATTAAGTAAAGCAGCGAAATAGTTTCAGCAATGAAATACCAATCGAGATTCATCTCATTCTTAATAGATTTATTAAGATCATCTTTTTAGATAGACCTTTCATCATGAATTAAGGGAGCATCATTGCTTTAATAACACTATTGAACCACGAGAAAACACCATAAGATCCAGTATCTACGCTGGATCAGCGTAGTTTTAAGATGAAACATTAATAAAGGTTTTGAATTGTGACAGAGTGCAAATTCAGACACATAAAAAACCGTCATCGCTTGCATTGCACAGATTTCTGGCCGACCTTATAACCATTAATTACGAAGCGCAAAAAAAATAATATTTCCTCAATTTCCACAGTGAAGTGATTAACTATGCTGATTCCGTCAAAATTAAGTCGTCCGGTTCGACTCGACCATACCGTGGTTCGTGAGCGCCTGCTGGCTAAACTTTCCGGCGCGAACAACTTCAGGCTGGTGCTGATCACAAGTCCTGCGGGCTACGGAAAGACAACGCTCATATCCCAATGGGCGGCAGGCAAAAACGATTTGGGCTGGTACTCGCTGGATGACGGCGATAACCAGCAAGAACGTTTCGCCAGCTACCTGATTGCCGCAATTCAACAGGCCACCAACGGGCATTGCCCCGCCAGTGAAGTGATGGCGCAAAAGCGGCAATATGCCAGTCTATCCTCACTTTTTGCCCAACTGTTTATCGAACTGGCAGAGTGGCACCAGCCGCTCTACCTGGTTATTGACGATTATCATCTGATCACCAACCCAGTGATTCACGAGTCAATGCGCTTCTTTATTCGTCATCAACCAGAAAATCTGACCCTGGTGGTTTTGTCGCGCAATCTTCCGCAACTGGGTATTGCCAATTTGCGTGTACGTGACCAACTGCTGGAAATTGGCAGCCAGCAACTGGCGTTTACCCACCAGGAAGCCAAGCAGTTTTTTGATTGCCGTCTGTCTTCGCCCATTGAAGCCGCTGAAAGTAGCCGGATTTGCGATGACGTTTCTGGTTGGGCAACGGCTTTACAATTAATCGCCCTCTCCGTCCGACAGAATACCCACTCTGCGCACAAATCCGCACGTCGCCTGGCGGGCATTAATGCCAGCCATCTTTCTGATTATCTGGTCGATGAAGTGTTGGATAACGTTGATCTGGCGACGCGCCATTTTCTACTGAAAAGTGCCATTTTACGCTCGATGAACGATGCGCTAATCACCCGCGTGACCGGTGAAGACAACGGGCAAATGCGCCTCGAAGAAATTGAACGTCAGGGACTGTTTTTGCAACGGATGGATGATACCGGCGAGTGGTTCTGCTATCACCCGTTGTTTGGCAACTTCCTGCGCCAGCGCTGCCAGTGGGAACTGGCGGCGGAACTGCCGGAAATTCACCGTGCTGCCGCAGAAAGCTGGATGGCGCAAGGTTTTCCCAGCGAAGCTATTCATCATGCGCTGGCCGCAGGCGACGCGCTGATGCTGCGCGATATTCTGCTTAATCACGCCTGGAGTTTGTTCAACCATAGCGAACTGTCACTGCTGGAAGAGTCGCTCAACGCCCTGCCGTGGGACAGCCTGCTGGAAAACCCACAGCTGGTGTTGTTGCAGGCGTGGCTGATGCAAAGCCAACATCGCTATGGCGAAGTGAACACCCTGCTGGCGCGTGCCGAGCATGAGATCAAGGACATCAGAGAAGGTACCATGCACGCAGAATTTAACGCTCTGCGCGCCCAGGTGGCTATTAACGACGGCAATCCGGATGAAGCCGAGCGGCTGGCAAAACTGGCGCTGGAAGAACTGCCCCCGGGCTGGTTCTACAGCCGCATTGTGGCAACCTCCGTGCTTGGCGAAGTGTTGCACTGCAAAGGCGAATTGACCCGCTCACTGGCGTTAATGCAGCAAACCGAACAAATGGCGCGCCAGCACGATGTCTGGCACTACGCCTTGTGGAGTTTAATCCAGCAAAGTGAAATTCTGTTTGCCCAAGGGTTCCTGCAAACCGCGTGGGAAACACAGGAAAAAGCGTTCCAGTTGATAAACGAGCAGCATCTGGAACAGTTGCCGATGCATGAGTTTCTGGTGCGCATCCGTGCACAGCTGCTATGGGCCTGGGCGCGACTGGATGAAGCCGAAGCGTCGGCGCGTAGCGGGATTGAAGTCTTGTCGTCTTATCAGCCGCAGCAACAGCTTCAATGCCTGGCAATGTTGATTCAATGCTCGCTGGCCCGTGGCGATTTAGATAATGCCCGTAGCCAGCTTAACCGTCTGGAAAACCTGCTGGGGAATGGCAAATATCACAGCGACTGGATCTCTAACGCCAACAAAGTTCGCGTGATTTACTGGCAGATGACCGGAGATAAAGCGGCTGCCGCCAACTGGCTGAGCCATACTGCGAAGCCGGAATTTGCCAATAACCACTTCCTGCAAGGTCAATGGCGCAACATTGCCCGCGCACAAATCTTGCTGGGCGAGTTTGAACCGGCGGAAATAGTCCTCGAAGAACTGAACGAAAACGCCCGCAGTCTGCGGTTAATGAGCGACCTCAACCGTAACCTGCTTTTACTCAATCAGTTGTACTGGCAAGCCGGGCGTAAAAGCGACGCCCAGCGTGTGCTGCTGGATGCATTAAAACTGGCAAACCGCACTGGATTTATCAGTCATTTTGTCATTGAAGGCGAAGCGATGGCGCAACAACTGCGCCAGCTGATTCAGCTTAATACGCTGCCGGAACTGGAACAGCACCGCGCGCAGCGTATTCTGCGGGAAATCAATCAACATCATCGACATAAATTCGCCCATTTCGATGAGAGTTTCGTTGAACGTCTGCTAAATCATCCGGAAGTGCCAGAACTTATCCGCACCAGCCCGCTGACACAACGTGAATGGCAAGTACTGGGGCTGATTTACTCCGGTTACAGCAACGAACAAATTGCGGGCGAGCTGGAAGTCGCAGCGACCACTATCAAGACGCATATCCGCAACCTGTATCAGAAACTCGGCGTCGCCCACCGCCAGGCTGCGGTACAACACGCGCAGAAACTGCTGAAGATGATGGGGTATGGAGTGTGAATTTAGCCGGATAACGCGCCAGATCCGGCTTACATCTCTGCATCATTCAACGCTCACTCGCGTTACGCCGTCTGTTTCTGTCAGACTGAACTGCACGGGCAAGAAACGCTCCACCACGGCAATATTGGTCAGCAGATGGCATGAGGGATGGGCGACCGTAAATTGTCCCGCGCCCGCCAGCGCCATCGGCAGAACCAGCTGGTCAGCGAGATATTCCCCCACCGCCGCCGGGCTTGCCAGGTAGCGTTTCACCTCTTTCACTAACTGTGCCGCGACCACCTCGGCACTGACGCGCTTTTCACCGACGACAAAAAAGCGTTCGGTGATATTTTCACTTTCGACTTCAAGCGAGACGGTATTACCCGGCCCCTGGTCGCGCGGCAGGCTATGAATATTCTGCTCATGCAGGGAAAAACTCCCCGCCAGTGTAGCAATTTCACGCTCAGCAACATGGCGCGGCACACCAGCCAGTAGCACCTCACCACGCATCCGCACAATGTTCCCGCGCTCGCCAAGTTGCAATGTGTTAAACGATGCCACCGGCGAGACTTCCGTCACCACCACGCCGCCTCCGGCAGGATAAAAACCGTGACGCAACAGCGTGGTTTGCTGATGAATTCCCATTTTCGTCAACAGCGGCTCCAGCACCCGGCGGATAAAATCCGCAGGCGGGGCCGACGGGTTATCGGTACCGCCGCTCACTTCAACACGCGAAGGTCCATCGGCAAACCACAGCGCGGGCAGCACCGTTTGCAGCACCAGCGTACAGCTTCCGGCACTACCGATAGCAAAGCGGTAATCGCCGCCGCGCACGGTGCCAGGCCGGAAGAGCAGGTGCTGCGACCCCAGCTCCGCGCCTTCCACCGTTGCTCCGCAAATTTCCGCAGCCGCTTTTACCGCGGTCAGATGCTGGCGCAACAGCCCCGGTTTCGCCCGCCCGGCACGAATGCCGGTGATGGTAAATGGCTGGCAGGTTATCATAGACAGGCTCAGCGCCGAGCGCAGGATCTGCCCGCCGCCTTCGCCCTGTGCGCCATCCAGCGCAATCATCCTTTTCATCATTTATCCTTTTACGCACACCACCTGACGCAGGGTGTAGATAACTTCCACCAGATCGCTTTGTGCCGCCATCACCGCATCAATATCTTTATACGCCATCGGGATTTCGTCGATCACTTCGGCATCTTTACGGCATTCCACATGCGCGGTGGCACGAATTTGATCTTCCACGCTGAACAGTTTTTTCGCTTTGGTACGGCTCATAACCCGCCCGGCACCGTGGCTGCACGAACAGAACGACTCTTCATTTCCCAGCCCACGGACGATAAAGCTTTTTGCTCCCATCGACCCTGGAATAATTCCATATTGACCAGCACGCGCAGACACCGCGCCTTTACGCGTCACGTAGATCTCTTCACCAAAGTGCTGTTCTTTTTGCACATAGTTGTGGTGACAGTTGATCTCTTCCATCGCCAGCGTTTGTGGCTGTCTTACCGTTTTCTGCGTAATGCTCTGCAACGCCGTTACCACGTTTTCCATCATCGCATCGCGGTTAAGGCTGGCAAAAAGCTGCGCCCAGGCCACGGCTTTCAGGTAATCATCAAAGTATTCCGTACCTTCCATAAAGTACGCCAGATCACGCGACGGCAATGTTTCAAGCGTTTCCTGCATCTCTTTTTGCGCCAGATCGATAAAGTAAGTCCCGATGGCATTACCAATTCCGCGTGAACCGGAGTGCAGCATAATCCACACCTGGTCCGACTCATCAAGGCAGATTTCAATAAAGTGGTTACCCGTTCCCAACGTTCCCAGGTGTTTATAGTTGTTAGTGTTAAGGAAACGCGGATATTTTTGCGTTAACCACTGATAACCGGCTTCAAGCTCAGCCCATTTCGCATCGACGTTAACAGGCGGATTTTCCCATGCGCCTTTATCACGTTTACAACGGCCAGTGGTACGCCCATGCGGCACGGCCGTTTCAATTGCCTGACGCAGCTCCGCCAGGTTTTCAGGCAGGTCTGCCGCCGTTAACGCGGTACGCAGTGCGTTCATTCCACAACCGATATCCACGCCCACCGCCGCCGGAATAATCGCCCCTTTGGTCGGGATCACGCTACCAATGGTGGAACCTTTACCCAGGTGTACATCAGGCATTACCGCAATATGTTTGAAAATAAACGGCATCTTCGCCGTATTAATAAGTTGCTGACGCGCATCGGCTTCTACCGGCACGCCTTTGGTCCACATTTTTATCGGGGCATTTTCAGTGGTCAGTAATTCGTAATTCATTTTATTTTTCTCTTTTCGTTGGTATGTCCTGATAATTGCAACCGTCGTGCCAGAAAATTAAATATGCAGGTTAATTTTTTAATTCATTGTTTTTAAATAGGTTAAATCTTTACGTCCGTAAACGGAGATTTTCCGCAAAGCCAATTTACCGATAATGAAATATCGTCTTTTATAAGGATATCTAAGATGCGTAAAACAGTGGCCTTTGGCTTTGTCGGAACGGTGCTGGATTATGCCGGGCGCGGCAGTCAGCGCTGGTCAAAATGGCGTCCGACGCTCTGTTTATGCCAGCAAGAATCGTTGGTCATCGATCGACTGGAATTGTTGCACGACGCCCGCTCGCGCTCGCTGTTTGAAACACTTAAACGCGATATCGCCAGCGTTTCGCCAGAAACAGAAGTAGTGGGCGTTGAGATTGAGCTGCATAACCCGTGGGATTTCGAAGAGGTTTACGCCTGCCTGCATGATTTCGCTCGTGGTTACGAGTTTCAGCCAGAAGAAGAAGACTATTTAATTCACATCACCACCGGCACCCACGTCGCGCAGATTTGCTGGTTTCTGCTGGCGGAAGCGCGTTACCTGCCCGCCCGGCTGGCGCAGACCTCGCCTCCGCGCAAAAAAGAGCAGCCCGATAGTCCAGGCGCGGTGACGATTATCGATCTCGATTTAAGCCGTTATAACGCCATCGCCAGCCGCTTTGCCGAGGAACGCCAGCAAACGCTTGATTTCCTCAAATCCGGCATTGCCACGCGTAACCCCCACTTCAACCGCATGATTGAGCAGATCGAAAAAGTGGCGATCAAATCCCGCGCACCGATCCTGCTTAACGGCCCGACCGGTGCAGGTAAGTCGTTTCTGGCGCGACGCATCTTCGAGTTAAAACAGGCGCGGCATCAGTTTAGCGGCGCGTTTGTGGAAGTGAACTGCGCCACCCTGCGCGGCGATACCGCCATGTCGACGCTGTTTGGTCATGTGAAAGGCGCGTTTACCGGGGCGCGGGAATCGCGTGAAGGTTTATTACGCAGCGCCAACGGCGGAATGTTGTTTCTTGATGAGATTGGCGAACTGGGCGCAGACGAACAGGCAATGCTGCTGAAAGCCATTGAAGAGAAAACCTTTTACCCGTTTGGCAGCGATCGCCAGGTGAGCAGTGATTTTCAGCTCATCGCCGGAACGGTGCGCGATTTACGCCAGCTGGTTGCCGAAGGCAAATTTCGCGAAGATCTATACGCGCGGATCAATCTCTGGACCTTCACCCTACCGGGGCTGCGCCAGCGCCAGGAAGATATTGAACCTAACCTGGATTATGAAGTGGAGCGCCACGCCTCACTCACCGGCGACAGCGTGCGTTTTAACACCGAAGCGCGGCGCGCCTGGCTAGCCTTTGCGACATCTCCCCAGGCAACATGGCGCGGTAACTTTCGCGAGCTTTCTGCCAGCGTCACGCGAATGGCAACCTTTGCCACTAGCGGACGCATTACTCTGGAAGTGGTTGAAGATGAGATAAACCGTCTGCGCTATAACTGGCAGGAGAGCAGCCCCTCCGTGCTTGCACAGCTGCTGGGCGCTGAAGCGGAAAACATCGACCTCTTTGATCGGCTGCAACTGGAACACGTAATAGCTATCTGCCGCCAGGCAAAGTCGCTTTCTGCTGCCGGACGACAGCTTTTTGATGTTTCGCGCCAGGGCAAAGCCAGCGTCAATGACGCGGATCGGCTACGCAAATACCTGGCGCGTTTTGGTCTGACGTGGGAAGCGATGCAGGATCAGCAGAGCTCCAGTTGAATATGATGGTCCGTCAGCACCTGCATCACGCCCGCTGGCGGCGGGGCGTCGGTGTAGACGGCATCAACCATGCTGATGCTACCCATATTGACCATCGCATTACGGCCAAATTTCGAGTGATCGACAACCAGCATAACGTGACGCGAGTTCTCAATAATGGCGCGTTTGGTGCGAACTTCGTGGTAATCGAACTCCAGCAGCGAGCCGTCGCTATCGATGCCGCTGATCCCCAGAATGCCAAAGTCCAGACGGAACTGGGAGATAAAATCGAGCGTCGCTTCGCCAATGATCCCACCATCGCGGCTGCGTAATTCGCCACCGGCGAGAATGATGCGAAAATCGTCTTTCACCATCAACGTGTTAGCAACGTTGAGATTGTTGGTGACAATGCGCAAATTGCTGTGATTAAGCAGCGCGTGCGCCACCGCTTCCGGCGTGGTGCCAATATCGATAAACAGCGTCGAGCCGTTGGGGATTTGCTCCGCCACTTTACGGGCGATGCGCTCTTTTTCTTCGGTCTGAGTGGCCTTGCGATCGTGCCACGGCGTGTTAACCGAACTGGAAGGCAGCGCCGCGCCGCCATGATGGCGCAGGATCAGGTTTTGCTCCGCCAGCTCGTTGAGGTCACGGCGAATAGTCTGCGGGCTGACGGAGAAGTGCTCCACCAGTTCCTCGGTACTGACATAACCCTGCTGTTTAACCAGTTCGATAATACCGTTGTGACGTTGTGTTTGTTTCATTTATAAATCCCTGGAATTATTTTCGTTTTCGCGCATTGAGCGAATCAACAAAAGCCATCGCTAAACCCACGGCTAACCCGGCGATGTGTGCTCCATTCGCCATCGACATCCCAAACAAATCAAACCATCCGGCGACAATCCAGATCAGCGCAAAGATAATTAACCCACGTTGCAGGTAAATGCCACTTTGCGGATCGCGTTCGCCACGTAGCCAGACGTAGCCCATCAGCGCATACACCACGCCAGAAAGCCCGCCAAACCACGGCCCGCTGAATTTTTGCTGCACATAGCCACTTAACAGGGCGCTAATGAGAGTAATGACAATTAGCTTACCGCTGCCGAGGCGTTTTTCCACCGCACCGCCGAGATACCACCACCAGAGCAAGTTAAAGAGGATATGCATTAGTGAGAAATGCATTAACGCATGGGTGAAGTAGCGCCAGAACTCAAATTTCAGCGTCGGATCGAATGGCCAGGCCAACCATAGCATCACGTCCTGATCGCCAAGGATTTGCATGGCAATAAACACCACCACGCAGGCAATCATCATCACCCAGGTCACCGGACCTGCGCGTTCACGCAAGGCAGTAAAGAAAGGATAACGGCGATAATGCAGGCCACTGCCGGTATGGCCCGCCTGCCAGCTCGCCGCCAGATAACGCGGATCTGCCGGGTTTTCGAGAAAACGCGCCAGCTCCGCCCGCACGCGCTCGGCCTGGGACTCATCCGCCAGCCAGACATCGCTTTGGTTATGTTGTTGAATCGTGAGGATAACACCCTGCGTCGCCATATAATCAACAAACGCCTGCGCCACGCGGGGGTTAGCAAAAGAGGTAATCATCAACATCGTTGCTGTCGCTTATTCCACACAAAAGGGGACAGTATAAAGCGTTACGCGCCGTACGCCACCTCTGCAGGAAACTGACGCTGCCAGGCTTCAAAGCCGCCATCGATGCTGTAGACCACATCGTAGCCCTGTTGCAGCAGATACTGCGCCGCGCCTTTGCTGCTATTACCGTGGTAACACATCACCATCACCGGTGTATCGAAGTCGTTATCACGCATAAACGCGCCCAGCGTGTCGTTAGTCAAATGGAAAGCCTCCGCCGCATGCCCCATTGCGAAACTTTGTGGATCGCGAATATCGACCAGCACCGCCTCTTTTTCCTGCAACTTCTGGTGCGCGTCGGCAACGTTAATACATTCGAACTGATCCATGCGTCTCTCTTTCTTTACAAACAAGTGGGCAAATTTACCGCACAGTTTACGTCGAAGCGGCAGATAAACGCCATAATGTTATACATATCACTCTAAAATGTTTTTTCAATGTTACCCAAAGCGCGATTCTTTGCTAATATGTTCGATAACGAACATTTATGAGCTTTAACGAAAGTGAATGAGGGCAGCATGGAAACCAAAGATCTGATTGTGATAGGTGGCGGCATCAATGGTGCTGGTATCGCGGCAGACGCCGCTGGACGCGGTTTATCCGTGCTGATGCTGGAAGCCCAGGATCTCGCTTGCGCGACCTCCTCCGCCAGTTCAAAACTCATTCACGGTGGCCTGCGCTACCTTGAGCACTATGAATTCCGACTGGTCAGCGAGGCGCTGGCCGAACGTGAAGTGCTGCTGAAAATGGCGCCGCATATCGCCTTCCCGATGCGTTTTCGCCTGCCGCATCGTCCGCATCTGCGCCCGGCGTGGATGATTCGGATTGGTCTGTTTATGTACGATCATCTGGGTAAACGCACCAGCCTGCCGGGATCAACCGGTTTGCGTTTTGGCGCAAACTCAGTGTTAAAACCGGAAATTAAGCGCGGATTCGAATATTCCGACTGTTGGGTTGACGCGCCCGTCTGGTACTCGCCAACGCCCAGATGGTGGTGCGTAAAGGCGGCGAAGTGCTTACTCGTACTCGTGCCACTTCTGCTCGCCGCGAAAACGGCCTGTGGATTGTGGAAGCGGAAGATATCGATACCGGTAAAAAATACAGCTGGCAGGCACGCGGCCTGGTGAACGCCACCGGCCCGTGGGTGAAGCAGTTCTTCGACGATGGGATGCATCTGCCTTCGCCTTATGGCATTCGCCTGATCAAAGGCAGCCATATTGTGGTGCCACGCGTGCATACCCAGAAGCAAGCCTACATTCTGCAAAACGAAGATAAACGTATTGTGTTCGTGATCCCATGGATGGACGAGTTTTCCATCATCGGCACCACCGATGTGGAATACAAAGGCGATCCAAAAGCAGTGAAGATTGAAGAGAGTGAAATCAATTACCTGCTGAAAGTGTATAACACGCACTTTAAAAAGCAGCTAAGCCGTGACGATATCGTCTGGACCTACTCCGGTGTGCGTCCGCTGTGTGATGATGAGTCCGACTCGCCGCAGGCTATTACCCGTGATTACACCCTTGATATCCATGATGAAAACGGCAAAGCACCGCTGCTGTCGGTATTCGGCGGTAAGCTGACCACCTACCGCAAACTGGCGGAACATGCGCTGGAAAAACTAACGCCGTATTATCAGGGTATTGGCCCGGCGTGGACGAAAGAGAGCGTGCTGCCGGGTGGTGCCATTGAAGGCGACCGCGACGATTATGCCGCGCGTTTGCGCCGCCGTTACCCATTCCTGACCGAATCGCTGGCACGTCATTATGCGCGCACTTACGGCAGCAACAGCGAACTGCTGCTCGGCAATGCGGGGGCGATAAGCGACCTCGGGGAGGATTTCGGTCATGAGTTCTACGAAGCGGAACTGAAATATCTGGTCGACCACGAATGGGTCCGTCGCGCCGACGATGCCCTGTGGCGTCGCACAAAACAAGGCATGTGGCTGAATGCGGAACAACAGTCTCGTGTGAGTCAGTGGCTGGTGGAGTATACGCAGCAGAAGTTGTCGCTGGCGTCGTAAATTAACGTAAGGTGGTCAGGTCAGATTTCAATCTGACCTGAGACTGATGATAAACAAAAAAACTGCCTGATGCGCTACGCTTATCAGGACTACGTGATTTATGCAATATATTGAATTTGCATGATTTTGTAGGCCGAATAAGGGGTTCACGCCGCATCCGGCATGAACAAAGCGCACTTCGTCAACTATCTGAGGTCAAATTTCAATCTAACCTACTTATTGATTCAAGGAATTACCGCAAAGCCCACGCAATCATACCCAACGTAACAAAACTCAGACACATTACCCACTCGCCCCACTTCTTCCTCTGGCTTCTATTTTTGCTACGCCACTGGCAATAATATCCCAACGCAAAACCAAGCTGTGCACTTATCGGGCCGACAAAGCCAGTCCACGGTTGGGACCAAAATGGCGAAAAATTCAGTGGGAGCCAGACGACTGTCAGAAAGAAACTGCGCATATTTTCCAGCAAAGCAATTTGCGCTGGCGCGACATAAAAAATGATATTCCACAGGAGCAACCAGAAATAAACTGGTGCAAATACCAGCCAACAATGCAGTCTGCTTTTCAATTCAGGTGGTGTTCTGCGCGCAAATTGCCAACCAACGCCCACCATTGCACAGAAGAAAAGCGCATATTCAGCCGATAACCATAGTTGTAATTGCAGAAGGGAAATACGCCTGTGCATGAGCGGGATTGAGAACAGTATTTCCATCAGAAAACTCAGCGTGATACCAAAAGCAGCCAGCGCAACCACCGTCGGCCACACCAACAACGGCACAATAACAAAGCCGAGAATTAGCGGTGGAATATAAAGTCTGATTTTATTCATCTTCATTGCCCTGGTGATTCGGATGATGCGTCATACATCGCGCATAAACACTCATCAATCATCCAGTCATCTTCCCAGACCTGATATCGTGTGCCCTGTTCAGGCTGCCTAAGCGGGTTCTCAATCGCTTGCCGCGAGCGTTCTTTCAGGATGGATTGATTGTTGTCAGCCCAGGTATTGATTTGGGCGGTAATAGCTTTATCGTCATCATCCTGCTCAAAGCTACTATTCTGGATATTCTCTTCCCTGTTATGCCACAGTAAACATGCCACTGACACTGTGGGCTGGTAACCGGGTACAGAGATAACGGCATCAAGCAATGGCGCAAGGGCGATATCGGCACGGAAAAACATTTCCAGCATGTACTGTAATTCGACAGCTTCATCGCCAGATACCCAATCAGCCATATACTGGCAGGCAAATTGCTGCAATATCGCCAGTTCATCCGCACGCCAGTTTGCTTTATTAGCCAGGTTGATACGGCGCAGAGAAAAGACTTCGTGAATATTGTCAAAATACCCCTGCGCAACAAATTCCAGTAGACGCGGCAGAAAATAACGGACTTCATCGCTGTTTTGCGGATCAGGACCAGGACTACTATTCCAGGCATTGATTAAAGAATAAGGGATCGCTCGTAACGATGTATTCCGTAATGCCTTTTGTTCCTGCTGACTCAGGCAATATTCACAACAAACCACAAATTGCTTCGGCACCGGATAACGGCGAAAGGTGTAATATATCTGCTCAATTAATGCCTGCATGGCGGGGCTGGGTTGCATAATTACCCCCTCGCCCGCTGGTCGCGTGTAAACGGTTGATAAACAAAACGAGCATTCGCCGCGTTCAGGCGAATAATGGCACTACGAGAGAGGAAAAAGCTGGGACGAATACAATAATTGCAGTCCCGACAACTATCTTCAGTGCAATTTTCCACTGTGTAATGCCGAGCGTAGAGTTTCAGTTCGGCCTGCTTATCGCGAAATCCGCGTAAGTTGTTATCGCTATGAAATCTCCAGGCTTCTTTAAACACCTGAAAGATATAGACATCCTCAATCAAGGAATCACATTTTTTAAGCGGGCGCTTTGCTATGATCACCCGCTCATCCGGGTTTAGCATCGCCGTAAAATGAACGGTGAAGTCATTTGTTGTGTTCAGGTCACATTGAACATCGGGTACATCACTGATATAGGGGTCAAATCCAAAGTCAGCACCACAGGCACTAAGACGGCTGATAGTGGCGGTATCGAGGTAAAATCCCGGCCAGACATTTCTGGACGTTAAACCAATATTTAATGTGACATCATATCGAGATAATCCCTCAAGACCGGCAGCACCGGCGAACTTTTCCCCTTCGTCCAGGACCTGGTTAATGAGTTGCTGAATAATGCCTTCATCCCAGTATGCCGATTTGCAATTGGCAATTGTAATATCCGCACCAGTGAAAGGATCGGTACCGGAGAGGCTTGCAAATAATGTATCAACTAATTCCATTTGGTTGTCCTTTATTATTAACTGACAGTTTAGGCTGTCAGGATAAATCAATTCCACAGATGATATTCATTCAAACTCCGTGCAATCAATGATAAAAAACTGTGCAAGGCTATTGATAATGTCAAGGGCTTATTGATAAATCCATTGGTTCATAACGTTCATTCATTAACGCTATGTAGAAACACAGAAATATGGGACTCTATCCATCGAATCATTTCGTTATGCCTGAAGCAGACATTCTCACCATTAATTTTCCCACATAAACCAAAACCATCAAAATAGATATCACATTTTTTATTTTGATATGAGGTGATATTCACGCGCCACCTCAGATCAGTAACATTTCCCTCTTGTTCAGCATAATCCATCTGTAATAGCTCAACAATCTTTTTACTTTCTTTATCGTCAAGATGAGTGATTTCAATCTTGTATTTATAAATTTCATTCAGCCGTCCCTCATCAATTGAAACTGGCGAAGTGTATCCCTGCGGATAATTTGTAATCTCTAGTTTATCTACGCGATTACCTATGTGGCATAAATCGTTCACTTTGCCTTCGGCAGCTGCGGATCCGGCGTAAATCATAAGCAAAACTGTTAAAGCTTTTTCTATTATTTGTTTCATGTATATAAACCTGGTCACTTTTACTCATTCGATCTTACCCAGATGATTTGCTCATCATCACCTATAGTAACTTTATTGATGTCCGCTGGCACTATTACACTATAAGAAATTTGGCTGGGGCTTCCTTTATCCGCAAACATAGGTAATGATAAATAAACATGAATATTTATTGTGGAGGATGCTGTTCTACTTTGTACTATTTTCCTGACAACCAATGCACTATTACCATGATTTGCGAAAACTGTTACTAATACTGAAGCGCCACCAATATTATCTTCATACACTGATAAATTATACAAATCATTTTTCTCCAGGGATGTGTCAACAACAGAACACCCCGGCACAGATAAAATCAGGATAATAGCAAATAATCGCTTTAGCATAATTTTTAGTATCTTTATTGAGTAACATTAACAGAGTCGTTTAGCGTTGATTTCTCCCTGTTGCCATCGTCACTCCAGTCAATTGATTTATCGATATTATAATCAGGGTAAACTGCATATGATGTTGAAATATTTAACCTGTCCTCAAACGGACTTTTCGCTCTCACTCTCAATAAAACAGAAACTGATGGTCCTCTGACTTGATTCTCTATATCCGGACAACGAAAAGCATAATATTGGTACAAGTCAAATTCATTTTCTGAATAATAATCAGATAAGTTAATCCCGGGGTTAATTTGCTCTCTTTCACAAGCTAATGTGTAATGCTGGAAGAGTGGTGAAATACTCTGGTGTGCAGCATTACTCTCAGGAAGAAAGAGTAAGCAACTGCTGATAGGTAATAAAATCTTCATATCCATATCTGCCCCCTGTTTACTTTATTATTTAATATCGGATAACGTTTTATACAGCGGCACATAGCCCACATCATCTACCAATTGCTGTCCCTGTGGGCTTAAAAACCAATCGACGAATTTCTGCGTTTCCGGCGTGGGGTTTTCGCGCGTCACCATATAAGCATCAATTATATACGGATAAGTGCCGTTACGGATATTTTCCTCTGTAGGCGCAACGCCATTTATAGCCAGCAGTTTGATCTGTTTGCGCATTTTGAGCATATTGTCATTCATACGTGTGATGTAATAGTGGAAGGTGTATCCAATGGAAGACGGCGTATTTTGGTAGTCGGCGACTTCGGTAATTAAACCACCCATAAGATCGATAACAGTGGATTTTTTGGCTGGCAGCATTGGAGTATCTTGCATAACCAGTCCCTTCATAACAGTTTGGCTTCCAGAATCTTCTGGCCGCTGCCAGACTTTTATGCGGTCGTCACTGCCACCCACTTTATTCCAGCGACTCACTTTACCGCTAAAAATGTCTTTGACCTGCTGTTCGCTAAGTGAATTAACCGGGTTTTTGATATCAACGATAAAGACAAAGGCTTCGCGGGCAAACGCGGTATATTTCAGCTTAACGCCCGCTTCTTCTGCACGTTTTTTCTGCCCTTCAGAAGGTTGCGCGACAAAAATAACTGTCGCAGTACCTTTAATCAGACTATCGTAGGATTCAGCTGTTCGGGTTTGCTGTAAACCATACGCCTGCCAGGCCAGCGAGGTTTGATCCGCATCTTTCGGCTCCGGTACTAATTCATAATATGCAGAAGCATACAGCGGGTATAAAGCTGTTGCACCGTACACTCTCGGCCATCTTGTCCAATCTTCGCTGTAACGGAATTCAGGCTGTCCCCGCAGAGACGTCAGGCCATGGCTCTCTTCTTCCCTGACGCTGTTATAGTACCCTTCCCGGTCGGCGCATCCCGCCAGTAATACTGCACCTAACAGTAAAACGCCTGTGAATTTATTCATCGCGCTGATTCCTTTCCCTCGAGGGTTATTTCATTGTTGGATACATCGGCACATATCCCACATCTTCCACCAGGCTCTGCCCTTGCGGAGTTAAAAACCATTCCACCAATTTTTGTGTCTCTGACGTCGTATTTTCCCGCGTTACCATAAAGGCATCGACGATATACGGATATTTGCCGTTACGGATGTTTTCCGCAGTCGGTGTAATACCGTTAATCGATAATAATTTGATATTTTTGTCAGCATTCATTTGCGTCGCGTAATAGCGGAAGGTGTAGCCTATTGCGTTGTTTGTATTACGGTATTCGGCAACAACTTTAATCATTCCTCCCATCATGCTAGCCACCTCAGTTTCCTGTGGTGAGATCATGCGGACATTTTTCATAACCTGTGATTGCATCACCGTCTGACTGCCAGAGTCTTCCGGGCGTTGCCAGGACTGGATCTCCTGATCATTACCGCCAACCGTGCGCCAGTTGGTAATTGCGCCACTGAAGATGTCACGCACTTGTTGTTCAGTCAGGGAATTAACCGGGTTATCCGCATTGACGATGAAAACAAACGCTTCACGGGCGAAAGGTGTGTAGTTCAAAGTGACGCCCGATTCCCCTGCGCGTTTTTTCTGCCCACCGGAAGGTTGAGCCACAAAGATAATATCGGCATCACCTTTAACAATCTTATTATATGCTTCGGGGGTACGAGAGTTATCCAGATATTCCCAGACGTGAAAATCCTCTGGTATTACGCTTAACGCATAAAAGGCAGAAGCATAAATTGGGTACGCTGCCGTGGCGCCATCGAGTCGCGGCCAGTTTTGCGTGAACTGAATTTGCGGTTTACCACGCAGTGGCGTCAGTTGATTATTGAGTTTATCGGGTTGCCAGGCTCTGGTATCAATATTTTCGCGCACACCAACGCCTGGATTAAGTTCTTTATATAAATGAGCCTGATAACCAGCGATAAAACCAAGCATGAAAAGGATAAACAGGAGAGAATTACGGCAACGTAGCCCGGATGTGCCGGTTAAAGAATGTCTGGTTGGCCAGCTGTATCCCAGCGAAAAACTGATATGCGCCCCAACGGGAATAATGACTACCCACCAGTACTCACCACCGACTAATGAGACTAACAAAACGCCCAGCCAGGGGAGCATAAGGTCTGCCAACCAACCTGATCCCATCTGGCGAAATTGATAATCTGCCAGATGCAGCGTGATTATCCAGCAAACCAAGGTTAATAAAGCGGGAACTAAAAAAAGACATTGCCGCCAGGCGGCTATTTCTCTTTTTTCTGGTGCACTATCGCCCGCCCATACTCGCCCCGAGAAAAATAGCATTATCGCACCCAGCGCCAACATAAAAATGTTAAGCAGAAGGTAAATTGTTGGCGTGAAGAGTAAATTGCAAACTTCAAGAATGGCGGCAAGCCCGGCCCCCAGCATGGCAACAACCGCTGCCAAAAATTGCGTCAGTATGGGGATGCCGAAAAAAGTCATTACCAGCGAGGTCAAAATCCATTTTCCGTTTTGCATATTATTCATCCTTGCTGTTACTGTGCTTTATTTTGCACCGATGGCTAAAAGCGGGCTAATCCGTTTCTGCACTGACTCATACATCACTGGTATTCCACCCGCAAAACAGCCAGGGCATTATAACGACCCGCAGCAGGCAGTCGCCCTGTGGTACTGACGGGGAGAGACAGAAAAGTCACGTCTGCCGTCTGAGCTGACTCAGCTCGGTTTTCAATTAACTTAAATGGCACACCAACATGCGCAGCAAGGGCGTTCAAGTCTACGGATTCCTGTTGGCTATCCATAATCATAATGCCAACGTCTGGGTTATCCTCCGCCTGAATAATGCTTTGCCGACCATTAACATCTCTCGTTGATGAGATATTGCCATCAAAAACCAGCGTCATTACGGCATCAATATCCTTATTCGTACAATTTATCGGAATAGTGGTTGCAACTGGAGAAACACCTGTTGGCTTTGCTCCGGCGCCAGCACGACTTAACTCACTGGCCCAAACATCCGGCATATTAACGGTAAAGCTAGTGCCCTCATTAATTGTGCAGCCTTGTGGAACCTCAATATTTAAGTTGCCAATATAAGCATTAAATACGGGAATTGGCCCGTGCTCTGTTGGGAACTGGCTGACATACAAAGAAACCAGTTGTATGTTATTTATTGAAATATCAGATATTATTTTTTTATCAAGTCTGATTTTTATATAACCTTCTGTTCCGGAGGACCAATTATCTGGTTTACTTCTGTCTGCTGGATAATTGGTGCTATAATTGTCAAAAGGTACTGTCTTATCTGTCATTGTGCCATTTTTATTATAGAGTTTTATATGTGTCGAGACAGATATTTCATGAGTCAAAGGGATAAATATATCGCTCCCCTGATGATCACCAGATGCGCCTGACGGATCTATGCCAGATGTAGCTGTAAAATAAATTTCATAATCATCCAATGAATTACAATAAGCCTTGTAACGCCCTATTTTCCAGTTCTGTGCTGGCAATACTGTCCCAGGCGAATTATTATTAACATCTGAGACAGTCACCGTACCAAAATTATAAGAAAATGTCGCAGGGGTAGTATTATTACCTGGTGAACCAGGATAACAAAAAGCACGATCCCGTCCCATATCTTCAGCATATACGATGTTATAGCAGCTACTGACTAAAAGAACAAACAATATACAAATTGCTTTTATATTTCCCCGAAAATAAGTAAGCATCATGCTTCTCCGGTTATCCATGTATCGCTACTGCACCCATAGCATTATTTTGTAAAACATTTAATTTTACGCTCCAAACAGGTAAAGCATTATTGTAAAGATCCAACGTTTGCCAGTTAATCTCACAATTTCCTTGCCGCTGACACCAATTCAGTTGACGATGACTAAATGGTGCGACCATGCCACCATTTACGCTTTTACCATCAATAGATAAATTATAGAGTGTCACATACCAGGGCGTAGGGTTAAAAATGGTGACAGCTTCATTGTGTCGCGACCACCGTAACTGTTGATAAGCATCAAGTGGATTACCTGATAACGTCTCCGGGCGATAAAATATTTTCATCCTATTGCGTACAGCTACCTGGAGTTGATTTTCGTTCTTAAGTTGTGAGTTTTGTTCCTGAGCAGGTAACGCTGCAACATTCAGTATAAATAAACTCTCACGATCCACAGGTAACTGACCACCCACGCGATTAATTCTTATTTTGGTATTTTTATCTTGTTTAAGTACCAATAATGGTGGTGTGGCAATAAACGCCTTATTTGGTAGTAAAGGTTGGGATTCCATAGTCCCTTTTAACTGGCGGCCATCATCAGGTGTCACGGAAATTTTAACCAGCATATCTTTACTGGCAGTATTTTTAAGCTCGACCGAAATTGATGACTGCTTTTCTGGGTAAACAAAACGGGTACCGCCAACAACAACTCCTGCCTGCGCATTTGTGCAACATATAAAAAAGCATATCAGCACATTAATCATAAGTGACGATAAAGGAAACTGATGCATTCGCCTCTCCTGGTTGTACATCATTTTTTATAGCTTTATAAGCAGCAAAGAAATGCAATGTATTATCTACCAATGGTGTAAGGGCATAACTTGTACTCTTTATACCATTACTAATACTTTGTTTGTTGTTGTCAAAAATAGCCAGTGCTAACCCCTCGACTGAGCCCTCTTCCAGTTTATATAGGGCCGTGTCTTCACTAACTGATGTTCCATCAAACGTGACATTGGCATGACCGACATCACTGCCACAACGGGTTAACTTTACAGAGAAGCCAACTTTTTCAGTAACACTCCCTGAATTTCTCACCCTATAACTGGGAACATCAGGCATGTTAACTGTGAAATTTTTAGACTCATCGGCAACAATACAAGTCTTTGCCGTTATTATTCCTTCTATCCGTACAACACCTGTATGTGTTGTATCATCAGCAATGGATGGCATTGATATCACAGAGAATAACAGAGCAATTAAATTCCAGGAGCGCGTCATATTATCCTCACTGATAATCTATATCAAAGTACAACAGCGCATTCGCCTGCCCCGCATGTACGTTTTGCTGAGTTGACTTATAGCGGAGTTTAAAGGCTAAACTGGCATCGCCATTATTATCTAAAATTAATTCTTTGAACCCTGACTCACTATTAATCGCTATAATTTTATCATTGCTATCTAAAATTTCGACGCCCACTCCAGTTGCACTATCTGCACTGGAAGTAAGGCGTAATAAAGTGGTATTAATAGCATCAGTATCTCCAGTAAACCTCACATTAGCACTTACTCCTGAACTATACACAGTACTGGTTGTTGTAGGACATCCTTCCAGATTGATCGTAAATGTATGGCTGCCAGAAACATCCCCTACATTCAAAAAATCATTGACGTCATAAGTTCCCATATTTACTGGCTGATCTTTGCTTCCAGCTGTAATATCACACGTTTTTGCTAATAATTGTCCTGTAAATGTGACTATTACGGTATCGTTAGCCAGTGCGTTACATGAAATCACCATCATGAATAATGATGTAAAAATTAATAGAATAAATTTCTG
The DNA here is from genome assembly GCF_005845405.1 of Escherichia sp. E4930. Taxonomy (NCBI): domain Bacteria; kingdom Pseudomonadati; phylum Pseudomonadota; class Gammaproteobacteria; order Enterobacterales; family Enterobacteriaceae; genus Escherichia; species Escherichia sp. E4930. The sequence goes on along the minus strand of NZ_VCDZ01000002.1, from coordinate 301,901 downwards.
TAATATATTCATTAGCGGCACTCCAGATTTGCATAGCTAATGGCATTATCCAGCTCGCTTTCCGGTAATTGATAGCTTGCCTGACATTGCTGATAAGAACTTTCTCCCCACTGTATATTTATTATGCCTTGTAAAGGCAAACCGGAGAGATAAACCTGCCCACTGTCACCCACTATTCCTGTAATCTGAGTGGTCCCCTCAGTGGGTACACTGGCCGTCGCACCAAATGGAATTGGTTTATTACGATAGCGAAGATTAAATAAACCACGAATACCGACATGTGCATTAAACTCAGCGCGAACTAAAGCACCTTTACTGGGTATCACTTCCATAGTAGTGGCATCTAATTCTGTATGCATACTCATAGACATAGGGTCTAAAGAGATATTATTACGCCGGTATTCCGTGGCATAAGGCACGACAGCATAGCCACGCCAATCTGTTTTAACCCCCGTTCCGCGTTCCACATTTACATTATTTGCTCCTGGTGCTTTTATCAGTATATTTGTTTCACCTAACGGCTGGCTTAACGTGAGACCATTTTCATGAACAACCAAGGCACCACTTAAACCATAGTTAAATTGCTGGTTACCATTATTATCGTAGCTGTATCCGGAATTTAGTGAACCATAAGTACCGCGGTAATTTAAACCTACCGATCCATTTTCGCCATTATTCTGGTTGGCAAAATTTTGTTGAATATTATAGTTGAGATTATGTTGTTCCAGCAGTGAACCAGATACTCCAGCATACTGATTCACATGACCGCTATTATCTTGACTGTAACCATAGGTCGCTGTCATAGAATTTGTCGCAGTGCGCCCATCGACTGCTGGTGATAACCAATTGCTGATCGGCAATGATATATTGACGGATAAGATTCTGTCCGCATCTGAACCTGGTGATTTGCTGTAGTTATAAGCAATGTTTAAATAAATCCCATGCACACTCGTATTATAGCCAACCTGGTATAAGGTATCTTTATTATTCGTATTCCAGTAAGTTTGTTGACTCGCTGCCAAATACATAGAGCCATATTCGCCCAATGGTTGCGATATATTTGCCTGAAACTTTCCTCTTTTGTTATAACGTAAATTATAAAAATCATTCCAGTTATAAACATAGTCTTTTTCATTAAGGGTATCTGGATCGATAACCGTACCCGACATTTGTTTGTATGTCGTATCACTCAACGAATAAAATCCCTCCGTCGAGTAACGATAACCAATAATCTGAAAAGCCGTACCTGTTTGCACTAACGATTTTGAGTATAGAAAACGGTACGATTGCCCTTGATGTTTACTGCCATCAGCAAGCGTGCTATTGGCTTGCGTCAAATCAAATGAGGTCGCTCCAAACATACCAAGGTTGAACCCAAGCCCGAGTGCTATTGCCCGATAATTATTAGAGTATTGTATTCCTCCATATGCGGTAATATCCCAGGGTAACCCCCAAATCAAATCTCCTTGAAAGATATTCGGATTGTTTTGATTATAGCTATTACTACGATATTTACCGGCAGTTGCGGAATATTTAATATGTCCTTCGCGTTGAAGGATGGGTACAGCGGCGTAAGGAATGGTATAGATAGTTTCGGAATTATCAGACTCTTTGATAGTAACTTCTAAATCCCCTGCGGAAGACGTAGGGTTCAGATCGTTGATTTCAAAAGGCCCAGGGGGAGTATATGTCTGATAAATAACATAGCCATTTTGTTTAATCGTGACCTGGGCATTACTTTTAGCAATGCCGCGCACAGTCGGGGCAAAGCCACTTTGGCTATCCGGCAGCATGTTTTCATCGGACTCAAGTTTGACACCCCGAATACTCACGCTGTCGAAAACATCTGATGAAGACCAGGTATCACCCAGTGTTAATTCACTTTTGAACGGAATAATGACCCGTTGTAACGTACTACTCACATGTGCAATTTTACCCGGTGAATTACCTGAACGACTCCATGTAGAATAATCACGAAAACGCCACGCTCCTAAGTTTAAACCTGAACGAAGATTTAAATAATAACTATCAGACGCATAGTCTCCACGATCGCTGTTGCCAGAAAAATCATAATTAATAAGAATGGCTGGGATACCATTATCCCATTCCTCAGGTGGAATATAACCACGTGCTTCATGCTTTAATATTGCCTGCGGAAAGGTCAGTTTGAGTCGTTGCGCATCCAGTTCAGGAGTATATTGAACTTCTGCAAACCATATACGCAAATCGAGACAATTATTCCCCTCTGCTTGCGCCTGCTCCGGCAATGCACTTTTGTTAATTCCTAAAGTAACTAACTCATCGAGCGAAAAACAGGGGATCAACTGATTCTGATCATCAGCTTTGAAAGTAACCTTACGTGATGTCAAAGGCGAATCATTGACCCATATTTCAACCTCATAGCTACCAGGAAGATACGTCATCCCTTTCTCAAAACGAGATAAATCAGCAACAGCTTCAGTATCACCCGACAGGAATGCAGGGTTAAAGCGCATACCCGCCACTGAACACGTAGGCAAAAGTGTCAGTAGAAGCAGCATACACCGCCTCATCTGCTTGTGCCTTGCCATCCTGTGTTCGAGTTTTCTGAGCTTTAGGTTCATATCCCTGACCTGAGTTGCTTTAACGTTTTAATCTTCCAGGTTTATTGCATCGTTCCCTTTTGCCTGGCCGTTGTGGCACCGTAATCATTGATAGTTTGATAAGTAATTTCACCGGCTAACGTCACTGGTGAAGACACTGTTACGTCACTTTTCGGTGGAACAAACGCATTAGGTAATTTTGCCCCTTGCACCCTGATTCCAGTCACCGTCAGATAATAGGGAGAAGGGTTAATGACTCTCAGCTGTTTACCTTCGTATTTAAATCGCAGCATATCCCGTGCTTTACCAGCTTGAACGGGTAAATTAGTCGGACGGTAAAATAATTTAATTCTGTTTTGTAACGCCAGTTGTAACGTGTTTTTCTGGGTATTCTTCTCATCCGTTGGCGGAATCGCTTTCACATTCATCCAGAATAATGTTTCGCGATCAGTCGGTAACTGTGATTTACCAATAAACATTATCCTCAATGAGGCTTCTTTTCGCGTTGGCAACATAAATAAAGGAGGCGTAACCACAAAATCCTGACTTTTTTTACTGCTTTGATTGTCATCAATCCATGACTGGATTAAATAGCTGGTGTTAGCCCCACCATTCTGTACACTTAACGTAATTTGCTGACTGTCAGATGGATAAACCAGACGCGTAGAACCAAGACCGAAGCCACCCGCAGCAATAGCATTGATAGATATGGCGGATAGCAAAAATAGAGCACCGGCCCTTATGACATAATGAGCCTTCTGCAAAGAATTAATGTTTCTATTCGTAAAACATTTATTTTTTGAAATCCATCTCATACTGCATCCTTGTAGATGAAATTAATTGTAATTACTGATACGTATCTATTTATTATAAATAAACACGTAATATTAATTTCAGGCTACAAATAGCTGTAACCTGAAATTATCTTGCTGTAATTATTCGTACAGCACAACGAAACTTGCCGTAGCTTTCACCAGACCTGGTGCAACGGTACTACCGTTCTGCGCATAGCCCGCAGTAAATGCCGCAGTATAATCATGTTTGGCTGCATCGCCAGGAATCACGTAAGCTGCCGAAGAACTACTTCCCTGAGGAGTTTGTGTATTCAGTTTAATCAGACCATCAGCTGTCGTGTTTTTAGAATAAATACGAATCCCAACACCTGTTGCACCTGCTTCGCCAGTACTATCAGCATCAGCGGCCCCTTCAACTTCATTGGCAAGCGTCTGGTTGGCACTGTCTGCTACGCCTGTAAAACGAAATTCAATGTTTTGACTGTCCGTATTGCTACAGTCGGTCAGTTTAATGTTGAAGTCAGTCTGGTTACTGGCGCCCGTTGCTTCGGTATCAATGCCCGTGAAAGCGTTAGAAGGTACGACTGGCAGTACCACTTCAATCTGTTTTGATTCTGTAGCAACCTTACACGTCGCTTTAACCACTCGACCAGTAAATCGAATGTTTCCGCCCATCGCATCAGTGTTGTCATCCATATTGGTGAGTTTTGGATAATCAACGGTGCTCCAGTCTGTATCCGCACCACCAAATTGTGATGCATCGCCTGGCGCAGCAGTTACCGCAGTTGACATCAGCATACCTGATGCAAGTAAAACTACGGATAAATTAGATAGATTGAATTTCATTTATACCTTTCCTTTTGTTAAAAAATCCAAGCAATATTGGCGATTATTTTTACATTCAGCTTTAACAAATCACATTATTTAAATGAATAAAGCTGGTGTGGTTAATCCCAGAAAAATTAAGAGATAGAATGGCTGGAAAATATTATATGAGCTGCTTGGTAATGTAACTAAAAGAATCAATGCTCGCAATAATTGACTTTATATAAAAATACAGTCATTTGAAAACAAAGGAGTTTATTTTATAAAGAAGAACTGAGGAGTGAGTAAATATATAAACACGACAAATGATTTATTATTTATTTATAATGTTCGTTATATGTAATATTCCCTGATGAGATACCTTATTAATAAATAATAAATATTAATTATATATTGATAGCATATGTAAATTTTCATGACATTTTGTTTATCTGATATAAAAATGCCGTGTGCCCATTAACGATAGCTTTATGGGAACACACGGCAGTTATCACTTTACGAACTTACAATCTCACTGGATCAATATGCCAGATATGATCGGCGTACTCTTTTATCGTACGGTCTGAAGAGAAGTAGCCCATATTGGCGATGTTCAGCATCGCTTTGGCAGTCCACTCTTCCTGACGCTCGTAGAGTTCGTCGACTTTATCCTGACAATCGACATAGCTGCGATAATCCGCCAGCACCTGATAGTGGTCGCCAAAGTTGATCAGCGAATCAACCAGATCGCGATAGCGTCCCGGATCTTCCGGACTGAATACACCGCTGCCGATTTGCGTCAGCACCTGATGCAGCTCTTCATCTTTCTCGTAGTATTCACGCGGTTTGTAACCCTGACGACGCAGTTCTTCCACTTCTTCCGCTGTGTTACCAAAGATAAAGATATTGTCATCACCGACATGATCCAGCATTTCGACGTTCGCACCGTCCAGCGTACCGATAGTCAGCGCACCGTTAAGGGCAAACTTCATGTTACTGGTGCCGGAGGCTTCCGTCCCCGCCAGCGAAATCTGTTCAGACAGATCGGCCGCCGGAATGATCAACTGTGCCAGACTAACGCTGTAGTTCGGGATAAACACCACTTTCAGCTTGTCGCCAATCTGCGGATCGTTGTTGATCACTTTAGCTACATCGTTGATCAAATGGATAATGTGCTTCGCCATGTAATAAGCCGAAGCGGCCTTGCCACCAAAAATATTCACGCGCGGCACCCAATTAGCATCCGGATCGGCCTTGATACGGTTATAACGAGTGATAACGTGCAACACATTCATCAATTGACGTTTGTATTCGTGAATACGTTTGATCTGCACATCAAACAGCGCCTTCGGATTCACCACCACATTCAACTGCTGGGCGATGTACTCGGCCAGACGTTTTTTGTTATCCAGCTTCGCCTGATGCACCGCATGGTTGACCATCGGGAAATCACAATGCTGTTGCAGCTCGCTCAGCAGGCTAAGGTCGGTGCGCCAGTTACGGCCCAGGTGTTCGTCCAGCACAGCTGAAAGCGATGGGTTCGCTACCGCCAGCCAGCGACGCGGCGTCACACCGTTGGTAACGTTGGTGAAACGACCCGGGAAGATTTTCGCAAAATCAGCAAACAGCGACTGCACCATCAAGTTAGAGTGCAACTCTGAAACACCGTTAACTTTATGACTCACGACAACCGCCAGCCAGGCCATCCGCACACGACGCCCGTTGGATTCATCAATGATTGACGCCCGTCCCAGCAGGTCAGTGTCGTTCGGATACTGCTCTTGCAAGGTTTTCAGGAAATAGTCATTGATTTCAAAGATTATCTGCAAGTGACGCGGCAGAATTTTACCCAGCATATCGACCGGCCAGGTTTCCAGCGCCTCGCTCATCAGCGTGTGGTTGGTGTAAGAGAAGACCTCGCAGCACACTTCAAAAGCGTCATCCCAGCTGAATTTATGCTCATCAATCAGCAGACGCATCAGCTCAGGAATCGACAGCACCGGATGGGTGTCATTGAGATGAATCGCGATTTTATCTGCCAGATTATCGTAGGTTTTATGCAGCTGATAATGGCGGCTTAAAATGTCCTGAATGGTCGAGGAAACCAGGAAGTATTCCTGACGCAGACGCAGTTCACGCCCGGAATAAGTGGAGTCGTCCGGGTACAGTACGCGGGATACGTTCTCGGAGTGGTTTTTGTCTTCCACCGCCGCGAAGTAGTCCCCCTGGTTGAATTTACCCAGGTTAATTTCGCTACTGGCTTGTGCGCTCCACAAACGCAGGGTATTAGTTGCGTCAGTGTCATAGCCGGGGATTATCTGGTCATAAGCAACGGCCAGAATTTCTTCAGTTTCAATCCAGCGAGTTTTCTTGCCTTCTTGCTGAATACGTCCACCAAAACGCACTTTGTAGCGCGTATTGTGTCGTTTAAATTCCCACGGGTTGCCGTACTCCAGCCAGTAGTCCGGTGACTCTTTCTGACTGCCGTTAACGATGTTCTGCTTGAACATGCCGTAGTCGTAACGAATACCGTAGCCGCGACCTGGCAACCCTAAAGTCGCCAGTGAATCCAGGAAGCAAGCTGCCAGGCGTCCCAGACCACCGTTCCCGAGGCCCGGGTCATTTTCTTCATCAATCAACTCTTCGAGATTTAACCCCATCGACTCCAGCGCCCCCTGAACATCGTCATAAATACCTAACGACAACATGGCGTTGGAGAGAGTACGGCCAATCAAAAACTCCATCGACAGATAGTAAACCTGACGAGTTTCTTGCGACAGCTGGGCACGGTTCGAGCGCAACCAGCGCTCCACGAGACGATCGCGCACAGCAAATAACGTTGCGTTCAGCCATTCATGTTTATTGGCAACGACAGGATCCTTGCCAATCGTAAACATCAGCTTATAAGCGATAGAGTGCTTAAGAGCTTCTACGCTAAGGGTGGGCGATGAATATGTAAACGGAGCATTCATATAGGCGTTTCCTGAAAACTATTTCAAGCGATAGTAAAGCTCACGGTACGACTTCGCCGCGACCTGCCAGCTAAAATCCATTGCCATAGCCTGACGTTGCACAAACCGCCACAATGAAGGGCGGGACCACAGAACAAAAGCGCGTCGAATAGCCCGTAACAACGACCAGGCATTACTATCTTCAAAGACAAACCCACTGGCGACGCCATCTGCAAGGTTCTCAAGAGAACAGTCAGAAACCGTATCAGCAAGCCCACCGGTACGCCGCACTAACGGCAGCGTGCCGTACTTCAATCCATAAAGTTGCGTTAAGCCGCACGGTTCAAAACGACTGGGCACCAGAATGACGTCCGCGCCGCCCATAATGCGATGCGAAAATGCTTCGTGATAACCAATCTGTACACCAACCTGACCGGGGTGTTCCGCTGCTGCAGCAAGGAAACCTTCCTGCAATACCGGATCGCCCGCGCCGAGCAGCGCCAGTTGTCCGCCCTGTTCCAGAAGGCCCGGTAAGGCTTCTAACACCAGATCCAGGCCTTTCTGGCTGGTCAGACGGCTCACCACTGCAAAAAGCGGCACTTTATCGTCAACCTTAAGCCCCATTGCGATTTGCAACTGGCGCTTATTCTCCGCTTTATCCTCCAATGAATCGCGGGTGTAACGCGAGGCTAAAAGTAAGTCCGTCTCTGGACTCCAGATTTTCTCGTCCACGCCGTTTAGTACGCCGGAAAGTCGTCCTTCACGATGACGCTGCTGAAGTAAACCTTCCATACCGTAGGCAAACTGTGGTTCAGTAATCTCGCGAGCGTAGGTCGGACTAACCGCTGTAATATGGTCAGCGTAATACAGTCCGGCTTTCAGGAAAGAGATTTGCCCGTTGAACTCCAGCCCGTGAACATTAAAGAATGACCACGGCAGTTGGATGTCATTCATGTGATGTGCATAAAACATGCCTTGATAGGCCAGATTGTGCACAGTAAACACAGACTTCGCCGGACGCCCGCGTGCCGCCAGATACGCAGGCGCAAGGCCTGCATGCCAGTCGTGCGCGTGCACTACATCAGGGCGCCAGAATGGGTCCAGCCCACTGGCCATTTCTGCCCCGACCCACCCCAACAGCGCAAAACGCAACACGTTGTCGGTGTAGGCAAATAAGTTGGTATCGTGATACGGGCTTCCGGGACGATCGTAGAGATGCGGCGCGTCAATCAGGTAAATACCAACCCCGTTATAATGTCCGAACAGCAGCGTGATATGCCCGGCAAAGGTATCACGACGAGATACCACCTGCGCATCGGTCACGCCACGGCGAATATCGGGAAATGCAGGCAACAGTACGCGAGCGTCAACGCCGTCTGCGATTTGTGCTGCGGGTAATGCCCCAATAACATCAGCCAGACCGCCGGTTTTAAGCAGCGGGAACATCTCTGAACATACATGTAAAACCTGCATTATCGCTCCTGTTTATACCCTAACTTCCGTAGCATTTCGCGCGTAACCAGCACGATGCCTTCTTCTGAACGATAGAAACGACGTGCATCTTCCTCTGCATCCTCACCAATCACCATGCCTTCCGGAATGACACAAGCGCGGTCAATGACACAGCGGCGCAGACGGCACGAGCGACCTACCCATACTTCCGGTAACAATACGGCGGAATCAATGTTGCAGAATGAATTAACACGAACGCGTGAGAACAGAACGGACTGCACCACCACTGAACCAGAGATTACACAACCGCCGGAAACCAGTGAGTTAAGGGTCATCCCATGACTACCGGAGCGATCCTGAACGAATTTCGCTGGTGGCAATGATTCATTGTAGGTGCGAATTGGCCAGTTGCGATCGTACATATCCAGTTCCGGCACCACAGAGGCCAGATCAAGGTTCGCTTTCCAGTAAGCTTCCAGCGTACCCACATCGCGCCAGTACGGCTCGGCGTCCGGGTCAGACTGTACGCAAGAGAGAGGGAATGGATGCGCATAAGCCAAGCCTGCTTCGGTAATTTTTGGAATCAAATCTTTACCAAAGTCGTGGCTGGAATTTTCATCACGATCGTCTTCTTCCAGCAATTCATATAGATAGTCGGCGTCAAAGACGTAGATACCCATACTCGCCAGAGATTTGCTCGGATCGTTTGGCATTGATGGCGGGTTAGCCGGTTTTTCAACAAATTCGATAATTTTATCGTTTTCATCGACTGCCATAACGCCAAATGCAGAGGCTTCTTCAATCGGTACTGGCATACAAGCAACAGTACAACGCGCACCTTTTTCGACGTGGTCGATAAGCATTCGCGAGTAGTCTTGCTTGTAGATGTGGTCACCAGCCAGGATCACCACATACTCCGCTTTATAGCGGCGGATGATATCGAGGTTTTGAGTGACCGCGTCTGCGGTACCGCGATACCAGTTTTCCCCTTTCATTCTCTGCTGCGCGGGCAGCAGGTCGACAAACTCGTTCATTTCTTCATTGAAGAACGACCAGCCGCGCTGAATATGCTGCACCAGGGTGTGAGACTGGTACTGGGTGATCACGCCCATACGACGGATCCCAGAGTTGATGCAGTTGGACAGCGCAAAGTCGATAATGCGGAACTTACCGCCGAAGTGTACGGCAGGCTTTGCTCTCTTATTGGTTAAATCCTTCAGGCGAGTACCACGTCCTCCCGCCAGTATCAGGGCAACAGATTTCAATGGCAGCTGGCGCGCCAACATTAAGTGATCGTTCTTCTCTAAACTAACCATGACTAACTCCTTTTTTATCATCTCTGGAACACACACAATCCGTGTGCAGGTCCCGGCCAGACAGCCGTAATCACTGGGTTATCCTCTCCAGCGAATGGGGGAATGGCGTGCCACTCCCCAGCAGGTAAAACAATCTCTGTTACCTCAAGCGTGGCGTTTATTGCGATCAAAAAACGATCCGAAAGCAAAATTTGCAGCTGCTTTGGCCCGTTTTGCCACTCATCCGAGCTTAAAGGTTGAGCATATCGATTCAGCCAACGGACATTGCCATCGCCTTCTTCCCACCAGCGATCCTCTACCAAAGCAGGAATGCGCTTGCGCAGATGGATTAACGCGGCGGTAAACGCCGTTAACCCACTGCTTGCCTGCGACCAGTCCAACCACGTTAATTGGTTATCCTGACAGTAGGCATTGTTATTGCCATGCTGGCTGTGACCATGTTCATCACCTGCCAGTAACATCGGCGTACCCTGGGAGAGCAACAACGTCGTTAACAGGGCGTGAATGCTGTCGCGCCGCCGTTCAATCAAATCAAGAGTACCGCCTAACCCTTCTTTACCATGATTGTTACTGTAATTGTTGTTGGTCCCGTCGCGATTTTCTTCTCCATTTGCTTCATTGTGTTTATGGTTGAAACAAACGCAGTCGCGAAGCGTAAAACCGTCATGCGCAGTGACGAGATTAATCGCAGCACTCGGCAGACGGCCATTACGTTTAAAAACATCGCTGGAGGCGGCAAAACGGCCGGCAAACTCACCCAGCGACAGGTTATAGTGCAGCCAGAAACGGCGTGCGGCGTCGCGGAAATGATCATTCCACTCGGCAAACAGCGGTGGGAAATTGCCCACCTGATAGCCGCCGGGCGCGATATCCCACGGTTCGGCAATTAACTTCACTTGCGAAAGCACTGGGCAATTCTGGATAGCCGTAAACAGCGGCGCATCCTGACGAAACTCCGGTGTTCGTCCCATGACTGCTGCGAGATCGAAGCGGAAGCCATCAACGTGGCAGGTTTCTACCCAGTAGCGTAGACAGGCGCTGGCGTACTCCACTACCGCCGGATGGCTCAAATTGAGCGTATTACCACAACCAGTCCAGTTGTGATAATCGCCGTCGTCTCTTATCCAATAATAGCTACGGTTGTCGATCCCGCGCAGTGAGAATACCGGGCCGTCCAGGTCCAGTTCCGCACTGTGGTTGAGTACGATGTCGAGAATGACTTCAATACCCGCCTTGTGCAGGGCTTTCACTGCGTCGCGGAACTCGTCCAACGCCGTTTCGGGCGAGCTGGCATATGCCGGATGCAGCGCAAACAGCGCCACCGGATTGTAGCCCCAGTAGTTACTTAACCCCATGCGTTGCAGGCGCGGTTCACTGGCAAACTGCGCCACTGGCAACAGTTCCAGCGCGGTAATGCCCAACAGTTTTAAATAGTTGATCATCACCGGATGGCCGAGCGCTTTATAGGTGCCGCGGATCTCAACCGGGATCTCCGGATGCAGATAGGTTAATCCTTTGACATGGGCTTCATAAATGATGGTGCTGCCCCACGGCGTGCGCGGCGGGGCATCATCCTCCCAGTCATAGTGATCGACCACCACCACGCATTTCGGCGCAATGGCGGCGTTGTCACGATAATCAGGTTCATTATGGCCTGCATGCAGCAGCGGGTTATCTTTAAACTCACCCTCAATTTGCCGCGCGCAAGGATCAATCAACAACTTCGCCGGGTTAAAGCGATGCCCCACGGCAGGTTGCCAGGGGCCATGTACGCGATACCCATAGTGCAAACCCGGGCGCGCATCCGGCAAGTAACCGTGCCAGACATCGCCGCTGCGTCCTGGCAAGTCATACCGGTGTTCTATGCCCTGAGCGTCAAACACACATAGCTCTACCCGCTCAGCATGAGCAGAAAAGAGCGTGAAGTTGACGCCCTGGCCATCATAGTGCGCGCCAAGGGGAGCAGGTTTGCCAATGGCGAGTTGTGTCATTCTCCCTCCCGCACCAGCCAGATAGTAGCCAGCGGTGGTAGAGTAAGGCTCAATGAATGCTGACGACCGTGGCTGGCGATCTCATCGCTATGTACCGCGCCGCCATTGCCAGCATTGCTGCCGTGGTAGTGCATGGAATCGGTGTTGAGAATCTCACGCCACTTACCTGGCTGATTAATGCCAAAGCGATAATCATGGCGCGGCACCGGCGTAAAGTTGCTGGCAACGATAATTTCGTTACCCTCTTTATCGCGACGCACAAAGATCAGCACCGAGCGTTCATGGTCATCCACCACCAGCCATTCAAAGCCGTAGGCGTCGAAATCCAGCTCGTGCAGAGCTTTGTGGTGACGATAAGTATGGTTCAGATCGCGTACCAGTCGCTGGACACCATGATGCCAGTTGTCGCCACCTTCCAGCAGATGCCAGTCGAGGCTGGCATCGTGGTTCCACTCACGCCCTTGGGCAAATTCGTTACCCATGAACAACAGTTTCTTGCCCGGGAACGCCCACATCCAGGCATAGTAGGCTCGCAGATTGGCAAACTTCTGCCATGCATCGCCTGGCATCCTGTCGAGAATCGATTTTTTGCCGTGCACCACTTCGTCGTGCGACAGCGGCAGAACGAAGTTTTCAGTGTAGTTGTAGAGCATCCCGAAGGTGAGTTTATTGTGGTGGTATTGACGATAAACCGGGTCGAGCTTCATGTAATCCAGAGTGTCGTGCATCCAGCCAAGGTTCCACTTGTACCAGAAGCCCAGACCACCAATATCCTGCGGGCGGGAAACGTTCGGGAAGTCGGTAGACTCCTCCGCCATCGTTACTGCACCAGGAACTTGTTCACCGATAATACGGTTGGTATTGCGAAGGAATTCAATCGCTTCCAGATTCTCGCGTCCACCATACTCGTTCGGGATCCACTCACCTTCTTTACGGCTGTAATCACGATAAATCATCGAAGCAACCGCATCGACACGCAGCGCATCGATACCAAAACGCTCGATCCAGTACAGCGCGTTACCAACAAGGAAATTGCTGACTTCGCGACGACCATAGTTGTAGATCAGGGTATTCCAGTCCTGATGGTAGCCTTCACGCGGATCGCTGTGTTCATACAGATTTGTACCGTCAAATTCGGCAAGTGCAAAGTCATCTGTTGGGAAGTGACCCGGCACCCAGTCGAGAATCACGTTCAAACCTGCTGCGTGGGCGGCATCAATGAAATAGCGGAAATCATCGCGAGTGCCAAAACGGCGAGTTGGCGCATACAAACCTGTCGGCTGATAGCCCCAACTGCCATCGAATGGATGCTCGTTAATTGGCAGCAGTTCGAGGTGGGTAAAGCCCATCCATTTAGCGTAAGGCACCAACTGATCGGCAAGTTCGCGGTAGCTTAACCAGAAGTTGTTGTCGGCGTGACGACGCCATGACCCCAGGTGAACTTCATAGATAGAAATTGGCGCATCAAACTGATTCGCTTTTTTGCGCTCTTCGGTCTGCACGACCTTTTCAGGCAGTCCGCAAATAAGGGAAGCGGTTTCCGGGCGCATCTGTGCTTCGAAGGCATAAGGATCAGACTTCAAACGCAGATTGCCATTGGCATCAATCATTTCGTATTTATAGAGCTGACCGTTATGCGCGCCAGGGATAAACAGTTCCCAGATGCCGCTCTCTTTACGCAGGCGCATCGGGTGACGACGACCATCCCAGTAGTTGAATTGCCCAACAACCGAGACACGGCGGGCATTTGGCGCCCAGACAGAAAAACGCGTGCCGGTAACGCCATCCATAGTATCTGCGTGCGCACCTAAGGTTTCATACGGGCGCAGGTGGGTACCTTCAGATAACAGCCAGGCGTCCATTTCCTGGATTAAAGGGCCAAAACGGTAAGGATCATCAATCAGATTCTGCTGGCCATGCCAGACAACCGCCAACTGATAGCGGAAAAAATTTTTACGCCGAGGAACGACGCCGCTGAAGAATCCACGAGAGTCGAGACACTCCAGTTTAGCGACTTTGCGTCCAGTTTTTGGTTCAATTACCCACACATCGGTGGCGTCAGGTAAAAGGGCACGGACTTCCAGTCCCGCTGTGGTTTTATGCATTCCAAGTACGGAAAAAGGATCCGCAAAATGACCTGAAATTAGCGCGTTAATCACGTCTCTATCGATACGATCGGACATGCTTGTCTTCCTGTTTTATTGTGTCACCCCATCCAACTAATTTTTGACATCTGGTTGTGACATTTTTTTGACCTGAACGGCGCAGCACTCTGTGCATCCTCTCTACGCCGTCCTCACTTCAGGTAAGGCATTGAATACGTATGTATCCCGCCACCCTTAAAGAATAGCCAATGCTCTATTTAACTCCCGGTAAATCATGAAACATCTGCGCTTACTCCTGTACTACGCACTAAAAGGGGCAGCATTACGCCCCAAATTTAATGAATAAACATTACGCCAGTTGACGAAGCATCCGGCGTAGCGGCTCCGCGGCCCCCCACAGCAGCTGGTCGCCCACGGTAAAGGCTGACAGGAACTCAGGTCCCATATTCAGCTTACGCAAACGGCCTACCGGCGTGGTCAGCGTACCGGTGACGGCAGCTGGGGTTAGCTCACGCATAGTGATTTCGCGATCGTTTGGAACCACTTTTGCCCACGGGTTATGGGCCGCCAACAGTTCTTCCACGGTCGGAATAGACACATCTTTTTTCAATTTGATGGTGAATGCCTGGCTGTGGCAGCGCAACGCCCCGACACGCACACACAAACCATCTACCGGAATAACGGAAGATGTGTTGAGAATCTTGTTAGTTTCCGCCTGCCCTTTCCATTCTTCGCGGCTCTGACCGTTATCAAGCTGTTTGTCGATCCACGGAATCAGGCTGCCTGCCAATGGCACGCCAAAGTTATCCACTGACAACTCGCCGCTGCGGGTTAAGGTCGTGACTTTGCGTTCAATATCGAGAATAGCAGAGGACGGTGTCGCGAGTTCATCCGCCACATGGCCATACAGTTGGCCCATCTGGGTTAACAACTCACGCATATGTCGCGCACCACCGCCGGAAGCCGCCTGGTAGGTTGCAACGGAAACCCAATCAACAAGATCATTGGCGAATAAACCGCCCAACGACATCAACATCAGGCTTACGGTACAGTTACCGCCAACAAAAGTCCTGATGCCTTTATTTAATCCATCAGTAATGACGTCCTGATTGACTGGGTCAAGAATGATGATGGCGTCATCTTTCATGCGCAGAGACGATGCTGCGTCAATCCAGTAACCTTGCCATCCGCTCTCACGGAGCTTTGGATAGATTTCGTTGGTATACTCGCCGCCCTGACAGGTTACGATGATATCGAGAGCCTTCAGCGCCTCCAGATCAAAGGCATCCTGAAGTGTGCCAGAAGCACCGCCAAAGGAAGGCGCAGCCTGACCAGACTGTGAAGTCGAAAAGAAGACAGGGCGAATGGCGTCGAAGTCGCGCTCTTCAACCATGCGTTGCATGAGAACGGAGCCGACCATACCGCGCCAGCCGATAAAACCAACATTTTTCATAAGCGTTTTTTCCTGCAAAGATGTGTGCTGTATATATGTGCCGGTGTCCTCATGGCACATCTTTCACCATACAAAAAGCAGCCAAAGTCGCAAGTGAAATTAATCAATGATAGCGAAGCCATCAGTAATGCGACTTATCCTGCTTTCGTAGCACGCAGAAAGTCCACGGCAATTATCAGGGAACTTGAGTTATGAATGAAATCATTTCTGCAGCAGTTTTATTGATCTTGATTATGGATCCGCTCGGAAATCTACCTATTTTTATGTCCGTACTGAAACATACAGAACCGAAAAGACGTCGGGCAATCATGGTGCGAGAGTTGCTTATTGCTCTCATGGTGATGCTGGTGTTCCTGTTTGCGGGTGAGAAAATTCTGGCATTTCTTAGCCTGCGGGCAGAAACCGTCTCCATTTCTGGCGGCATCATTCTCTTTCTGATCGCCATTAAGATGATTTTCCCCAGTGCTTCAGGCAATAGCAGTGGGCTTCCGGCAGGTGAAGAGCCGTTTATTGTGCCGCTGGCAATCCCATTAGTAGCAGGGCCGACTATCCTCGCCACATTAATGTTGCTGTCTCATCAGTACCCGAATCAGATGGGGCATCTGGTGATTGCACTGCTGCTGGCCTGGGGCGGCACCTTTGTCATCCTGCTACAGTCTTCGCTATTTTTACGTCTGCTGGGCGAGAAAGGGGTGAACGCGCTGGAACGCCTGATGGGATTGATTCTGGTGATGATGGCAACCCAGATGTTCCTCGACGGCATTCGGATGTGGATGAAGGGGTAAGGTTCAAACAGGTGCTGCAAACAATCAGACGCGGCACCTGTTTTATTACCTGAACTGATAATGACCTTCGCCCAATCGGATAACCCTTCCCTCTTCTTCTGCGCGATTCAGCCATACACTAGCTTGTTCGATGGTTAAACCAGTACAAGACGCCAGCCTTTCAATACTTATTGATTCCTTTGCAAGGATCGCCAGTTCCGCTACAAAGAGTTGATAAAAATCGACAGGCGTATGCGCAGGCATTACTGCATAATTTGCGTCATCTTCATGCAGCGAAAACAGTTCTGGTTGAGCGTTACGGAATGCTCTGTCATACATCTGCCCAGGAACGTCTGGCAGTCTGATCGTCACATTTTCAGCCTGTTCAGCACTCCATGACGCCCCATTTTCTACTAATCGTGAATTGGCTGATTGCATATCCTGATTTGGTTTAACCAGGACAGGCAGCCACTGATGTTTTAATGCCTCCATCGCCCCGGTTATCGTTCCACCGGTCATTCCCGCACGTACAACCATTGCGCTTTCAGCAAGGCAATAAATATATTTATTCCGCGCCATCGCATTGCCGACAGTGAAACGTACCTCTGGGTAAAACGGCGAAATCAACACCAGGTTGCCTGCTATAAGCCCTTCACGCCATTTCACTAACGTGCTCGTTTTTAACAAGCTATCAGCTAATACGCCAACGGCAGTTCCCCCGGCCTCTAGTGCCGACGCCATTGCACACTCATCAATACCTCGCGCACCACCAGAGATAACGCAAATCCCCTGTTGGGCCAGTTTCGCTGCCAGTTGTTGGGTATAGCGCAAATCGTCAGTCGGAGCGTCTCGCGAGCCAACAATCGCCATACCTTCCGCTTGCAGTAATGCTTTATTCCCGCAGCCAAATAAAACGGGAGGTGCATCCGTTCGCAATCGGTTTTTCAAGCGAACGGGATAATCGGCATCTCCTCGGGTTAAGATCCATAAACCGGCGCGTTGCCACTTATCTACCGCCAACGCCAGACTATGACCACGCGCCAGCAAGCCAAGAATACGCTCCTGAGAAATACGCGGATCGCTCCAGCCTGTAAGTTTCTCTTGCGGTTGCGGCACCAGAAGATCGGCGGGACTGAGACGTTGGTGCTTCAGCCATAATGCAAACTTCCCCCATTCACTATTACTAAGAGGTTTATACTCACTCGCCGCCGCGCGAGAAAAATCGCTGGTTAGCAGGAGAGTTGCTTGTGCATTGGCTGAAAGATTCATCAATTTTTTACCGAGGTAGAAGCAAGGGCAAGAGGATAAACCGTCGGGCAACCTGCCTGGCGTAACAGTGCTGTCAGAAC
Organism: Escherichia sp. E4930; assembly: GCF_005845405.1. Classification (NCBI taxonomy): domain Bacteria; kingdom Pseudomonadati; phylum Pseudomonadota; class Gammaproteobacteria; order Enterobacterales; family Enterobacteriaceae; genus Escherichia; species Escherichia sp. E4930. The sequence goes on along the minus strand of NZ_VCDZ01000002.1, from coordinate 284,340 downwards.
TGTCAGCGTCCATGCAGAATCCACGATATCGTCAACCAGCAACGCCGGACCTGTCATCAAAGGAGGGGTAATCACAAACGCCCCGTCGAGATTTTGACACTGGTGAAAACGGTTTTGCTGCATTTTCTGCGGTGGATTGTCCACGACTTTTCCAATGGCATCAATAAAAGGTAAGCCTAGTTTCGCCGCCAGTCGCCGGGCAAAATCAGGAACCAGGTCGAGGTGCCTTAATGAAGGAACGCAGCATACCCAGGTTGGTTCAGGATGCGGATTCCAGCGTTGGAGAACCATTTCCGCACATGCCTCCACCAGCTCATCACTGAAGCGCCCCATTTTTTTCTCCTGTGCTACCTGCTTTCCCCACCCGGAATCGCCCCAACGAGAAAGGACTCGCCCCGTAGATCCTTGTAAACCCGCAGGCAAGTTCCCTTTAAATCCGTATTGCGTAAAAGCCCCAGCTGCCACCTGTTTATTGAGATTTAATGGCAGGTCAGCGTGTTTAATAAATAAATTTGCCGCATGGAGTAAGCCGCTATCAATGTCGGGCGACAACAACGGATGCTGAAAACAACTGCTACATTTACCACAACGTTCGGCACTTGGCTCATCGAGTGCGCGGCGCAGAAATTGCATTTTGCACTCCTTGGTCGTGATATAGCTTTCAACGTCTTCCAGCTCATTTTTTCTCTGATTCATCAAATGGTTAATTCGTTCATGGTCAGGAGAAAAACTGACAATTGTTCTGCGCCATAATTTCTCGGTATACACCACAGGCGATGGATTTTCAGCTACCAGTAACTTCAGTGCTTTTTCTATTTGCCCATAACGAAGATTCGTCCGTTGTTCAATGCCTCGTAGGGTAAGACCGTCATTCTCGCTAAGTACGTTGAGTATTTCATGAATTTGCGCCTCCGCAGGAAAGGCGCTTTCACGGAAGAATTTATGAATAGCGCGGTCTTCACTGCCACAAAGCAGTATGCCAACAGCAGAATCGATACCGCGACCGGCACGCCCCACCTGTTGGTAGTAACCAACTATCGAACCTGGCATCTGGTAATGAATAACAAACCCCAAATCTGGTTTGTCAAAGCCCATTCCCAGCGCCGTCGTCGCGACCAGAACTTTAATTTTATTTGCCAGCAGTGCCTGCTCCAGATATTCCCTGGCAGTATTAGAATCTTCCGCGCCTTCACAAGTCACGCCACTGTAGTAAGCAAATGCACTGATACCATTTTTCCTTAACCACTCGGCGACAAGTTCGGCATCGCGAGTAGTCAGGGTATAAACAATTCCCGATTTGGAAAACTGAGGGATAACCGTTGCTAACCATGCCAGACGGGATGACTGTTCACCTAAGACTAAGGCATCAAGCGCCAAACTTTCGCGAGCCAGCGTTCCACGCTGAATCACAATGTCACCCAATTGCTGACGGATATCCTCAACGACACGGTTATTCGCTGTCGCGGTTGTACCCAGAACAGGGGTATTCGCAGGCAGTTGGCGCAAAATATCTAATATACGTCGGTAATCCGGGCGAAAATCGTGGCCCCAATCAGAGATGCAGTGCGCCTCGTCGACCACAAGCAAGCCAATACGATCGGCTATAGGATATAAAACCGTTTCGATAAAGTCCTGGTTTGCCAAACGTTCCGGGGAAACCAGCAAGCAATCGACCTCACCTTGCAGCAACTTATCGCTAATGCGCTGCCATTCTTCTCTGTTTGTAGAATTCAACGTTTCAGCCGTAATACCTAACCGTTCAGCGGCGGCAACCTGGTTACGCATCAGGGCAAGCAAAGGAGAGATGATAATTGTCGGGCCAACGCCGCGATCGCGGAAGATTTTACTGGCGATGAAGTACACGGCACTTTTCCCCCAGCCAGTGCGTTGGACAACCAGCAGTTTTCGCCGTTGGTTCACCACCGCGTCTATGGCTTCCCATTGCCCTTCCCTGAAAGTAGCGGTGGTATTTCCTAACATCCGCTTTAAAAGCAATTCAGCTCCGTGCTTTTCCATCTTTATCTCCTGCTATCTTTAGGCAGTGATTAGAACGGATTATTAGCAGGTAAATTTGCGAGAGAGATCAAAAAGATGAAGAGGGGAGAAAAGAGAAATGAATTACTGCGAGCAAGCTCGCAGTAATTTGTCGCAGTAATTAACTCAACAGCTGGAACGCAATCATCCCGACGATGGCACCGACAGTGCCGAGGATGGTTTCCATCATGGTCCAGGTTTTCAGCGTTTCGGCTTCGGTCGCACCGGTAAATTTACCGAACAACCAAAAACCAGCGTCGTTAACGTGGCTGACGACAATCGAACCACCAGCGATACAAATCGACAGTGCCGCCATTTGCGCACCGGAGTAGTTCAGTTGTTCAATGACCGGCATCACCAGCCCCACCGCCGTTAAACAGGCAACGGTGGCAGACCCCTGAATGATGCGCACTGCAGCTGCCAGCACGAAGCAGGTGATAGCAATCGGCAGGCCCATGCCGGTTAATGCTTCGCCCAGCGCCGGACCTACGCCAGAGTCAACCAGCACCTGTTTGAACACGCCGCCTGCACCAATCACCAGCAGAATAATCCCCGCTGGTTGTAGCGCGTGACCGCAAATCTCCATCACTTTGTCTTTTGGCATGCCCTGACGCATTGCCAGGCCATAAATCGCTACCAGACAAGCAACCAGAATCGCAGTAAACGGATGACCGATAAACTCAAACCATTCGTAAGCAGTTGATCCTTCTGGTACAAAACGCGCAGCAATGGTTTTAAGACCTACCAGCACCAGCGGCAGCAGGATCAGCGACAGGCTGAATCCAAAAGACGGCATTTTGCCTTCGCCGAGATGCGGTTCGCTGATGTCGTCAGGAATATGCAGCTCCACGTAGCGGCTGATGAAGTTACCCCACAGCGGCCCGGCAATAATCATTCCCGGAATTGCCGCACACAGGCCAATCAGGATCATCCAGCCAAAGTCGGCATTCATCTGCGATGCCAGCAGCATTGGCGCTGGTCCAGGCACCAGAAATGCCGCCGCTGCCGCCACGCCTGCGAACAATGGGATTACCAGCTTCACCAGGTTCGTGCCGGTGTGGCGCGCCATTGAGAAAGCAACGCTAATCAGCAGAACAATCGCCACTTCAAAGAACAGCGGTAGCGCGCAGACCAGTCCCGCAAGGCCGATGGCATAATGCGCGCGGCTGTGACCGAAGGATTTGAGCATTTTGACGGCAATCTGATCGACTGCGCCGGTTTCATGTAAGATCTTGCCAAACATGGCTCCCAGGGCGACAACCACCGCCAGGAAGCCGAGGGTGCCACCCATCCCTTTTTCCATCGTCGCTGCGATTTTATCGAGCGGCATACCGGAAAAAAGGCCAGCCCCCATAGACACCACCATCAAAGCCAGGAAAGCGTGCATACGCGCCTTCATGACTAAAAACAGCAGCAGTAAAACAGACCCTACTGCTGTTAAAACAAGCGTTAATGTAGTCACTACTTATTTGCCTTTTTTAATAACCTCAATGGTGCTTGCCACAACACCTTCCAGCGGTTGATCGATATCCACCACCAGTACATCGGTTTCGTCCGCACCCGGCTCCTGCAGCGTTTCAAACTGCGTCACCAACATTTGGGTTTTAAAGAAATGGCCTTTGCGCGCTTTCAGGCGGCTTTCAATCACATCAAAATCGCCTTTCAGGTAGATGAAAGAGAGATTCGGATTACCTTCACGCAGCAGGTCGCGATAGTGTTTTTTCAGTGCAGAGCAGACGATCAGCGACACTTTATTGGTACGCTGCATGGCAAACGCGGCGTCGTTCAGCGCCTGCAACCACGGTTTGCGATCGTCGTCATTCAGCGGTTCACCAGACGCCATTTTTTCGATATTGCGGCGCGGATGGAGGAAATCGCCATCAAGAAACGCGGCATGAAGTTGATGCGCCACTTCACTGGCGACCGCAGATTTGCCGCTGCCCGATACGCCCATTAAGACGTAAATGTGGTGATCATGATTAGTCGTGCTCAAAGTGGTGCCCCCACAGTACAAGAATTAAGAATGTTACGGGTAACTGTTATCGGTAACATTCTCCAGCCGGACAAAAACAGAAGCAATATCCATCCGTGCCTTAAGTGTATAAGTGTGAGCTACTTCAAATTTGTAGGCTTAAATAGATCCACCCGGTGACAAGGTGAAACCTAAATCTAACATTTTCGGCGTCACCGCTTCGCCACGAATACGCGCCAGCAGGCGTTCAGCGCCAATACTGCCCATCCGCTCACGCGGCGTCAGCACGCTCGCTAACCGCGGCTCCATCACCTGACCAATGTCATGACCGTGGAAACCGGCAATCGCCATATCGTCAGGAACTTTCAACCCCAGACGCTGACATTCAAACGCCGCGCCGACCGCCAGGTCATCGTTGGTACAGAACACGCCATCCAACTGCGGATATTCCCGCCGCGCCTGACGAATCAGTTCAATACCGGAAGAGTAAGAAGAAGATTGTTCAACCATCACGCTATATGGCACCAGGCCTGCATCCAGCATCGCCTGCTCATATCCCTTCTGTTTGATGATAGTACGTTCGTCGAGACGTGCGCCGAGATAAGCAATGTGGCGATGCCCGCGAGCAATAATAGCGGCAGTCATCTGGCGTGCCGCTTCAAAGTTATTAAAACCGACAGCGATATCGAGGCACGGCGACTGGCTGTCCATCAGCTCCACCACCGGAATACCCGCCACTTCAATCATCTTTAAGGTGCGTGGCGTGTGGGTGCGTTCGGTAAGGATCAGGCCATCGATATTCCAGGAGAGCATCGATTCAAGGCGTTCTTGCTCCATTTCCGGTTTATAACCGTAGTGCGCCAGCATGGTTTGATAACCGTGCGCGTCGGTGACGCTTTCGATTCCGCGTAATACTTCCGCAAAAACCTGGTTGGTGAGAGAAGGTAACAGGACGCCAATCGCCCGGCTGGTGGCGTTAGAGAGGATATCGGGCGCGCGATTGGGAATATAACCCAGTTCATCAAGAGCGGCGGCAATCTTGCCACGTAGAGCGACGGAAACTTGCTCCGGGTTACGCAAAAAGCGGCTGACCGTCATTTTGGTCACGCCTACACGGTCAGCCACATCCTGAAGTACGGGTCTTTTCTTTTTCATCGTCCTGAAAGGTACAAAAGGGATAGATTCCTTTAGTTTACCACGGACGCATCACAACCTTCCTGATTCCTCAGGAAGGTTTGTGAGATAAATTTAGACTGGCGGTAAATCGAACAGCAGGATTTCACTGTCGCTATCAGCGTGGACGGAAATCGCCTGCTCATCCCAAATCGCCAGACCATCGCTGGTCGAGGCTTTTACGCCGTTAATAGTGACATTACCTTTCACCACCTGGATCCAGACGCGGCGTTCAGCGGCAATCTGATGTATCGACTGCTCATCTTTTACCAGCGCCCAGCGGTACAGTTCCATATCCTGATACACTTTCAGCGAACCGTCACGCGCATCCGGCGAGAGCACCAGTTGTTTGCCCTGCACGGCATCGAAGCGACGCTGTTCATAACGCGGCGTAATGCCGTTTTCTTCTGGCATGATCCAGATCTGATACAGATGCAGACGCTCGGTGCTGCTTGGGTTGTACTCTGAGTGACGAATACCCGTACCCGCACTCATAATCTGGAACTCGCCCGCAGGAACCTGTTCTTTATTGCCCATGCTGTCCTGGTGCTCAACAGTACCTTCCAGCACGTAGGTCAAAATTTCCATATCTTTATGCGGATGAGTGCCGAAGCCCTGCCCTGCTTCAATCACGTCGTCGTTAATCACGCGCAGCGCGGAGAAGCCCATAAAGTTCGGATCGTAATAGTTGGCAAAAGAGAAAGTATGCCAGGAGTCCAGCCAGCCATGATTAGCATGACCGCGTTCATTTGCTTTGCGTAAGTAGATCATTTGTATTCGCCCCCTGAATGATTTCGATGGGCTTAGTGTGGACCCGATCTGCCTGGGATGATAGAGGGTGAAAATTGACCCCTCTGTTCAAAAAAATTGAACTATTCGAGGGGCCATCAAACTTACTTCGCGAGAGTCACTGTGGAGGGAGAGGCTTGTTCAAAACCGCGTTCAAGGATTTCCAGATTAGTAAGAACTTCAGATTCCTTGACGTAATTTGGCGCACCGCTGGTGATGGTTTGGTACAACGCATCATAAACGCGCCCATAGTCGCCCATCTCCGGCTTCATCTCTTCTCTGACCGTCACGCCCTCGTCATTGACATACTCCAGCACACCGACCGAATCATCCGCCGCAAATCCAGGTTCGCCCGGCATAATATTAGCCTTCAGGCTGGTTTCCTGCTGGTCGATGCCGTATTTAATAAATGTACCTTTCTTACCGTGAACGATAAATTTCGGATAATCGATTTTCACCAGATGACTGGTTTTAACGATCGCTTTCAGGTCGCCATAAAACAGCTGCGCTTCAAAGGTATCGTCAGGATTGGCTTTATTACGCAAGCTGCGGATGTCATAAGCGACGTGATCCGGGCGACCAAACAGCGAGATAACCTGGTCCAGGGTATGCACACCAAGCCCATAGAACGCGCCATCCTGCGGCAGTCCAGGTTTGGTTTCTGCCACCGGGCGGTAATAGTCAAAATGGCTTTCCACTTCGACAATCTCTCCTAGCTTGCCGCTTTCAATCGCTTTTTTCGCCGTCAGGAAGCAGGAATCAAAGCGACGATTCTGATACGGCGTGACGGTCAGCCCTTTACTTTTCGCCAGCGCAAACAGCTCTTTCGCCTGCGCAAGCGTCGGGGTGAACGGTTTTTCGACCAGTACATTTTTCCCGGCTTCCAGCGCGCGCTTCGCGTACTCGAAGTGGCTGTCCGCGTGGGTGCAGACGACAACCAGCTTAACATCGGGATCGTTTAACACTTCGTCGAGATCGCTGGTGAAATGAATATGGGAATAAATGGGGGCCTGTTCTTCCGGCTTCGCATGACGGCGAAAAATATGCGCGACATGCCAGCTATCCTTGCGGTTAAGTACATACGGCAGATGGTAACGGGTGGTGCTTTTGCCGAAGCCAATAAAGGCACAGTTGATGACCATGATTTCGTCCTTTTTAAGGTGGTTATTTACACCTTAGCGCAAAGCGGACGCGGTTCCTATGCCTGGGCTTCAGTACGTCAGATTGTTGGCAAAGTGCACTTTATTCATGCCGGATGCGGCGTGAAGGCCTTACCCTGCCTACACAAAATGGCATCGTTTTGTAGACCTGATAAGCGTAGCGCATCAGGCAATTTTGCATTTGTCTCAACACGAGGAACACTTCCCGTGGACAAACTGGCAAACAAACCAGTACGAAAGCAAAAAAAAAGCCAGCACCCGGCTGGCTAAGTAATACTGGAAGCAATGTGAGCAATGTCGTGCTTTCAGGTTCTCCGCGAGGGTCTTCCTGAATGCGAGACAATAATAATCATTCTCATTCGCACTTGTCCAACACTTTTTGCAAAAAAATCCATTTGACTCGTATTTGAAAGTCAATGATGTTGAAAGGGACATTTACCCTAAAGAGGACAGAGGAATGAGTGAGATAGTAATACGCCACGCAGAAACGCGCGATTATGAGGCCATTCGGCATATCCACGCCCAGCCGGAGGTGTATTACAACACACTACAGGTGCCTCATCCTTCAGAACATATGTGGCTGGAACGACTCTCCGATCGCCCCAGCATCAAGCAACTCGTCGCCTGTATTGATGGAGACGTCGTGGGCCATCTCACCATTGACGTGCAACAACGCCCACGCCGCAGTCATGTTGCCGATTTTGGTATCTGTGTCGACGCCCGCTGGAAGAATCGCGGTGTCGCCAGCGCCCTGATACGAGAGATGATTGAAATGTGCGACAACTGGTTGCGGGTAGATCGTATCGAGCTAACGGTGTTCGTCGATAACGCGCCAGCAATTAAGGTCTATAAAAAATTCGGCTTTGAGATTGAAGGGACCGGCAAGAAGTACGCATTGCGTAATGGTGAATATGTTGATGCGTATTATATGGCGCGGGTGAAATAGAAAATTTGCAATCTAAGTTTGTCATTTAAGCCCTCACCTACCGGGAGAGGCTTAAGATATTAATACCCCGCCGTTAAATCATCCACCGAGCGCGGGTCGGATGCGCCGTACAACTCACCGTCAGGCCCAACCATAATGCTTTGCGTGCTGCCCATCGCCTCTTTCAGCGCCACTTTCTGACCTTTTGCTTCCAGCAGCTTGATCGTATCCGGGCTAAATCCTTTCTCGACACGCAGCTCGTCCGGCAACCACTGATGGTGGAAACGCGGCGCATTGGTCGCTTCGGCGATGTTCATGCCATAATCGATGCTGTTCACTACCATTTGCAGCACGGTAGTGATAATCCGGCTACCACCAGGGCTTCCGGTGACCAGCCAGGTTTTACCGTCTTTCACCACAATAGTCGGCGACATCGACGACAGCGGGCGTTTGTTCGGCCCGACGGCGTTGGCATCACCGCCCACCAGCCCATAAACGTTCGGCACGCCTGGTTTGGCGGAGAAATCATCCATCTGGTTATTGAGCAGAATACCGCTCTCGCCCGCGACAATACCCGTACCGAAGGTGGTGTTCAGCGTATAGGTCACCGCTACCGCGTTACCGTCTTTATCCACCACTGAGTAATGGGTAGTTTGATTACTCTCATAAGGCGCAAGTTTGCCAGGGCGAATCTCGCTGGACGGCTTCGCTTTATTGATATCGATTTGATCGGCAATGGATTTGGCATAGGCTTTATTGGTCAGCGCCTGCCACGGGACTTTGACAAAATCCGGGTCGCCAAGATATTCCGAGCGGTCGGCGTAGGCGTATTTCTCAGCTTCTGCCATGATTTGCATCGCATCGGCGCTGCCAAAGCCGTATTTCTGCATATCGAAGTTTTCCAGAATATTGAGGATTTGTACGATATGAATACCGCCGGAAGATGGCGGTGGCATGGAGTAAACCTGATACCCGCGATAATCGCCGCTTATCGGTGTACGTTCGACCGCTTTATACGCCGCTAAATCTTCTTTCGTGATCAAGCCACCGTTTTTCTGCATCTCCTGGGCAATGTGTTCTGCTATCGTGCCTTTGTAGAATTCATCCGGGCCGTTTTCGGCAATCATCTCCAGGCTCTTTGCCAGGTTCGCCTGCACCAGCTTGTCGCCCTTTTTCAGCGGCTCGCCCTCTTTCCAGAAGATAGCTTTACTGTTTTCGTGATTCGGCAACACTTCGCTACCGTAGGTTTTGAGATCGTCTGCCAGCGCGTCGTTAACGATAAAACCATCGCGTGCCAGTTTAAACGCTGGCTGCACCACTTTGTTCAACGGCATGGTGCCGTATTTATCCAACGCCAGCGAGAAACCTGCTACCGTACCGGGCGTGCCGGAAGCCAGATGCGAAGTGAGTGATTTTTTGCTGTCCGGGTTGCCCTGATCATCAATGAACATATCGCGGGTCGCTTTGGCCGGCGCCATTTCGCGGAAATCGATAGCCGTGGTATTGCCATTTTTCGAGCGGATTAACATAAAACCACCGCCGCCCAGATTCCCCGCCTGCGGATGCGTTACCGCCAGCGCGTAGCCCACCGCCACGGCAGCATCAACGGCATTCCCGCCCTCCTTGAGGATATCCACCCCCACCTGAGTGGCAGTAGCATCTACAGACGCCACCATCCCCTGCTTTGCGCGTACCGGATGGAAGACATCTTCCTCCACACCATAAGAAACAGGTGGCGCGGCTGCCGCACTAAAACAACATCCTGAAAGCAAAGCTGCAATCGCCGCCCGGCGTAAAAACGTCGGTTTTATCATCGTTATTCTCCAGTTATGTGTGGGGCAACCCCAGCTAAGCCTGGTATATAACTCTGAATTAATCATCGTTTTGCCGGGAAGCGAGTAAACTTAAAGGATATCTTCAGAGGAGGATACGCGATGAAACGACTTCTGCTTTTGACGGCACTCCTGCCGTTTGTCGGCTTTGCACAGCCCATTAATACTCTGAATAATCCTAATCAGCCGGGGTATCAGATCCCCAGCCAGCAGCGGATGCAAACTCAAATGCAGACTCAGCAAATCCAGCAAAAAGGGATGCTGAATCAGCAACTGAAAACTCAGACGCAATTGCAACAGCAGCATTTAGAAAATCAGATTAATAGCAACTCTCAGCGGGTATTGCAGTCGCAGCCGGGGGAGCTAAATCCTGCCCGGCAGCAAATGCTGCCCAACACCAACGGCGGGATGTTAAACAGTAACCATAATCCGGATAGTTCGCTAAATCAGCAGCATATGCTGCAAGAGAGGAAAAACGGCGACATGCTGAATCCGCCCAGCACGTCGCAGCCTGACATTCCGTTGAAAACTATTGGGCCGTAAAGTTCGGACCAATCACATCAATCGCATCGGTACAGATGCAATCCACGCCCCAGCGCAGCAACTCTGCCGCGCGCTGGGGTTTGTTGACGGTATACACCAGAATCCGCAGTCCGGCGTCTTTTAACTGCATCACTCGCGCTTTATCGAGCAACTTATGATTGAGATGAATAGAGACGCAGCCCAGCCGCGTGGTCAGTTCGCGCCAGTCGTCGCGCCACTCATCAAGCAACAAACCACGCGGCAGTTCCGGTGCAGCCTGTTGCGCAGCTTCTAAAGCATCAATCTCAAACGATGACAGCAGCGGCGGCGTCATACCTGCCCACAGTTCGCGCGCCGCCAGCGCCACCATTTTGCCCGTTAATGGCCCGGTGCCAGTGGTGGGCTTGATTTCGATATTCGCCATCATCCCATGTTCGCGACAGCGTTCCGCCACCTGCGAAAGCAACGGCAGCGGCTCACCTTTAAACGCTTTGCTGTACCAACTGCCTGCATCCACGCGCAGTAAATCCTGCCAGTTCAGCTCACCCGCGACGCCCCAGCCGTTGCTGGTACGTTCGAGGTTGTCATCATGGAGCAGAAAGATCTCGCCATCTTTCGATAACTTCGCGTCAAATTCGATCATCTTATGACCGTATTTTGCCCCTACGTCGATTGCCGCCAGGGTGTTTTCCGGGGCCAACTTACCGCCGCCACGATGAGCGACGATGCGGGGATAAGGCCAGTTACTCATACTCGTTGTCCTGTTTCACCATCAAAAAGATGTAGCTGATTTTCCGGCAGATGCAGCCACAGCGTGCTGCCTGCCGTCGGGCGCTCCTGATGCGCCAGTCGCACCACCAGCTTCTGTTCCCCCCAGCGTCCGTGTGCCAGGTTATCTGCGCCGAGGATCTCCAGCGTGTCCATCACCAGTGGCACGCCGCCTTCTGCCTGCGAACTTAGCGCAATATGTTCCGGGCGGATACCGAGTGTCATTTTACGCCCGGCATACTGGCGATAGTAACCGTTTAGCGGCAGCGCAATACCGCCATCCAGTTCGAAATGCGTGCCTTCGTTATTCACGCGGCCAGCCAGTAGGTTCATCGCCGGACTGCCGATAAAACTCGCCACAAACAGGCTGGCGGGCTTTTCGTACACTTCAACCGGTGTGCCAATCTGTTCGGCAACGCCGCCGTTCATCACCATCACCCGCTGAGCGAGAGTCATCGCTTCAACCTGATCGTGGGTAACGTAGAGTGAAGTTGTTTTCAGGCGACGGTGCAGTTGTTGTAGCTCAAGCCGCATCTGCACGCGCAGCTTGGCATCGAGGTTAGAGAGCGGCTCATCAAACAAGAACACCGCCGGCTCACGCACAATCGCGCGGCCCATCGCCACGCGCTGGCGCTGACCGCCGGAAAGCTCGCGTGGGCGACGTTTGAGCAGGCCGTCCAGCTCCAGAATACGCGCCGCTTCTTTAACGCGCTCGGCAATTTGCTGCTTGCCCATGCCGCGGATTTTCAGCCCCCACGCCATGTTTTCTTCGACGCTCATATGCGGATAAAGCGCGTAGTTCTGGAATACCATCGCAATTCCGCGATCTTTCGGCTCCATTTCAGTGACACGCTTGCGGTCGATCCAGATATCGCCCGTCGTTACCCGCTCCAGTCCGGCCACCATGCGCAATAACGTCGATTTCCCGCAGCCAGACGGCCCGACCATCACGATGAATTCGCCATCCGCCACATCAAGGGTCAGCGGTTTAATGACCTGGGTTTTGCCATCCCAGCTTTTGGTTACTGCCTGTAATTTCAGTCCTGCCATCTTATTTCTCACTATCGACCAGGCCGCGCACAAAGGCACGCTGCATCACTAAAACAATCACTACTGGTGGGATCAGGGTTAACAACATCGCCGCCATCACCGAGTTCCATTCCGTGGTGCCTTCGCCAGTGGCGATCATCCCTTTAATCCCTGCCACGGTGGTGCCGAGATCAACGTCGGTAATAATCAACAACGGCCACAAATACTGGTTCCAGCCGTAAATAAAGGTGATCACAAACAGCGCCGCCAGATTAGTTTTGGACAGCGGAAAAACGATGTCGCAAAAGAAACGCATTGGCGACGCGCCGTCGATCCGCGCCGCTTCCACCAGCTCATCCGGCAGCGTCATAAAGAACTGGCGGAAAAGAAACGTGGCGGTCGCCGAGGCCATCAGCGGCAGCGTTAAACCAGCGTAGCTGTCGAGCATCTTCAGATTGGCGATGACTTCTACCGTCGGGAAGATACGCACTTCAACCGGCAGCATCAGGGTGATAAAAATCATCCAGAAGAAGAGGTTACGTAGCGGAAAACGAAACCAGACAATGGCAAATGCCGAGAGCATCGAGACGGTAATTTTGCCGAGCGTAATGCTGAACGCCATCACAAAGCTGTTAAGCAACATCCGCCAGAACGGCGCGCTATTCGTGCCTACCCCGTTCACCCAGATGTTGTGGATGTTTTCCAGCAGATGCGTGCCGGGAATAAGCGTCATCGGCGCGGCGTAAACTTCTTGTTTATCCAGCGTCGCCGCAACAAACGCCACGTACAGCGGGAAGAGGATCACCGCGATCCCGAGGATCAGCATGGTATGGCTGAATATTGTCAGCCACGGACGGTTCTCAATCATTGGTAACGCACCTTGCTTTCAACATAGCGGAACTGCACCACCGTCAGCACGATGACGAGGAACATCAACACCACCGACTGCGCGGCAGACGAAGCCAGATCCAGTCCGGTAAAGCCTTCGCGGTAAATCTTATAAATCAGCGTCGTGGTGGCCTGAACCGGCCCGCCGGACGTGGCGGCGTCGATCACCGGGAAGGTGTCGAAGAAGGCATACACCAGGTTCACCACCAGCAGGAAGAAACTCACTGGCGCAATAAGCGGCAGCGCAATCTTAAAGAAGCGGCGAATCGGCCCTGCGCCATCGATGGCTGCAGCTTCGATCAACGAACGGGGAATGGATTGCAGCGCGGCATAGAAGAACAGGAAGTTGTAGCTGATTTGCTTCCACACCGAGGCAAACACCACCAAAAACATCGCCTGACCGCTGTTTTGCGCGTGGTTCCAGTCGTAGCCGAACTCTGCGAGAAAATGAGTGATCAGCCCGCGACCGGGGTTAAACAGGAAGATCCACAATACGGCGGCAACGGCGGGAGCCACGGCATACGGCAGCAGCATTAAGGTTTGATAGAAACGGCTGCCGCGCACGATGTACTCCACCAGCGCCGCGAAGAACAACGACACCAGCAAACCGCTGACGGTGACAAAGGTGCTGAATTTTATCGTCGTCCAGAAGGAGTCGAGATAGTAGCTGTCATGGAACAGCGTGACGAAGTTATCCAGGCCGACAAACTGGCTGGAGAAACCAAACGGATCGACGCTTTGTAGCGAGTACCACAACGCTTCGCCCGCAGGCCAGATAAAAAAGATAACGGTGATGATGAGCTGCGGCGCGACCAGCAAATAAGGCAGCCAGCGCGAGCGAAACACCGGACGGGATGATGACATTACGGTTAATTCCTGAACTGTGCCGGATACGCTTCGCTTATTCTGCCTACACACGATGGCAGGTCGGATAAGCGAAGCGCACCCGACATTTCACTGGTTAAGACTTCGTCGATTTCTCAAAGCGGCGCAGCAACTGATTCCCACGCTCAACGGCGGTATCCAGCGCCTGCTGTGGCGTCTTCTTACCGGTCCACACGCTTTCCAGTTCTTCATCCACAATCACGCGGATCTGCGGCATGTTGCCCAGACGCAGCCCTTTGGTGAACGGCAACGGCGGCTTGTTCAGCATCTGACGCGTCGCGGTATCCGCCCCGGGGTTTTTCTCGTAAAAGCCCTGCTCACGGGTCAGGTCATACGCCGCTTTGGTGATTGGCAGATAACCGGTTTTCTGATGCCACTCGGCAGCGTTTTCTGGCTTCGCGAGGAAGTCGAGAAACTTCGCCACGCCGGTATACGTTTCTTTATCTTTGCCCTGCATCACCCACAGGCTGGCCCCGCCGATAATGGCGTTTTGTGGCGCACCTTTCGCATCGGCGTCGTAAGGCATCATGCCTACGCCGTAGTTGAATTTGGCGTACTCGCGAATGTTGGCAAGCGAACCGGAAGAGGCGGTGGTCATCGCACAATCACCGTTATAGAACTTCTCGGTGGATTCATCCTTACGCCCGACGTAGCTGAAGTCGCCCTTCTTGTTCATCTCTTCGAGCATGGCGATGTGTTTCACCTGCTCCGGCTTGTTGAACTCAAGCACCGCGTCTGTGCCGTCAAAGCCGTTGTTTTTGCTGGCAAACGGCAGGCCGTTCCAGGCGCTAAAGTTTTCCAGTTGGATCCAGCCCTGCCAGCCGCTGGCGTAGCCGCACTTCATACCGGAGGCTTTCAGTTTCGCGGCATAGTCCGCCAGATCCTGCCAGGTTTTCGGCGGCTGCTCCGGGTCTAATCCTGCTTTCTTGAAGGCGTCTTTGTTGTAATAGAGAACGGGAGTCGAGCTGTTGAACGGCTGGGAGAGTAAGTGGCCCGTTTTGCTGTCGGAGTAGTAACCGGAAACCGTCGGCACAAACTGCGACTCATCGAATTGAATCCCCGCCTCTTTAAACACGTCATATACCGGTTTAATGGCTTTCGACGCCATCATGGTGGCGGTGCCAACTTCATAAACCTGCAAAATAGCCGGAGCGTTGCCGGTACGAAATGCGGCAATCCCCGCACTTAAATTCTGTTCGTAGTTGCCTTTATAGGTCGGTACAATTTTGTAATCCGGGTTTTCAGCGTTAAAACGTTGAGCCAGAGAATCAACCTCTTTACCCAGTTCCCCTTCCATAGAATGCCAGAAGGGAATAGTTGTCACTGCCTGCGCATTGCCCATTAACGCCAGTCCGAGCGCCAGTGCTGAAGCTGTATAATGTAACGGTTTCATCGTTTATCTCTCTTGTTGTACCGAATGCGCGAATTCACGCGTTTTATGCTCGCGGGGTAACATGACATGCTCGAATTACAGAAAAATAACTCTTTTGTTACATTTTTAAGATAGTAAGGTGTCAGAAAGATGACAAGGCGGTGACGGCGTGGGTGAGGGAAAATGGGAGATGGGGCACGGATATCCCGAGAATGCACTGAAAAGAGGCGATTAACGACCAGCTAATCGCCAGAACGCCTTACCATGAAGAGCAAAAATGGCAGCAAATTCTGCATCCAGTTTTGCTGCCCGTTGAGAAGTACATTTTTCAATTTTAACAATAGATTGCCGCTACACTGGTCTAACGGCAAAGAAGATTTTCATCGCACCATACTCTGCTTCAGCCGTTCATTGGCGGCCTTAATCCATTCCCGGTGGTGTTTTCTATAATGAGGTCTTGAGCGTTTAGCCGTATCAACCACAGCAACATACTGCTCGTTGGCTTCACGTAACCGACTCATTTTCGCCAGCATTTCCGCATAGTAAATACGCGCCTGCGGGCCAGGGTAATAAGAAATCAACACCTCAAACTCGCTTTCCGCATCAGCGTATTTTTCTTGTGCGGCTAAGGTTCTGGCAAATAACAAATGCCCGTCTGCCGACTGAAAATCAGGGTTATAACGCATCACATCTTCCAGCGTCTGCTGACAGGCGGCGAACTCCTGAATGGCAAACTGTGCCTGCGCCAGGCTTAACATCATTGCCGCTTCATGGACGAATATCCCGCTTAACGCCTGCTGATAATGGGGAACGGCTTCGTGATAACGCCCAAGGCGCGCCAGTTCATTAGCCAACGCATAATGGTTTTGATTAGTCTCGGCAATCGCCAGCTCTTCGGTTAATTTGCGCAGGTGGCGTTCCGGGTTGATTTTGTCCTGCAGACGCATCAGCAAAGTACGCCCGTGACGGTCAGCGCCCGTTTCAGGCAGCATCACCATGACGAAATACGCCACGCAGCCAATCACCGGAAAACAGAAGATGATAAAAATCCAATACCGCTCTTGTCCGGAGCGATACGCGTGAATACAGCAAAGCAGTTCAAGCATGACGACAACGGCATAATGCATGGGAGGGAACCTTTCCGTGGCAAATAAGTGGTCTGGTTTTAATCCTCCCGGTCAGTCGAAACAAGTCTGTAAACGGAC
Source organism: Escherichia sp. E4930 (assembly GCF_005845405.1). NCBI lineage: Bacteria > Pseudomonadati > Pseudomonadota > Gammaproteobacteria > Enterobacterales > Enterobacteriaceae > Escherichia > Escherichia sp. E4930. The sequence goes on along the minus strand of NZ_VCDZ01000002.1, from coordinate 267,786 downwards.
GAAGAACCCGGCAGAACTTAGCTGCCGGGTTATTGATAATTTACCCGCCTAAATACGCACTTCTCACTGCTTCGTTCGCCAGCAGCGCATCGCCGGTATCGGAGAGCACAACATGGCCGTTTTCCAGCACGTAGCCGCGATCAGCGAGCTTCAGCGCCTGGTTGGCGTTCTGCTCGACGAGGAAGATGGTCATCCCCTTCTCGCGCAGCTGCTCGATGGTGTCGAAAATTTGCTGGATGATAATCGGCGCAAGACCTAGCGATGGCTCATCAAGCAACAACAAACGCGGGTTGCTCATCAGTGCGCGACCAATCGCCAGCATCTGCTGTTCACCACCAGACATCGTTCCCGCCCGCTGAACACGGCGTTCATGGAGACGTGGAAACAGCTCATACACCCACTTTATGCGCTCCTGAAACTGGTCACGTTCGGCAAAGAAGCCGCCCATCGCCAGGTTCTCTTCCACCGTCATCCGCGAGAAGACGCGACGCCCTTCCGGGACAATCGCCACCGCTTCGCGCATGATTTTCGCCGTCTGCCAGTCGGTAATGTCTTTATCATCAAACACAATTCGCCCGCTGGTGGCGCGTGGATCGCCGCATAACGTGCCGAGCAAGGTGGTTTTCCCCGCCCCGTTCGCGCCAATCAGCGTGACAATCTCGCCCTGATTGATATGCAGGCTCACCTCATGCAGCGCCTGGATTTTGCCGTAGTGGGCGCTGACTTTGTCAAAGGACAACATGACTTTTTCCATCTTATGCCTCACCTAAATAGGCACGGATCACGTCCGGGTTATTACGGATCTGCTCCGGCGTACCGTTTGCCAGCGGCGTCCCCTGATTAACCACGTAAATTCGGTCTGAAATTCCCATCACCAGCTTCATATCGTGTTCAATCAACAAGATAGTAGTGTTGTGATGGTTACGCAGTTCGGCAATCAGTTCATCCAGCTCTTTCGTCTCTTTCGGGTTAAGACCTGCTGCCGGTTCGTCGAGCATTAAAATCTCCGGCTGCGTCACCATACAGCGGGCGATCTCCAGACGGCGCTGGTCACCATAGGCCAGGTTACTCGCCTGACGGTTAGCGTGTTCCAGCAAACCAATGCGCTCAAGCCAGGTGGCGGCGCGGTCGAGCGCTTCGCTCTGGGCGCGGCGGAAAGAAGGCGTTTTCAACAGGCCAGAGAACAGCCCGGTTTTCAGTTGCTGATGCTGCGCCACCAGCAGGTTTTCAATTACCGTCATTTCACGGAACAGACGCACATGCTGGAAGGTGCGCACCACGCCCATGCGGGCGATTTGCTGGCCGGGCAAACCTTCCAGATGCTGATCGCGCAGTAAAATGGTGCCACCAGTGGGTTTGTAGAATCCGGTCAGGCAGTTGAAGACCGTGGTTTTTCCGGCACCGTTAGGGCCGATTAACGAGACGATTTCCTGCGGGTACAGTTCAAGATTGACGTTGTTCACCGCCAGCAGGCCGCCGAAGCGCATCATCAGGCCGTTAACAGATAATAATGGCTGACTCATGCCTGCTCTCCTTTCGCTGCACCGTTTTTCAGCTTCAGTTGCGGGCGCGTCATGGGCAGCAAGCCCTGCGGACGCCAGATCATCATCAGCACCATCAAACCACCGAGCATTAACATGCTGTATTCGTTGAAATCACGCATCAACTCGCGCGACACCACCAGCAGAACTGCCGCCAGAATCACTGCAAATTGCGAGCCCATACCGCCGAGCACCACTATCGCCAGTACAAAGGCTGATTCAGCAAAGGTGAAGGATTCCGGGCTGACAAAGCCCTGGCGCGCAGCAAACAGCGTTCCGGCAAAACCGGCAAACGCGGCGCTGATGGTAAAGGCAGTCAGCTTGATACGACGCGGGCTTAAGCCCAGCGAACGGCAGGCGATCTCGTCTTCACGCAACGCTTCCCACGCACGCCCCAGCGGCATCCGCAGCAGGCGGTTAATGACAAACAGGCTTAGCACCACCAGCAGCAACGCCACCAGGTAGAGGAAAATGACGCGATCGGAGGGATCGTATTTCAGGCCAAAGAAATTACTGAAGGTGTCCCAGCCACCTTCACGGGCGGTACGGCTGAACTCAAGGCCGAAGAAAGTCGGTTTCGGGATCTGACTGATTCCGTTCGGGCCGCCGGTAATTTCGGTGTTATTGAGCAGCAATATGCGCACAATTTCGCCGAAACCGAGGGTAACGATCGCCAGATAATCACCGCGCAGACGCAGCACCGGAAAACCGAGCAGGAAGCCCGCCGCCGCTGCCATCAACCCGGCAATCGGCAGACAGGTCCAGAACCCAAGACCGTAATAGTGATTGAGCAGTGCAAAAGTGTAAGCGCCGATGGCGTAAAAGCCGCCGTACCCCAGCACCAGCAGGCCGGAAAGCCCCACCACCACGTTCAGCCCGAGGCCGAGGATAATGTAGATCATGGTCAGGGTGGCGATATCCACCGTCCCACGCGACACCATAAACGGCCACGCCACCGCAAGCACCAGCAGCGCCACGAGGAACAGTTTCTGTTTCACTGTGGAGCCATCAATCGCGGGCAGAATAAACTTCGGCCCGGAAACGCTTTTCAACCCTTTCTGGAACGCAGGTCGCAAAAGCTGGAAGAAAAAGACCACCGCCGTGCCGATAAACACCCACTCCCAACGGACATCCGAAGCGCTGTCGACCACCAGTTTGGTGCCATCCAGCTCCAGTTGCACGCCCATAAAGACGCCAGCGAGGACAAAGAACATCGCGGCAGAGAGCAGCGCCATTGCAATATGCATCGGTTTCATACTTTCTCTACCTCCGGGCGACCCAGAATACCGGTCGGCATCACCAGCAGCACCAGAATCAGCAGGGCGAATGAGACCACATCTTTATATTCCGTACTCAGATAGGCAGAAGAGAGCGCCTCCGCAATCCCCAGAATCAGGCCGCCAATCATCGCTCCCGGAATGCTGCCAATCCCACCGAGCACCGCCGCGGTAAAGGCTTTCATCCCGGCCATAAAGCCGATGTAGGGGTTAATTACGCCGTAGAACTGACCGAGCAGCACACCCGCCACCGCCGCCATTGCCGCGCCAATCACAAAGGTCAGCGCAATCACCCGGTCGGTGTTAATGCCAAGCAGGCTCGCCATTTTCAGATCTTCCGCGCAGGCACGACAGGCGCGCCCCATGCGGGAATAGCGAATGAAAATCGTCAGCGCCAGCATGGCGAGGAAAGTCACAATCCAGATCACCGCCTGCATGGTGGTAATAGAAGCAGAGAAGTTTTCGCTATGGCCCACCACCCACTGACCGTTAAACAGGCTGGGCAGCGCTACATCACGCGAACCTTCGGTCAGGCTGACGTAGTTTTGCAGGAAGATGGACATACCGATTGCAGAGATGAGCGCAATCAGGCGCTTAGAGTTGCGCACCGGGCGATAGGCCACCCGTTCGATACTCCAGCCGTAGGCGCTGGCAATGACGATTGCGCCGACGAATCCCGCCGCCACCAGCAGCCAGCCGGTATCAATACCCATCATCATCAGCGTGGCGATGATCATAAATGAGACATAGCTGCCAATCATATAAACCTCGCCGTGGGCGAAGTTGATCATGCCGATAATGCCGTAAACCATGGTGTAGCCGATGGCAATCAGCGCGTAAGTACTGCCCAGCGTGACGCCGTTAAACATCTGCTGCAAGAAATACAAAAACTGCTCAGACATAAGGTAACCTTTCTAAACCCGCCCGCATTTTACGGGCGGTGGGATGATCACTTGGCTGCCGTGGATGAACCGTCGGCGTGCCACTGGAAGACACCAAAATCAAATCCCTTAAGATCGCCTTTTTCATCCCAGTTCAGCGGCCCAATCACGGTGTTTGCACCGTTTGCTTTTAAATCTTTCACCAGCGCCAGCGGCTCATCGCTGCCGGTACGCTCAAGGGCAGTTGCCAGAGATTGCACCGCCGCGTAGGTGATCCAGACATATGGCCCGGATGGATCTTTCTTGTCTGCTTTCAGCGCATCAACGATGCCCTGGTTTGCCGGATCCTGGTCATAGCGTTTTGGCATGGTCACCAACATGCCTTCAGCGGCATCACCGGCAATATTCGACAGCGACGCATTACCCACACCTTCCGGCCCCATAAACTGAGTTTTCAGGCCAACGGAACGGGCCTGGCGCAGCATCTGCCCCATTTCCGGGTAGTAACCGCCGTAGTAAACGAAGTCGATGTTTTCTTTTTTCAGGCGGGCAATCAGCGCAGAGAAATCTTTCTCGCCAGCGGTAATGCCGTCGAAGAAAACGACGTTGGCATTAGCCGCTTTCAGACTGTCCTGCACCGAACGTGCCAGCCCTTCGCCATACTGTTGTTTGTCGTGAATGATGGCGATGCGCTGGGGCTTCACCGTCTCAAGAATGTATTTTGCCGCCGTTGGCCCCTGGGAAGAGTCCAGCCCGGCAGTACGCATGATGTGTTGATAACCGCGTTGGGTCAGCTCCGGATTGGTCGCTCCCGGCGAGATCATCAGAATACCTTCGTCTTCATAGATATCTGACGCAGGTTGGGTAGAAGAAGAACACAGATGACCAATAACGTATTTAATGCCGTCGTTAACGATTTTGTTGGCGACCGCAACGGCCTGTTTCGGGTCGCAGGCGTCGTCATATTCCACGCCAACCAGCTTATCGCCTTTAATTCCCCCTTTGGCATTGATGTCTTTGATTGCCTGACGCGCGCCGTTAAATTCCATATCGCCCCACTGGGCAACCGGGCCGGACATCGCGCCGACAACGGCAACTTTAATATCGTCGGCTAAAGCCGTGTGTGATATTGCCAGTGCAATCATCCCTGCGATGATAGTTTTCGCATTCCGTTTCATTATTCAAAATCCCCACTCGTAATGTTGTGTTGCTTTGTTTTTATGTGTTAACAAATCAGACTGTTCTTTTTTTATACTGCACTGTTTTTACCTGTCTGATTAAGGGTTTAGCACAGCATATTGTGATAATAGCGATTAAAACCCCTATTTTTCAGTCGATTAAGAACAGATAATATTCTGAATTTATTGATAGATAAACAGAAAAAAGCGTCGTTGTCAGCATAAAATAACGGCATAAAGGGCGGAATAATTCACTACCATTCAGGGGATTATGCTGGACAATTTTCATTCTCTAATGTTTTAACTTTGTAATTATTGCTGAAAAAAAATTAATCACCTGCCAAAAGAAATAAAAAAGAGAAAGCCTCCGATTAAATTATTTCGCTACACTGGTTCCACTTTTGTGATTTACACGGGTTACCCATGAAGCTGACCATCATTCGATTAGAAAACTTTAGCGACCAGGACCGGATTGACCTGCAAAAGATCTGGCCGGAGTATTCCCCTTCCTCTTTACAGGTTGACGATAACCACCGTATCTACGCCGCGCGTTTTAACGAGCGCCTGCTCGCTGGCGTGCGGGTAACCTTGAGCGGCACCGAGGGAGCACTGGATTCCCTGCGCGTGAGGGAAGTCACCCGCCGTCGTGGTGTGGGGCAATATCTGCTGGAAGAGGTTTTGCGTAACAATCCTGGCGTTTCATGCTGGTGGATGGCGGATACAGGCGTGGAAGATCGCGGTGTGATGACGGCGTTTATGCAGGCACTGGGATTTACGGCACAGCAGGGCGGCTGGGAGAAGCGTTAATCGCTCTGTGTAAAAAGCAGTTCAATGGATTTGGTTGGGAAAAATAACGCATTTTCGTTTTCCCCGACTAAAGGGATAAAGCCCAGCGACTGATAAAACGTATGGGCTTTTTCATTCAGCGCCTCGACAAAAAGACCGTGAATACCTACCGCTAAAGAGGCTGACCAGACGACTTTCATGGCATGAGCAACCAGTGTTGCTCCCCATCCCTGCCCCTGTATTGAACGATCAATTGCCAGACGCCCAAGAGTGACGCTGGGAATATTTTTGTAGGGAATTTTTTTCTGTTTCGATTTCGAGGGCAATGCGGCTCGTTCAAAACAACTGCCGGATAATGTGTAATATCCTAGGACCTGACGTTCTGGAGTGTTGCGACAAAGGATATACGCTCGCAGAATTTTGTTGCGATGTTGACGAACGAGATGTGTCGTCAGAAAGAGATTTAACGCTTCCTCGCCGCAGTCGAATCGCTGTAGATCATAATCTGCATCATCGGTCAGAATCTCTATCGTCAGATCATCCATAAATTATTACATTCCCTGAAGACGTTTTGCCGCGCGTTTTAGCTTTTCACCTGGTGACGGGGGATTACTCAGCGCATCCATCACCCGCGTCCAGGATTCCTCATTGAGGATCACCCGCCGATGCTGTTCAATCACTTCCGCAGCCCGCTGCGAAGCGCTGTTCAACATAAATTGGCTGACGGACTGATTAGATATCGCTGCCGCTTCCTCAATCATACTTTTGTCATCGTCAGTTAAACGCAGATCGATACGCTGCTTTTTAACAGCAGACATGTGAACTCTCCTGCTCCGTATAATATGTACGGCATATCACCGTACAATAAGCATATCCTGGATTGTTTAATCTTTCTACAACCATTTCGACAAACACAAAAAAACCCGATGGACGTTAAGCGCATCGGGCATTTTCATTTATCTATCTGTTACTTCGCATCAGTCGCCGTGCCGTTGGCGTGCCAGTCAAATACGCCGAACTCAAAGCCTTTCAGATCGCCTTTCTCATCCCACGTCAGCGGCCCCATCACGGTATCCACCGAGTTCGCTTTCAGGTATTTCGCGATCTCAGCCGGATCGTCAGACTGATTCAGGCCCGCCTGCAAAGATTGCAGCGCGGCGTAGGTGGTCCAGACGAACGCGCCGCTTGGATCCTGTTTTTTCGCTTTGATAGCATCAACAATGGGTTTGTTCGCCGGAACCTGATCGTAGTTCTTCGGCTTGGTCACCAGCAGCCCTTCCGCTGATTCGCCCGCAATGTTAGACAGCGAGACGTTAGCCACGCCTTCCGGCCCCATAAACTGAGTTTTCAGCCCTGCCGCGCGTGCCTGACGCAGGATTTGCCCCATTTCCGGGTGATAACCGCCGTAGTAAACGAAGTCGATATTCTCTTTCTTCAGACGCGCCACCAGCGTTGAGAAATCTTTTTCCCCGGCAGTGATGCCATCAAAGAACACCACGTTAGCATTACCTTTTTTCAGGCCGTCCTGCACCGCACGCGCTAGACCTTCGCCGTACTGTTGTTTGTCGTGGACGATAGCAATACGCTGCGGTTTCACTTTCTCAAGAATATATTTCGCCGCCGTTGGTCCCTGGTCAGAGTCCAGGCCAGTGGTGCGCATAATCAACTTATAGCCACGCGCGGTCAGCTCTGGTGCGGTTGCCGCAGGGGTGATCATTAAAATGCCTTCGTCTTCGTAGATATCAGACGCTGGCTGTGTTGATGAAGAACAGAGGTGACCAATCACGTATTTAATGCCGTCGTTAACGACTTTGTTCGCCACCGCGACCGCCTGTTTCGGGTCACAAGCATCGTCGTATTTTACGATTTGCAGTTTGTTACCTTTAACGCCGCCTTTGGCGTTGATATCCGCTACCGCCTGCTCTGCGCCAGTAAACTCCTGGTCACCGTACTGCGCCACCGGGCCAGACATCGCGCCCACGACCGCAACTTTAATATCTTCCGCCAGAGCCATATTGCTGAATGCCAGCGCGATACATCCTGCCAGTAACGCTTTACCCTTTATATTCATCCTGAGAATCCCCATTCTTCTGGTTATTACGTGTGTTGTGGTGTTGTGATTCAGCACTTTATTTCGTTTTATGCATGACCACCCGTGCTTTAGCAGCATACTCTGCTAAAACATACCCCATTTTTATGATATTGGAATAGCTATTTTGACAGTTTATTAACAATCTGCGTGGGGATTGGCGTTTTGCCGGAGGGGGAAATTGATTATTGCAGAGGCCCAAAAAACAAAAACCCCGGACTCTCATCCAGGGTTCTCTGCTTAACAGCGAAAATTACGCTTCAATAGCAGCGCGAAGTTTTTTCATCGCGTTCTTTTCCAGCTGACGCACACGTTCAGCGGAAACACCGTAACGATCAGCCAGTTCCTGCAACGTGGACTTGTTGTCTTCGTCCAGCCAGCGCGCGCGGATGATGTCCTGGCTACGCTCGTCCAGACCCTGCATCGCGTCGGTCAGGCGGTTTGCCGCCTGCTCTTCCCAGTTATCATCTTCAATGCCGTCGGCAAAGTTAGATGATTTATCCTGCAGATAGAGCACCGGTGCCATCGGTTGGCTGTCGGAATCGTCGTCGGAAGACAGGTCAAAGGTCATGTCCTGTGCCGCCATACGTGATTCCATCTCACGTACGTCTTTGCTGGTTACGCCCAGTTCACGGGCCACCATTTCGACTTCATCCTGGTTAAACCAGCCCAGACGCTGCTTGGTTTTACGCAGGTTGAAGAACAGTTTGCGCTGCGCTTTGGTGGTCGCAACTTTGACGATACGCCAGTTACGCAGAACGTATTCGTGGATCTCTGCTTTGATCCAGTGAACGGCGAAGGAGACCAGGCGCACACCCACTTCCGGGTTGAAACGGCGCACTGCTTTCATCAGGCCGATGTTACCTTCCTGAATCAAATCCGCCTGTGGCAGGCCATAGCCCGCATAATTACGAGCAATATGAACAACAAACCGCAGGTGAGACAGGATCAGCGTTTTAGCTGCTTCCAGATCGCCATGGTAATGCAGCTTTTCAGCCAGCGCCCGCTCCTCGTCAGCCGACAACATCGGCCACGCGTTAGCTGCCCGGATGTAGGAATCCAGGTTGCCAACAGGGGCTAAAGCTAAACTTTGCATTTTGTCAGTCATTCAAATCCTCTCAATCGATATCTTCTGGCGCCTCAGTGGTAGCAACAACTGTGCCAGAGCTTAAGAGCAATGAGGTTATCATTCACTGTTTTATCAGACCGTGATTTTATCCACAAGTTCAATGCAACGCTGTGAATAAATTACGCACAAAATGTGACATAGAGATGAAATACCGGGAAGAGACAACGGGGTCTCTTTCCCTGCTACGGAACCCATTGCAGGGAAAGAGTATAACACGCTTTTATTATTCAGGCGTAAAATGGCGTAAATGTTGTACCGTGGCAAGCCAGGCTGCCACCCAGCCAATCATCGAACACACCAGCAGCAAAAGCAGACATTCATCGAACGATAAGCCATTGATATCAAACTTAGTTCCGAAAACCTGCGCCACTTCCGCCACCGCTGACGACAAACGCAGTACCAGAATTTCTGACAAAATTAATGACAACAATGCGCCAGAAAATCCCAGCAGTGCACCGCCGTACAGGAACGGGCGAAGGATGAAACCATCCGTCGCACCAATCAGTTTCTGCACGTTGATGGAGTCACGGCGAGCAAAGATGCTCAGACGTACGCTGTTGCCGATGACGAGGAACACGGCCGCCACCATCAATACGCCAATCATCGCCGAAACGCGCCCGACCAGCCCAGTCAACGCCGCCAGACGGGCAAACCAGCTGTCATCCATCCGCACTTCGTCAATGCCGTTAATCTGCGTGATTCGATCGCGCAGCGTATTCAGTGACTCCGTCCCCTGAAAATCGAGTTTTGGGATCACCACCGCTACTGCCGGAAGCGGGTTTTCTTCCAGCATATCCAGCGCACCACCAAAACCAGACCAGTTACGGAACTCGCCCAGTGCATCTTCACGAGAAAGATAGTTCACTTTCTCCACGCCCTGCTCGGCCTGTAGCTGCGCGACCACGCCCGCAGCGGCGTCATCATCCAGCGTTTTTTGCAAGTAAACGGTAATTTGCGGTGACGGATAATACTGCGTCGCCGCCTGGTTAACGTTTTTGTACACCATATAACAGACGCTTGGCAGCGTCAGGGAGATGGCGATGACCATCACGGTTAAAAACGTGGCGAACGGTTTGCTTTTCAGATCCTGCAAAGCGCCGTGGAACGCATAGCGCACCTGTTCGTTGAAAACGTTGGTTTTGCGATTTGCCGGTTTTGGCGAGGACTTCGCGCGTTTCGGCGCGTTACGCCCACCGTCGCCAGAGCCGCCAGCCGATTTACGGAAGCGATCAAGACGCCCGCCAAACTGCCGGATATGATTGATTGCATCGCGCTTATTCATGGCCCACGCCTCCATGCAAGTGACCATCGCTCAGGGTGAGCATGCGATAGGAACGTCGTGAAATCAGGTTGATGTCGTGTGTTGCCATCAATACTGTTACCCCAACGCGATTAAACTCTTCAAACAGACGTAAAATCCCTTCTGACAGCGCATCATCCAGGTTACCGGTCGGTTCGTCAGCCAGCAGTACCGCAGGTTTGTTCACCACCGCGCGGGCAATGCCAACGCGCTGCTGTTCACCGCCAGAAAGCTGTATTGGAAAGTTTTTCGCTTTGTCCAGTAGCCCGACTTTGTCCAGCGCCGCCGATACACGGCGACGAATATCGTCACCGCTGGCACCAGCGATAATCAACGGGATCGCCACGTTATCATAGACAGTACGGTCCATCAGTAGATGGTGATCCTGGAAAATCATGCCGATCTGGCGGCGCAGAAACGGAACTTCACGGTTTTTCAGACGCGTGATGTCATGGCCGCTAAACCAGATTTTCCCGGCGCTTGGCCGCTCAATCCCACAGATCAGCTTCAGGAGGGTACTTTTCCCTGCACCGGAATGACCGGTCAGAAACGCCATCTCACCCGGCTGCATATGAAACGTAACGCCCTGCAGCGCCTGTCTCCCACCGAGATAAGCCTTGCTGACATGTTCAAAGCGAATCATTGTTAATCCTCTCGGGCAAAAAGTGCCTCTATAAAGTCGTCCGCTTTAAACGGACGCAAATCCTCAATACGTTCGCCGACACCAATATAGCGGATAGGAATACCAAACTGGTCAGCCACCGAGAAAATTACCCCGCCTTTCGCCGTGCCGTCCAGTTTCGTTAACGTGATGCCGGTTAAGCCAACCGCTTCGTGGAACAGTTTGGCCTGGCTTACCGCATTCTGCCCGGTGCTGGCGTCGATAGTCAGCATAACTTCATGCGGGGCTTCAACGTCGAGTTTCTTCATCACGCGGACGATTTTCTTCAGCTCTTCCATCAGGTGCGATTTGTTCTGCAGACGTCCGGCGGTATCGGCAATCAGAACGTCAACATTACGCGCCTTCGCAGCCTGAATGGCGTCGAAGATAACAGAGGCGGAATCTGCACCGGTATGCTGGGCAATCACCGGGATATTGTTGCGCTGACCCCAGACCTGAAGCTGCTCAACCGCTGCCGCACGGAAAGTATCGCCCGCCGCCAGCATCACCGATTTACCCTGCTGCTCAAACTGACGCGCCAGCTTACCAATCGTCGTGGTTTTACCCACACCGTTGACGCCCACCATCAGGATCACAAACGGCGCTTTGCCTTCGACGTTCAGTGGTTCATCGACTTTCGCCAGAATCTCGCCCATCTCTTCTTTCAGCAGGCCATAGAGCGCCTCGGCGTCACGAAGCTGCTTGCGGGATGCGCCTTCCGTCAGATTGGTGATGATTTTACGCGTGGTTTCCACACCCACATCGGCGATCAAAAGCTGCTCTTCCAGCTCTTCAAACAGATCATCGTCGATTTTTTTACCGCGGAACAGGCTGATAAATCCGGAACCGAGATTTTCTTTGGTTTTTAACAGACTGCGTTTCAGGCGCGCGAAGAAACCTTCTTTGGTCGGTTTTTCTTGCTCCTGGGCAATTTCTTCCACCGGCTGCTCTTCTTCTGCCGGAGGAACCACCATCACCGCCTCTTCTGCCGCTTCGGCAGCCAGCGCCTGTGCTTCCAGCTCTTCGTCGGTGATTTCTTCTTTAGCCGCTTCTTCTTGCGCCGCTTCGACAATCTCCACGGTTTCCGCTTCTGCCTGCCATTCTTCTGGCGAAACTTCTTCGGCGTTGACGTCTTCCGGCAATGGCAGCTCTTCACGTTCAATAACCACTGGCTCCGGCGTGACTTCAGGTTCAACTACCGGTGCTGGCGATTCTTCCACTACGGGTTCTGGCTGCGCACTGACTTCCGCTTCGATAACAGCTTCAGGCTGCACTTTCTCGCTTTCGACAACCTGTTCAGTCACTTCCACCACTTCGGCAGCAAAAGTTTCCGCCTCGGCTTCAGTATGGGCCTGCGGCAACTCCTCAACAGGTTGTTCAGCAACCTTCGCAGGCTCTTGCGCCTGGACTGTTTCTTCTACAACCGATTGATCATTTTGGACTTCTGTCTCTTTTTCCGGGGTCTGCTCTTTTTGACCAAAGCCCAGCCAGGAAAAAAAGCCACGTTTTTTTTTCTTTCGCCATCTGCGACTACACTCCTCGCTGTTGCTTCATGGCACAGCGTTAACGCTATGTACATAGCAGCTAAAAAAATGATGAAATAGTCTATCACTTAACTGAATACACATCACCGCCTGCAATTATGTGTTATCTGGCGGATTGAGCAATTTATCATGAAAAAACCGAATCATTCCGGTAGCGGCCAAATCCGCATTATTGGCGGGCAGTGGCGAGGCCGTAAACTCCCGGTTCCGGACAGCCCAGGCCTGCGCCCCACCACCGATCGCGTGCGCGAAACGTTATTTAACTGGCTGGCTCCGGTTATCGTCGATGCGCAATGTCTGGATTGCTTCGCCGGTAGCGGCGCGCTGGGGCTGGAAGCCTTGTCTCGCTACGCTGCGGGCGCCACGCTGATTGAGATGGATCGTGCGGTGCATCAGCAATTAATCAAGAATCTGGCAACCCTGAAAGCAGATAATGCGCGGGTGGTTAACAGCAATGCAATGTCATTCCTGGCGCAAAAAGGCACACCGCATAATATCGTGTTTGTCGATCCGCCATTCCGCCGAGGCTTGTTGGAAGAAACCATTAATTTACTGGAAGACAACGGCTGGCTGGCTGACGAAGCCTGGATATATGTCGAGAGTGAAGTCGAAAACGGTCTGCCTACTGTTCCGGCAAACTGGTCGTTATATCGGGAAAAAGTGGCGGGGCAGGTGGCTTATCGGTTGTATCAGCGTGAAACACAAGGAGAAAGTGATGCTGATTAATATTGGACGTTTGTTAATGCTTTGCGTATGGGGATTTTTAATCCTCAATCTTGTTCAGCCATTTCCGCGACCGCTGAATATTTTCGTTAACGTGGCGCTGATTTTTACCGTGCTGATGCATGGTATGCAGCTGGCGCTATTGAAATCCACTTTGCCGAAGGATGGTCCGCAGCTAAGCAGTGCCGAAAAGGTGCGTATTTTCCTTTTCGGCGTGTTTGAACTGCTGGCCTGGCAGAAGAAATTTAAAGTTAAAAAATAACCTTATTGTTCGCCAACAAAGCTGACAAAACGCGTGCCTTTATAGCTCAGCGTACCTTTATCGCCCACTGTCAGGGCGTGGTACTGCTGGGCGTCGAGGCGGAACGTCTGCTCCAGTCCACCGCTTTGCGGTTTGAAGCTTGCCTCATAGCGCATACTGGTGCCAGCCGGAGTCACTTCCTGCTGGCGCGAACGGCGATCGTTAATTGGTTTTTCCCGCTTGCTACTCACCACCACCAGCTTTTGCTGGAGCGGTGCCATATCATTATCAACTTTTTCCCGCCGCTGCTGCATAAAGCGAAACGATGCAGCGACAACAATTAAGCCAATGATAACAATAAAGAAAAGAGGTGGTTTACTCATCTTTGTACCTTATCGGAAAATGCGGAAATAAGCATACCCTGCCCGTTATGGTGTTGTCATCTGTCCGCCCTCGCCACTAAACTGAATAGCAAGACTGTAGGCATTCCGCTTACTAAATAATAACGAATTCAAGGAACTAAGATGCTTTGGTCGTTTATCGCTGTCTGTCTTTCCGCATGGCTATCTGTGGATGCCTCCTATCGTGGTTCAACCTGGCAACGCTGGGTGTTTAAACCGTTAACTCTTCTTCTCCTGCTATTACTGGCCTGGCAAGCGCCGATGTTCGACGCCATTAGCTATCTGGTACTGGCGGGGCTATGTGCGTCACTGCTGGGCGATGCGCTAACGCTATTACCACGTCAGCGTCTGATGTACGCCATTGGCGCATTTTTCCTCTCTCACCTGCTGTACACCATCTATTTCGCCAGCCAGATGACGCTCTCTTTCTTCTGGCCATTGCCGCTGGTGCTGCTGGTACTGGGCGCGCTGTTGCTGGCCATTATCTGGACACGCCTGGAAGAGTTACGTTGGCCCATTTGTACCTTTGTCGGTATGACGCTGGTGATGGTGTGGCTGGCAGGTGAAGTGTGGTTCTTCCGTCCGACCGCTCCGGCGCTCTCTGCGTTTGTCGGCGCTTCGTTACTGTTTATCAGCAACTTTGTCTGGCTGGGTAGCCACTATCGCCGCCGCTTCCGGGCCGATAACGCCATTGCTGCTGCCTGCTACTTTGCCGGTCACTTCCTCATCGTCCGCTCGCTGTATCTCTGATAAAACTTGACTCTGGAGTCGACTCCAGAGTGTATCCTTCGGTTAATGAGAAAAAACTTAACCGGAGGATGCCATGTCGACTCCTGACAATCTCGGCAAGAAAGCCCCCCAATTTGCTGCGTTCAAACCGCTAACACCGGTAAAGAACGCCAACGACTGTTGCTGCGACGGCGCATGTTCCAGTACGCCAACACTCTCCGAAAACGTCTCCGGCAACCGCTATAGCTGGAAAGTCAGCGGCATGGACTGTGCCGCCTGTGCGCGCAAGGTAGAAAATGCCGTGCGCCAGCTTGCAGGCGTGAATCAGGTGCAGGTGTTGTTCGCCACCGAGAAGCTGGTGGTTGATGCCGACAATGACATCCGCGCACAAGTTGAATCTGCGGTGCAAAAAGCAGGCTATTCCCTGCGCGATGAACAGGCCACCGACGAACCACAAGAATCACGCCTGAAAGAGAATCTGCCGCTGATTACGCTTATCGTGATGATGGCAATCAGTTGGGGACTGGAGCAGTTCAATCATCCGTTTGGTCAACTGGCGTTTATCGCGACCACGCTGGTTGGGTTGTACCCAATTGCTCGTCAGGCATTACGGCTGATCAAATCCGGCAGTTACTTTGCTATTGAAACGTTAATGAGCGTAGCCGCCATTGGTGCGCTGTTTATTGGCGCAACGGCTGAAGCTGCGATGGTGTTGCTGCTGTTTTTGATTGGCGAACGACTGGAAGGCTGGGCCGCCAGCCGCGCACGTCAAGGGGTCAGCGCGTTAATGGCGCTGAAACCAGAAACCGCCACGCGCCTGCGTAACGGTGAGCGGGAAGAGGTGGCAATAAACAGCCTGCGCCCTGGCGATGTGATTGAAGTTGCGGCAGGTGGGCGTTTGCCTGCCGACGGTAAACTGCTCTCACCGTTTGCCAGTTTTGATGAAAGCGCCCTGACCGGCGAATCCATTCCGGTGGAGCGCGCGACAGGCGATAAAGTTCCTGCAGGCGCCACCAGCGTAGACCGTCTGGTGACGCTGGAAGTGCTGTCAGAACCGGGTGCCAGCGCCATTGACCGGATTCTGAAACTTATTGAAGAAGCCGAAGAGCGTCGCGCACCCATTGAGCGGTTTATCGATCGTTTCAGCCGTATCTATACGCCCGCGATTATGGCCGTCGCTCTGCTGGTGACGCTGGTGCCACCACTGCTGTTTGCCGCCAGCTGGCAGGAGTGGATTTATAAAGGGCTGACTCTGCTACTGATTGGTTGCCCGTGTGCGTTAGTTATCTCCACGCCCGCGGCGATTACCTCCGGGCTGGCGGCGGCGGCACGTCGTGGGGCATTGATTAAAGGTGGCGCGGCACTGGAACAGCTAGGTCGCGTTACCCAGGTGGCGTTTGATAAAACCGGTACGCTGACCGTCGGTAAACCGCGCGTTACCGCGATTCATCCGGCAACGGGTATTAGCGAATCTGAACTGCTGACACTGGCGGCGGCGGTCGAGCAAGGCGCAACGCATCCACTTGCGCAAGCCATAGTTCGTGAAGCGCAGGTCGCTACACTCGCCATTCCCGCCGCCGAGTCACAGCGGGCGCTGGTCGGGTCCGGCATTGAAGCGCAGGTTAACGGTGAGCGCGTATTGATTTGCGCTGCCGGAAAACATCCTGCTGATGCATTTGCTGGTTTGATTAATGAACTGGAAAGCGCCGGGCAAACGGTAGTGCTGGTGGTACGTAACGATGACGTACTTGGTGTCATTGCATTGCAGGACACCCTGCGCGCCGATGCCGCAACTGCTATCAATGAACTGAACGCGCTGGGCGTCAAAGGGGTGATCCTTACTGGCGATAATCCACGCGCAGCGGCGGCAATCGCCGGGGAACTGGGGCTGGAATTTAAAGCGGGCCTATTGCCGGAAGATAAAGTCAAAGCGGTGACCGAGCTGAATCAACATGCGCCGCTGGCGATGGTCGGCGACGGTATTAACGACGCGCCAGCGATGAAAGCTGCCGCCATCGGGATTGCAATGGGCAGTGGCACAGACGTGGCGCTGGAAACCGCAGATGCGGCATTAACCCATAACCACCTGCGCGGCCTGGTGCAAATGATTGAACTGGCGCGCGCCACTCACGCCAATATCCGCCAGAACATCACCATTGCATTGGGGCTGAAAGGCGTTTTCCTCGTCACCACACTGTTAGGGATGACCGGCCTGTGGCTGGCGGTGCTGGCAGATACGGGGGCGACGGTGCTGGTAACGGCGAATGCGTTAAGGTTGTTGCGCAGGAGATAAAGGTGTTGCCTGATAGCCTCTGGCTATCAGGCTTAGTGCTGAGGCGGGAACGGCGGCATGGTCAGGAAAGCGTAATATAGCGCTAACATCAGAATGACGGAGATAACACTGAATGCAGCAACCAGGCGGGATGCTAATGATGGCCTTTTGAACATCAGCCACAGGGCATAAGCAAGCCCGACACCGCTAAGTAAAGGTAAAAAAATCATTAACCAGAGCCAACCACAGGCAAGTACCCCCAGCCATCCCCCCATGATGATAAAAACAGGCATCAGCCAATTGGGGGCGAACATCGCCAGCAATCCCAGCAATCCCAGACAAACTGGAATTAAATAATCCATTTGTGCATTCCATTACACTTGCGTGCCGGATGCGGCGTGAACGCCTTATCTGGCCTACACAGAGCATCGAACTCGTAGGCATGATAAGACGCGGCAGCGTCGCATCAGGCATTGTGCACCGTATCGCAGATGCAGCTTGAACGCTTTATCCGTCCTACCAAACCAGTTGCAAGCCGCAACATTGAGCGCGATCGGTCCCCTCGCCCCTCTGGGGAGAGGGTTAGGTGGTGAGGAAAAGGCGGCATCGAAGCCAATCAGCCCCTATCAACCGCCTTTACGAATCAAATAACGATAAGGCAGTCCATCCGTCTCTTTAGCAACCAGTTCGTGTTCCATAAAGGTACAAAACCCAGGAATATCTCGGGTCGTGGCTGGATCATCGGCAATAATCAGTAACGTTTCGCCAGGCTGCATATTGCGCACGGTTTTGCGCACCATCATCACCGGTTCCGGGCAGCGCAGGCCAAGCGCGTCGAGTGTGTGGTCAGGGCTGGAAAAGAGATCGGTCATTTTCTTCTCATCACATAAAAAAACGGCGCTAGTTTACGCTCTGTATGTCCGTTAGCAAACCAGGTTAACGATTGCGTGAAAATTAGCCATTGCATTGTCAACGTAAAGCAGTATCATGCGGCGGCTCGAAAAAAGGGTAAGAACGTTATTTAATCAAGGTAAAATAGCGTGTCGTACGTATTGGGTTCCCTCACCCCAATGGTTAATCAAAAAGGTAAAATATGAACGTTTCAACACAACCACTGCGCTACAAAGCGTTGTTCTGGTTATCGTTATTTCATCTGCTGGTGATCACCTCCAGTAACTATCTGGTTCAGCTTCCCGTCTCCATTTTTGGTTTTCATACCACCTGGGGCGCGTTTAGCTTTCCGTTTATTTTTCTTGCTACCGACCTGACCGTGCGTATTTTTGGCGCACCGCTGGCCCGTCGTATCATCTTTGCGGTGATGATCCCGGCGTTATTGATCTCCTATGTCATCTCGTCGCTGTTCTATATGGGTTCATGGCAGGGATTCGGTGCTCTCGCCCACTTCAACCTGTTTGTCGCTCGTATCGCTACCGCCAGCTTTATGGCCTACGCGCTGGGGCAGATCCTCGACGTGCATGTCTTTAACCGCCTGCGTCAGAATCGCCGCTGGTGGCTGGCACCGACGGCGTCCACACTGTTCGGTAACGTCAGTGACACACTGGCCTTCTTCTTCATTGCTTTCTGGCGGAGTCCGGATGCCTTTATGGCCGAACACTGGATGGAAATCGCGCTGGTTGATTACTGTTTCAAAGTGTTAATCAGCATCGTTTTTTTCCTGCCAATGTATGGCGTATTACTCAATATGCTATTGAAAAGACTGGCAGATAAATCCGAAATCAACGCTTTGCAGGCCAGTTAAAGGTTCGTTATCAGACTTGTGATAAGATGGATGAATGAGCCGTTATGGCCGTTTATCGAAAGGAAGATGTCAATGCGCAATCTGGTTAAATATGTCGGAATTGGCCTGCTGGTTATGGGGCTTGCGGCCTGTGATGATAAAGACACTAACACTACAGCGGAAGGTACAGTCGCGGAAAGTAACGCTACCGCGAATCCCGTCAACCTGCTTGATGGCAAGTTAAGCTTCTCGCTGCCAGCGGATATGACCGACCAGAGCGGTAAGCTGGGAACACAGGCCAATAACATGCACGTCTGGTCCGACGCCACCGGGCAGAAAGCGGTGATTGTTATTATGGGCGATGATCCGAAAGAAGACCTGGCTGTGCTGGCGAAGCGTCTGGAAGATCAGCAACGTAGCCGCGATCCACAGCTGCAAGTGGTGACCAACAAAGCCATTGAGCTGAAAGGTCACAAAATGCAGCAGTTAGACAGCGTTATCTCTGCTAAAGGCCAGACGGCGTACTCTTCCGTCATTCTGGGTAACGTGGGCAACCAACTGCTGACAATGCAAATCACACTGCCTGCTGACGATCAGCAAAAAGCGCAGACCACCGCAGAAAACATCATTAACACGCTGGTTATTCAGTAAGTTTTAAGATGACGAAACGGCCTCAGGTGCTTCCACCGGAGGCCGTTTTTTTAATCGCCACGTCAGCAATAACGCGATTGCGACCAGCCCCGCCGCCGCCAGATAAATCACCGGGACGCCCGCCCAACTCATCACCAGCCCTGCCAGTGGTCCGGTCACGCCAAGCGATAAATCCATAAATACGGTGTAGGTTGCCAGCGCCGCCCCCTGATTCTGCTGCGGCACCGCTTTGACCGCCACTACGCCCAATGCCGGGAACACCAGCGAAAAGCCCGCCCCCGCCAGTAAGACGCCGATTTTCGCCATCCACGGCATAGTCGCCACGCCAACCAGCAGCAGGCCGATTATCTCAACGCTAAAACAGAGCATCGCCACGTTTAAGCCACCCATGCGGTTTATGCCGTTAGGGAATAACAATCGCGTTCCAACAAACGCACAGCTAAACAACGTCAGCGCGAAGGCCGCACCGTCCCAGCCTTTAGCGTCATAAAACAGCGTGATAAAGGTGGCGATAACGCCAAACCCGGCGGAAGCCAACGCCAGCGCCATACCGTACAGCCAGACGCGCCCAAGCACCGCGCGAAACGGCAGAGGTTTGCCTTTACTGGCTTTCACCGTCGGACGCGGTATTGCCAACAAAATAGCCACCAGCGCCACGCCCATAATGATTAATGCTAACGCCTGCAAACCGCCCCAGTGATAAAACACCACACCTAACGGCGCGCCCATCGCCATCGCTCCGTAAGTGACAATGCCATTCCACGAAATCACTCGTCCGATATGCAGCGAACCGACCACGCCAACGCCCCACAGTGTCGACCCCGTTCCGGCAAAACTTTGCCCAATCCCAAGAATCACGCGCCCCAGGCAAAGTAATAACAGACTGATAATTGGCAGACTGGCGGTTAACCCAGCCACCAGATAACCCAACCCGCTCAAAAAGCAGCCGCACAAACCGAAGACGACAATCTTTTTTGGCCCCAGCAAATCAGCATAACGCCCGGCATGAGGACGACTCAGCAACGTGGCGAAATATTGCAGACTGATAACCAACCCCGCCCAGAAGGCGCTAAAGCCCATCACATCATGGACATAGCCCGGTAGCACGGCGAGCGGTAACCCAATGGTCAGATAGCTGGCGAAGTTAAACATGACAATGGAGACAATGCGCAAATTCAGGCGCATTCCGTTAAGCGCCGGTTCGGCAACAGGTACGGGCATGAGAAGCACCACATTTTTACAACAGTGTTTCATTTTTACCACGTGGTGGCGTGTAAATCAGCAAGAAGAATCAGAATATTGCTGGCGTGACTCCCGCTACACTTAATACAAAAAGTCATAAGGAAGCCCCAATGGAAACATCTCAACCCGATAAAACGGGCATGCACATTCTACTCAAGCTGGCTTCACTGGTAGTAATCCTCGCAGGTATTCACGCAGCGGCAGACATCATTGTGCAATTGTTACTGGCGCTGTTTTTCGCCATCGTCCTCAATCCACTGGTGACCTGGTTTATTCGTCGCGGAGTTCAGCGTCCCGTTGCCATTACGATTGTAGTCGTAGTGATGTTGATTGCGCTTACTGCGCTGGTCGGTGTGCTGGCCGCATCGTTTAACGAATTCATCTCTATGCTGCCGAAATTTAATAAGGAGCTGACGCGCAAGCTTTTTAAATTGCAGGAGATGCTGCCTTTTCTTAATTTGCATATGTCACCGGAACGAATGTTGCAGCGGATGGATTCAGAAAAAGTGGTTACCTTCACCACCGCTTTAATGACCGGGCTTTCCGGGGCAATGGCGAGCGTACTTCTGCTGGTGATGACCGTTGTTTTTATGCTGTTTGAAGTACGCCACGTCCCTTACAAAATGCGCTTTGCGTTGAATAACCCACAGATTCACATCGCCGGATTACACCGCGCATTAAAAGGCGTTTCGCATTATCTGGCATTAAAAACGCTGCTAAGTTTATGGACGGGCGTTATCGTCTGGCTGGGGTTGGCGCTGATGGGCGTGCAGTTTGCGCTGATGTGGGCGGTACTGGCGTTTTTACTCAACTACGTCCCCAATATCGGCGCGGTAATTTCCGCCGTACCGCCAATGATTCAGGTGCTGCTGTTTAATGGTGTTTACGAATGTATTCTGGTCGGCGCATTGTTTTTAGTTGTCCATATGGTCATCGGCAATATTTTAGAACCACGGATGATGGGCCATCGTCTGGGGATGTCCACCATGGTGGTATTTCTTTCGTTGTTGGTTTGGGGATGGCTGCTCGGTCCGGTAGGAATGCTACTCTCGGTGCCATTAACCAGCGTCTGTAAAATCTGGATGGAAACCACGAAAGGCGGTAGCAAATTGGCGATTTTACTGGGACCGGGAAGGCCGAAAAGTCGGTTACCAGGTTAATAGCGCATCCTGATCAGGCAATGGCTGCTGTTTATCTAACGGTGGCCATTTGATTTGAGGAAATGATGAAATATTATTCAGAAAATTAATTTATAAAAACCACTCCTTAAGTCAAATATATATAAACACCGAATAATCATTAAATTCCCATCCCAGAGAACGCACTGATTATATTGTGTTATTTTTATTGCCTCATTTT
Organism: Escherichia sp. E4930; assembly: GCF_005845405.1. NCBI lineage: Bacteria > Pseudomonadati > Pseudomonadota > Gammaproteobacteria > Enterobacterales > Enterobacteriaceae > Escherichia > Escherichia sp. E4930. The sequence goes on along the minus strand of NZ_VCDZ01000002.1, from coordinate 246,044 downwards.
TCTCACTCACTTATAGTTGGTCCCCGCTGGCAGTAATTTAGTCATCTCAAAATGATTTGTTCTGATGTGCACTTACTGACTTATCTCATAAGTAAATTTTTCGCTAAATAAAGAATAGTGATACCAGCAATTACAGTTAAATCCTGCTTTACTCGTAAAAACAATACTTTAATGGGGTTATAATGAAACACTACATGAAATGGTTTGCTGCTATTGCTGTTGTGGGCGCTTTAGCGGGTTGTGCGCGTACTGCGCCAATTGATCAAGTTCACTCAACCGTCAGCGCCGGTCATACTCAGGATCAAGTTAAAAAAGCGATTCTGAAAGCTGGCGTTGAACGCAAATGGATTATGTCCGAAGCCGGACAAGGCGTAATTAAAGCACGTCAACAATCACGCGATCATTCAGCAGAAATTCGCATTAACTACACGGCATCCAGCTACGATATCAATTATGAAAATAGTCAGAACCTGCAAGCATCAGGCGGACAAATTCATAAAAACTATAATCGCTGGGTCCGCAATCTCGACAAAGATATTCAACTGAATTTGTCGGCTGGCGCAGATTTGTAATTTCCCCTAAAGTCGGGCCGCTTCGGTCCGATAATAATTTAATTCCCTCTTAACAGGTTGTGCCCAACATGTACGAACAGGATTCTCTTAGCGCACTGGATGCGATTACCGAAGCTCAACGCATTGCCTTTGCCCCCATGCTTTTTCAAACAGCTCTCTGCCTGCGTAATGCGGGTGTACTTTCTTATCTGGATCGGCAAGGCAAACATGGCGCAACGCTGGCTGATATCACCGAAAATAGTCATATCAACGAATATGCTGCCAGCGTTCTGTTAGATATGGGCTTAAGCGGGCGAATTATTACCTGCAAAGAGGGAATTTATTACCTGGCGAAAATCGGTCATTACCTCCTGCATGACACCATGACGCGCGTGAATATGGATTTCACCCAGGATGTCTGTTATCAGGGGCTATTCTTCCTCGCCGATTCACTCAATGAAGGCAAACCTTCCGGGTTAAAAGTATTTGGCGACTGGCCGACGATATATCCGGCACTTTCACAATTACCGGATGCCGCCCGTGAAAGCTGGTTCGCGTTTGATCATTACTATTCAGATGGCGCATTTAACGCCGCACTGCCTTATGTATTCGCCAACAACCCCACAACCTTGTACGATGTAGGCGGCAATACCGGTAAGTGGGCTTTGCGCTGCTGTAAATACAACGAAAATATCACCGTTACGTTATTAGATCTGCCACAACAAATCGTGCTCGCCAAAGAAAATATCGCGAATGCAGGCTTTTCTGATCGTATAGATTTCCATGCTGTGGATATGCTAAGCGATGCGCCGTTACCGGGCGAGGCTGATATCTGGTGGATGAGTCAATTTTTAGACTGTTTTTCACCCGAACAAATAATTAGCATACTCAGCAAAGTTGCCAGCGTAATGAAGCCCGGCGCAAAACTTTGCATTATGGAGTTGTTCTGGGATGCGCAGCGGTTTGAAGCGGCATCGTTTAGCCTGAATGCCTCCTCACTTTATTTCACCTGCATGGCAAACGGTAACAGCCGTTTCTATAGCGCAGAGAAATTTTACGACTATCTGAATAAAGCAGGATTTCAGGTAGCAGAGCGCCACGATAATTTAGGCGTTGGGCATACATTATTGATATGCCAAAAGAAATAATCGTCACTTAATAATTTTGGTTTACCGCGGGCGCGCGTTGATGAAATTTACATTAAATATTACCGACTGGAAGGCACTGGCGCCTGGACTTAGCGAAGCCCAGCAATGGCAAGCATGGTCGCGCCAGCCGTGGGCGGTTGACCCTGCTGCACCGTTGGCAAAATTATGCGAATTGCCAATGATGACCGCCCGCCGTCTCAGTTCTGGCAGCAAACTGGCCGTGGAGTGCGGTCTGGCAATGCTACGTCGCCATCAGCCAGGCGCCGTTTTGTATACCAGTCGTCATGGCGAACTGGAACGCAATTACCGCATTGTTCATGCACTGGCAACCGAACAGGCACTCTCTCCGACAGACTTCGCGCTCTCCGTACACAACTCTTCCGTGGGTAACCTGACCATTGCGGCCAAACAACCGATCGTTTCGTCATCGCTTTCGGCTGGTCGCGACAGTTTCCAGCAAGGTTTATGTGAAGTGCTTAGCCTGTTACAAGCGGGATACCAGCGCGTGTTGATGGTCGATTTTGATGGCTTTCTGCCTGAGTTCTATCACCCACAACTGCCAGCAGAAATGCCGACCTGGCCGTACGCCGTCGCGCTGGTGATTGAAGCTGGCGATGACTGGCAATGTGAAACACAGCCAGTCATTGCGGGCAATGAAACATCACTGCCGCAAAGCATGTTGTTTTTACAGCACTTTTTACAAAACGTTGATAAATTTTCACTGCCTGGCGAGCGCGTGCAATGGCGCTGGAGCCGCAGATGAGTAAGCTGATGTCGCGCCTGGAGTGGACATGGCGACTGGTTATGACCGGGTTGTGTTTTGCCCTGTTTGGCCTCGGCGGACTACTGCTCTCTGTAGTGTGGTTTAACGTATTGTTGGTTTTGGTGTGGGATACTTCCCGCCGCCGTCGTTTGGCGCGTCGCAACATTGCCGCCAGTTTTCGCCTGTTTTTAACAGTCGCAAAAGGGCTTGGCGTGCTGGATTATCGGATTAATGGGGCTGAAATCTTACGTCAGGAACGCGGTTGCCTCGTCGTAGCCAATCATCCCACACTGATCGATTACGTACTACTGGCGTCAGTCATGCCAGAAACTGACTGCCTGGTAAAAAGCGCGCTGTTAAAAAATCCTTTTCTTGGCGGCGTCGTGCGGGCGGCAGATTATTTAATCAACAGCGAAGCTGAAACCCTGTTACCCCGCTGCCAACAGAGACTGGCACAGGGTGACACTATCCTGATTTTCCCCGAAGGCACGCGAACGAAGCCCGGTGAAAAAATGACGTTGCAGCGCGGGGCGGCGAATATTGCCGTGCGCTGCGCCAGCGATTTACGCATCGTGACGATCGGCTGTAGCGAGCATCTGCTGGATAAACAAAGTAAATGGTATGACGTTCCGCCTGCCAGGCCGTTTTTTACGGTTGAAGTCCGTGGGCGGGTAGAAATCAATAAATTTTACGATGCAACTTCACAAGAACCGGCGCTGGCAGCAAGGCAGCTAAACCGGCATCTTTTGCTTCAATTACAACAAGGTTGTTTACCTCTCTCAGGAATAAATAATGCAAGCGCTTTATCTGGAAATTAAAAACCTCATCATCAGCACCCTCAATCTGGACGAGTTGACTCCTGATGATATCGATACCGATGCGCCGCTGTTCGGCGACGGTTTAGGGCTGGATTCCATCGATGCCCTGGAACTGGGGCTGGCAGTGAAAAATGAATATGGCGTTGTACTTTCTGCGGAAAGTGAAGAGATGCGTCAGCACTTTTTCTCCGTCGCCACTCTGGCCTCTTTCATTGCTGCGCAACGTGCCTGAGGAAAGCCATCATGACAGAACAACAAACCGTCTATCAGGAAGTCTCTGCCCTGCTGGTTAAGCTGTTTGAAATCGATCCGCAGGACATCAAACCTGAAGCGCGCCTGTACGAAGATCTGGAACTGGACAGCATCGACGCCGTTGACATGATTGTGCACCTGCAAAAGAAAACCGGTAAGAAAATCAAGCCGGAAGAGTTTAAAGCAGTGCGTACAGTCCAGGATGTCGTAGAGGCCGTAGAACGCCTGCTACAAGAAGCCTGATCTGATGTCGGGCATTCGCTCGCTACCGATTATTAAGCTGCTGACCGGATTATTGCTGCTCGCCTGGCCGTTTGTGATTTGGCTTGGTTTGGCACATAACGGCCTGCATTGGCTGTTGCCGCTGATGGCGCTGCTGCTTTTGTTGCGCCTGCGCCAGACCCGTCGCCAGGCGGGGCCACTACAAGCCGTCACACAAATCGTCGCTGTCGTAGGCATCGCCTTGTGTGTCGCCAGCTTTGCGTTGAAAACGCACCAGCTACTGCTGTTTTACCCGGTAGTGGTTAATACGGTAATGCTGGCGGTTTTTGGCGGTTCGCTGTGGTCGGCAATGCCGATAGTTGAGCGGTTGGCGCGTTTGCAGGAGCCAGACCTTCCGGAAAAGGGCGTGCGCTATACCCGCCACGTTACGCAAGTCTGGTGCGGCTTTTTCATCATCAACGGCGGAATTGCCCTCTTTACCGCGCTGCATGGCGATATGTCGTTATGGACTGCATGGAACGGCATGATTGCTTATTTGTTGATGGGGACGTTAATGGCTGGTGAATGGCTGGTGCGCCGTCAGGTGATGAAAAGAGATCGCTCATGAAGCAGACCTTACCGCTTGCACGCTGGCTGACTGCGCCACGCCCTGATGACACGCCCATTGCGTGGCTGGACGAAAGCTCCTGGACGCTGGGCGATTTGCGTCACGATGTCGCGCAACTTATCTGCCGTTTGCAGCAACGGCCGGGTGAACGCTGGGCGCTGTGCTTTGAGAACAGCTATCTGTTTATCGTTGCCCTGCTCGCCACGCTACACGCCGGAAAAACGCCGGTGCTTCCGGGGCATAACCGTGTTATCCAGCTTAACGAGCAACGTGAACTGTTCGATGGTGTGCTTAGCGACAGCGAACTTAACTGGCAAGGTTCATTGCTGTTGGTAGCAAGTTCCCCACAAGTCGCGACACAATCATTCACCTTTGCCGCCATAGCGCCAGAGGCTTTTATCGAGCTGTTTACCTCCGGTTCCACGGGACAGCCGAAGCGGGTGATTAAACCTGTTCATTTGCTGGATCGTGAAGCAGAACTGCTGGCTGAACGATTAGGCGCACGTCTGGCGGGTTGTCGTGTCGTCGGTTCCGTATTGCCGCAGCATTTATACGGCCTGACTTTTCGCGTTTTCCTGCCAATGGCGCTGGGATTACCGCTGCACGCCGCCATGCTCTGGTATGTCGAACAGTTTGCCGCGTTGAGTCATCAGCATCGCTATATCTTCATCAGCAGCCCGGCATTTTTGAAGCGCCTGGATACCCAGCTTTCTCCGCCACCCGTTCAGGTGCTTCTCTCTGCTGGCGGTGAGCTGCCGTGGCAGGACGTACAACACACCGCGAGCTGGCTGCGCGTCTGGCCTGATGAAATCTACGGCAGCACGGAAACCGGCGTCATCGCCTGGCGTTACCGCGAACAAGAGCAACGCCGCTGGCAGCCCTTTCCAGGTATGCAGTTCCAGGCCGAAGGTGATGCTTTTCGCCTCTTTTCACCGCTGATGGCGGAAGATACCGGCTTGTTACTCGACGATATCTTGCAGTTTAGCGAAGATGGTCAGTTCCATCTGATGGGGCGTCGCGGACGCATCGTTAAGATTGAAGAAAAACGTATTTCTTTGCAGGAAGTGGAACAACGTCTGCTGGCACTGGACGGTATTCGCGAGGTGGCGGCAGTTCCCGTTACGCGCGGCGGGCGTCAGTGCATTGGCGTTTTGCTGGTGCTGGATGACGAAGCTCATCTGCAATGGCAGAACGGCGGCGGGCATCGCCAGGAAATGACCTGGCGGCGATTACTGCGCCCGACGCTGGAGCCAGTTGCCATTCCGCGTTACTGGCGCGTTATTGATGAAATACCAGTAAACAGTATGAACAAGCGTGTCTATGCGCAATTACAGGAGTTATTTCATGAAGCCCCATGAAATCGAGCGCCATCAGGCACAAGCGAATCACCTTGAGATTGTTTTGCATCTCAGGGCAGATCTGTTCTGGTTTCGCGGTCATTTTGCCGTGCAACCATTACTCCCTGGCGTGGCGCAAATCGACTGGGCGATGAGCTACGCGCTCACTCTGCTCGCGCCTGGCTGGCGTTTTCACTCCATTCAGAACATAAAATTCCAGTCTCCGTTGCTGCCGGAAAACCGCGTCACGCTCACGCTTAACTGGCAGGAAGATCGCCAGATTCTGAGCTTTAGCTATCAGCGTCACGACGGTGACGCCCGCCACACCGCCAGTAGCGGGAAGATCCGCCTATGTCGGTAAACTTTTCTCCCTGCGTGTTGATTCCCTGCTACAACCACGGCGCGATGATGCCGGGCGTGCTGGCGCGTCTTAAGCCATTTAATCTCCCCTGTATTGTGGTGGACGACGGCAGCGATGCCGCCACGCAACAGCAACTGGATAATCTGGTTAGCGAACAGCCTGGCGTGACCTTAATTCGCTTAGCAGAAAACGCAGGTAAAGGCGCGGCGGTGATGCGCGGCTTACAGGCAGCGGCAGACGCGGGCTTCAGCCATGCGGTACAGGTGGATGCTGACGGTCAGCACGCGATTGAAGATATCCCCAAACTGCTAACACTTGCCGAACAGCACCCTACGGCGCTGATCTCCGGCCAGCCAATTTACGATGAATCCATCCCCCGCTCACGGCTGTACGGGCGCTGGGTCACCCACGTCTGGGTATGGGTAGAAACGCTCTCCCTGCAACTGAAAGACAGCATGTGCGGTTTTCGCGTTTATCCGGTTGCGCCAACGCTGCAACTGGCAAAACACGCCACCATCGGCAAGCGGATGGATTTCGACACCGAAGTGATGGTGCGCCTCTACTGGCAGGGAAATACCAGTTATTTCGTGCCGACCCGCGTCACCTATCCGCTGGACGGGCTTTCGCATTTTGATGCCCTGAAAGATAACGTCCGCATCTCGCTCATGCACACGCGTCTGTTTTTCGGCATGTTGCCGCGTATTCCTTCGCTGTTAATGCGCCGCTCTTCCAGCCACTGGGCGCGGCAGAGTGAAGTGAAAGGATTATGGGGAATGCGCCTGATGCTGCTGGTCTGGCGTCTGCTGGGAAGAACGGCGTTTACCGCGCTGCTTTACCCGGTAGTGGGCGTCTACTGGCTCACCGCTGCTCGTGCGCGCAAAGCATCACAAGACTGGCTCGCCCGTGTGCGCCAGCATCAACCACAGGCAGCAAAACTCAACAGCTATCAGCACTTTCTACGTTTCGGTAACGCCATGCTCGACAAAATCGCCAGCTGGCGCGGCGAACTACAGCTGGGGCGCGATGTGCTGTTTGCGCCAGGCGCAGAAGCGGCGCTTGACGTCCGCGATCCGCGCGGCAAATTGCTGCTGGCCTCGCATCTTGGCGATGTGGAAGTGTGCCGGGCGCTGGCAAAAATTCAGGGCTACAAAACCATTAACGCGCTGGTGTTTAGCGAAAACGCCCAACGCTTTAAACAGATAATGCAGGAGATGGCCCCGCAGGCTGGCATCAACCTGCTCCCGATAACAGATATCGGCCCGGAAACCGCCATCCTGCTGAAAGAGAAGCTGGATAACGGCGAATGGGTGGCGATTGTCGGTGACCGCATCGCCGTCAACCCACAACGCGGCGGCGACTGGCGCGTCTGCTGGAGTCCGTTTATGGGTCAGCCTGCACCTTTCCCACAGGGGCCGTTTATTCTCGCGTCCATTTTGCGCTGCCCGGTGAATCTGATTTTCGCCCTGCGCCAGCACGGCAAGCTGCATATTCACTGCGAAACCTTTGCCGACCCGCTGCTGTTGCCGCGTGGCGAACGCCAGCAGGCGCTGCAAAACGCTATCGACCACTACGCCGCGCGCCTGGAACATTACGCGCTCCAGTCGCCCCTCGACTGGTTTAATTTTTTCGATTTCTGGCAACTGCCGGAAATTCAGGACAAGGAGTAAAGGGTGCTTAACGATCCCCGATTTACCGCTGAAGTCGAGCTGACCATTCCCTTTCACGACGTCGATATGATGGGCGTGGCCTGGCACGGTAACTATTTTCGCTACTTTGAAGTGGCCCGCGAGGCGCTGCTCAACCAGTTCAATTACGGCTATCGGCAGATGAAAGAGTCCGGTTATTTGTGGCCAGTGGTCGATGCGCGGGTGAAATATCGCCACGCCCTCACCTTTGAGCAACGCATCCGCGTGCGTGCGCATATCGAAGAGTTCGAAAACCGTCTGCGGATTGGCTATCAGATTTTCGATGCCGAAACGGGCAAACGCGCCACCACCGGATACACCATCCAGGTCGCAGTAGACGAGCAAAGCCGCGAACTGTGCTTTGTCAGCCCCGATATTCTGTTTGAACGCATGGGAGTCAAACCATGAAATTTTTGCCGCTGCTGGCACTGCTGATTAGCCCGTTTGTAAGCGCCCTGACCCTGGACGATCTTCAGCAACGCTTTACCGAACAACCGGTGATCCGCGCCCATTTTGATCAAACCCGGACGATTAAAGATCTGCCGCAGCCGCTGCGATCTCAGGGCCAGATGTTGATCGCCCGCGACCAGGGGTTATTGTGGGATCAAACCTCACCCTTCCCCATGCAGCTATTGCTCGACGATAAACGCATGGTGCAGGTGATCAACGGCCAGCCGCCGCAAATCATCACGGCAGAAAATAACCCGCAGATGTTCCAGTTTAACCACCTGCTGCGCGCGCTGTTCCAGGCCGATCGCAAAGTGCTGGAACAAAACTTCCGCGTCGAATTTGCCGACAAAGGCGAAGGCCGCTGGACGCTGCGCCTGACGCCGACCACCACGCCGCTGGATAAAATTTTCAACACCATCGATCTCGCCGGGCAAACCTATCTGGAGAGCATTCAACTTAATGATAAACAGGGCGATCGCACCGATATCGCTCTTACCCAACATCAACTGACGCCAGCGCAACTGACCGATGACGAACGCCAACGTTTTGCCGCCCAGTAAACGCCCCGCGCTGTTATGGGGGCTAGTCTGCCTGGTCATGGCGGCGGCGTTGCTGATCCTGCTGCCGCAATCACGGCTGAACAGTAGCGTGCTGGCTATGTTACCCAAACAGGCGATGGGCGATATTCCTCCGGCGCTGAATGACGGCTTTATGCAGCGTCTGGACCGGCAACTGGTGTGGCTGGTCAGCCCCGGTAAAGAGGCGAATCCCAGGGTCGCTCAGGAGTGGCTGACGCTGCTGCAAAAATCCGCTGCGCTTGGCGACGTTAAAGGGCCAATGGATGCCGCCAGCCTGCAAGCGTGGGGAGCGTTTTTCTGGCAGCACCGCAACGGCCTGATTGACCCCGACACTCGCGCCCGCCTGCAAAACGGCGGCGAAGCGCAGGCGCAGTGGATCCTCTCCCAGCTTTATTCCGCGTTCTCCGGGGTAAGCGGCAAGGAGCTGCAAAACGATCCGCTGATGTTAATGCGCGGCTCGCAGCTGGCGATGGCGAAAAACGGCCAGCGTTTGCGGCTGATGGATGGCTGGCTGGTAACGCAGGATCCCCAGGGCAATTACTGGTATCTGCTGCACGGCGAACTGGCGGGATCGTCGTTTGATATGCAGCAAACCCACCAGCTCATCACGACCCTGAATACGCTGGAAAAGGATCTGAAAACGCGTTACCCGCAGGCGCAGTTGCTCTCGCGCGGCACGGTGTTTTACAGCGATTACGCCAGCCAACAGGCGAAGCAGGACATCTCCACCCTGGGCGTGGCAACGCTGCTGGGGGTGATATTACTGATTGTGGCGGTGTTCCGCTCTTTACGTCCGTTGCTGCTTTGCGTGATTTCCATCGGCATCGGCGCGCTGGCGGGAACGGTCGCCACCTTGTTGATTTTCGGTGAATTACACCTGATGACGCTGGTGATGAGCATGAGCGTTATTGGCATTTCCGCTGACTACACGCTCTATTTCCTTACCGAGCGGATGGTGCACGGCAACGACGTTTCGCCGTGGCAAAGCATGGCGAAAGTGCGTAATGCCTTGCTACTGGCGCTGCTCACCACCGTAGCAGCATATCTGATTATGATGCTCGCCCCTTTCCCTGGTATTCGCCAGATGGCGATTTTTGCCGCCGTCGGGTTGAGCGCCTCCTGTCTGACCGTCCTGTTCTGGCATCCGTGGCTGTGCCGTGGCCTGCCGGTGCGCCCGGTTCCGGCGATGGCGCTGATGCTGCGCTGGCTGGCGGCATGGCGGCGTAATAAAAAACTGTCGCTGGGTCTGCCCGTCGCGCTGGCGCTGTTTTCGCTGGCGGGGATGTCAATGCTGCGCGTCGATGACGATATCTCGCAGTTACAGGCGCTGCCGCAGCATATTCTGGCCCAGGAGAAAGCCATTACCGCCCTGACCGGACAAAGCGTCGATCAAAAATGGTTTGTGGTTTACGGCGACTCCCCACAGCAAACATTAAGACGGCTGGAGACATTTACCACCTCGCTGGAGAAGGCGAAAAAAGACGGCCTTATCAGCAACTACCGCACCATTCCGCTGAACTCCCTGGCGCGGCAGGAGGAAGATTTAGACCTGCTGAAAACGGCGGCCCCGACGGTAACAAAAGCACTGCAAAATGCCGAGCTGACGGCGGTGAACCCGGATCTCAACGCCATGTCGGTGAACGTTGATGAATGGCTGGCAAGCCCCGCCAGTGAAGGCTGGCGTCTGCTGTGGCTGACGCTGGAAAATGGCGCAAGCGGCGTGCTGGTGCCGGTTGAAGGGGTTAAAAGTAGCGCGTTGTTGCAGGAAATCGCCAGCTATTACCCTGGCGGCATTGCCTGGGTTGATCGCAAAAGTACCTTTGATGAATTGTTCGCACTTTACCGCTACGTCTTAACCGGCTTGTTGCTGGTGGCGCTGGCGGTGATTGCCTGCGGCGCGGTAGCTCGCCTCGGCTGGCGCAAAGGGCTTATCAGCCTGGTGCCTTCGGTGCTTTCGCTGGGCTGCGGTCTGGCGGTGCTGGCGATGAGCGGGCAGGCGGTGAATCTCTTTTCGCTGCTGGCGCTGGTGCTGGTGCTTGGCATCGGTATCAACTACACGCTGTTTTTCAGTAATCCGCGCGGTACACCGTTAACTTCACTGCTGGCGATCACGCTGGCAATGCTCACCACCTTGCTGACGCTGGGAATGCTGGTATTCAGCGCCACCCAGGCCATCAGCAGTTTTGGCATTGTGCTGGTGAGCGGTATTTTCATCGCCTTCCTGCTTTCGCCGCTGGCTATGCCCGATAAAAAGAGAACAAAAAAATGATCAAACCCACATTCTGGCGAGCGTTCGCCCTGGCCGCTACGCTTATCCTCACCGGCTGTAGCCACTCGCAACCAGAACAGGAAGGCCGCCCGCAAGCGTGGCTGCAACCTGGCACGCGCATCACGCTGCCTGCGCCGGGGATTTCACCCGCCGTCAATTCCCAGCAACTGTTGACCGGCAGCTTCAACGGCAAAACCCAGTCGCTGCTAGTGATGCTTAACGCCGACGACCAGAAAATCACCCTTGCCGGACTGTCGTCGGTCGGTATTCGCCTGTTTCTGGTGACCTACGATGCAAAAGGGCTACGCGCCGAGCAATCCATCGTCGTCCCACAGTTGCCGCCCGCAAGTCAGGTGCTGGCTGACGTGATGCTTAGCCACTGGCCAATTAGCGCCTGGCAACCGCAACTTCCCGCAGGATGGACACTTCGCGACAACGGTGACAAACGCGAGCTGCGTAACGCCAGCGGCAAACTGGTCACGGAAATCACCTATCTGAATCGCAAGGGCAAACGCGTGCCAATCAGCATTGAGCAGCATGTCTTTAAATACCACATCACCATTCAATACTTAGGTGACTGATATGATTTATATTTCCGCCGTCGGCATGATCAACGCCCTGGGAAATAACCTTGATGAGATCGCAGCCAACCTGACTCGCGGTGTTGCTCCCGGAATGCGCCCACGCGCAGGTTGGTTGCAGGGGCATCCGCAGGCGGTCCTGGCTGGCGTGGATGGCGAGCTTCCGCTTATCCCCGAAAAATTCGCTGCGCACCGCTCGCGTAACAATCAGATCCTGCTGGCGGCGCTGGCGCAGATCCAGCCGCAGGTTGATGACGCTATCGCGAAATATGGTCGCGAGCGCATCGCGATTGTACTTGGCACCAGCACCTCCGGCCTGCATGAGGGCGACACGCACGTTAACCTGCGCACCAACGGACAGCCGAGCACCACATGGCACTACGCGCAACAAGAACTCGGCGATCCGTCGCGTTTTCTCAGCCACTGGCTGGCGCTCGACGGCCCGGCCTATACCCTTTCAACCGCCTGCTCTTCCAGCGCCAGAGCGATGATCAGCGGGCGCAGGCTTATCGAAGCGGGGCTGGTCGATGCCGCCATTGTGGGTGGCGCAGACACCCTGAGCCGGATGCCGATTAACGGTTTTCACAGCCTCGAATCGCTGTCGCCAACCTTATGTCAGCCGTTTGGTCGTGACCGCGCAGGTATCACCATTGGTGAAGGGGCGGGGCTAATGCTGCTGACCCGCGAACCGCAGCCCATCGCGTTGCTGGGCGTTGGTGAATCAAGCGACGCTTATCATATTTCGGCCCCGCATCCGCAGGGCGAAGGAGCGATCCGCGCTATTAATCAGGCGCTGACCGATGCGCAGCTTACGCCAGATGACGTCGGCTATATCAACCTGCACGGCACCGCCACACAACTCAACGATCAGATTGAATCCATGGTGGTTAACGCCCTGTTTGGCGAACGCGTACCTTGCAGCTCCACCAAACATTTGACCGGACACACGCTGGGCGCGGCGGGCATTACCGAGGCGGCAATCAGCATGTTGATCTTACAGCGTGATTTACCGCTGCCCGCCCAGGATTTCAGCCTGTCGCCGCGCGATCCCACGCTGCCACCGTGCGGCATTATCGAAAAACCGCAGCCGCTGGCACGTCCGGTGATCCTGTCCAATTCCTTCGCCTTTGGCGGCAATAACGCCAGCATTCTGCTCGGGAGGGTTTCGTGAGCCACTATTTATCACCCGGCGCTTATCTGCCCCACGACGCGCCCATGTTACTGCTGGAAGACGTGGTGAGCGTCAGCGATGACAGCGCGGTCTGCCGCGTAACGGTTTCGCCCAGTGGCGTACTGGCACCGTTTCTCGACCCGGACGGCAATCTCCCTGGCTGGTTTGCCCTTGAACTGATGGCGCAAACCGTCGGAGTCTGGTCTGGCTGGCATCGCCACCAGCAGGGCAAAAACAGTATTGAGTTAGGGATGGTACTGGGCGCGCGTGAATTGCTTTGCGCCGCTGGCATTCTGCCCGCAGGCCAGACGCTGACCATTACCGTCAAACTGCTGATGCAAGACGATCGCTTCGGCAGTTTTGAGTGCAGCATCAACGACGGCGAGGCGACGGGCCGCATTAACACCTTCCAGCCGACCGCGGAAGAACTTACCACCCTGTTTCAACAAGGAGCGTCCTGATGAGTCGTTCAGTTCTGGTTACTGGTGCCAGCAAAGGCATTGGTCGCGCTATCGCCTGCCAACTGGCGGCAGACGGCTTTAACATTGGCGTTCACTATCACCGTGACGCCGCAGGCGCTCAGGAAACGCTGAATGCCATTGTCGCCAACGGGGGTAACGGGCGTTTGCTCAGTTTCGACGTCGCAAACCGCGAACAGTGTCGGGAAGTGCTGGAGCACGAGATCGCGCAAAACGGTGCCTGGTACGGCGTGGTCAGTAACGCCGGGATCGCCCGCGATGCCGCTTTTCCGGCTTTAAGCGATGACGACTGGGATGCGGTGATCCACACCAACCTCGACAGTTTCTACAACGTCATTCAGCCGTGCATTATGCCGATGATCGGCGCACGCCAGGGTGGGCGCATCATCACGCTATCCTCGGTTTCCGGCATAATGGGCAATCGCGGCCAGGTGAATTACAGCGCTGCCAAAGCCGGAATTATCGGCGCAACAAAAGCACTGGCTATCGAACTCGCGAAACGCAAAATCACCGTCAACTGCATCGCGCCGGGGCTTATTGATACCGGGATGATCGAAATGGAAGAGAGCGCCCTGAAAGAGGCAATGTCGATGATCCCCATGAAACGTATGGGCCAGGCGGAAGAAGTTGCCGGGCTTGCCAGCTATTTAATGTCTGATATTGCGGGTTACGTCACCCGCCAGGTTATTTCCATCAACGGAGGGATGTTATGACACGTCGCGTAGTGATTACAGGAATGGGCGGCGTGACTGCCTTTGGTGAAAACTGGCAGGACGTTTCTGCACGCTTACTGGCGTATGAAAATGCGGTGCGCAAAATGCCGGAGTGGCAGGTCTACGATGGTCTGCACACCCTGCTTGGCGCGCCTGTTGATGATTTCACGCTACCGGAGCACTACACCCGCAAGCGTATCCGTGCAATGGGCCGCGTGTCGCAAATGTCGACCCGCGCCAGCGAGCTGGCGTTAGAGCAGGCAGGGTTGATTGGCGATCCGATATTAACCAGCGGCGAAACGGGCATTGCGTACGGTTCATCGACCGGCAGTACCGGCCCGGTGAGCGAGTTCGCCACCATGCTGACGGAAAAGCACACGAACAACATCACTGGCACCACCTATGTGCAGATGATGCCGCACACCACCGCCGTTAATACTGGCCTCTTTTTCGGCCTGCGCGGGCGGGTGATCCCAACCTCCAGCGCCTGTACCTCCGGCAGCCAGGCAATCGGTTATGCGTGGGAAGCCATTCGCCACGGTTATCAAACGGTGATGGTTGCCGGTGGTGCCGAAGAGTTATGTCCTTCAGAAGCAGCGGTATTTGATACGCTTTTCGCCACCAGCCAGCACAATGATGCGCCGAAAACCACACCTTCACCGTTCGATGAAAACCGCGACGGGCTGGTGATTGGTGAAGGCGCAGGTACGCTCATTCTCGAAGAACTGGAGCACGCCAAAGCGCGCGGCGCGACCATTTACGGTGAAATCGTCGGCTTTGCGACTAACTGCGACGCGGCACATATTACCCAGCCGCAGCGCGAAACCATGCAGTATTGTATGGAGCAATCGCTGAAAATCGCCGGGTTAAGCGCACAAGATATCGGCTATATTTCGGCGCATGGCACGGCGACCGATCGTGGTGATATGGCAGAAAGTCTGGCGACAGCAACCATTTACGGTGATAATGTGCCGCTCTCCTCGCTGAAAAGTTATTTTGGTCATACGCTTGGTGCCTGTGGCGCGCTCGAAGCCTGGATGAGTCTGCAAATGATGCGCGAAGGTTGGTTTGCGCCTACGCTAAACCTGAATAAACCAGACCCGAATTGTGGCGCGCTGGATTACATCATGCATGAAGCCCGCAAGGTTGATTGTGAGTTTTTGCAGAGTAACAACTTTGCCTTTGGCGGCATTAATACATCCATCATCATTAAACGTTGGCCCTGATATGTATCGGATAGTTCTGGGGAAAGTTTCGACCTTAAGCGCAGCTCCACTGCCACCGGGTTTACGCGAGCAAGCACCGCAAGGTCCACGACGCGAACGCTGGCTGGCGGGGCGTGCATTGCTTTCGCACACGCTTTCCCCGCTACCGGAGATCATCTATGGCGAACAAGGCAAACCTGCATTCGCGCCGGAAACGCCGCTATGGTTCAACTTAAGCCATAGCGGTGACGATATCGCTCTGCTGTTGAGCGATGAAGGCGAAGTCGGCTGCGATATCGAAGTGATTCGCCCGCGCGCCAACTGGCGCTGGCTGGCGAACGCCGTGTTCAGCCTCGGGGAACACGCTGAAATGGACGCCGTGCATCCTGATCAGCAACTGGAAATGTTCTGGCGCATCTGGACGCGCAAAGAAGCCATCGTTAAACAGCGTGGCGGCAGCGCCTGGCAAATCGTCAGCGTAGACAGCACCTATCAGTCCTCGCTGTCAGTCAGCCATTGCCAGCTCGACAATTTAAGCCTGGCAATCTGCACCCCTACCCCCTTTACGCTCACCGCCGACAGTGTGCAATGGATCGATTCAGTTAACTGATCCGCCCACCCGACTGTCCATCTCTTGATCCAGAACAGGTAATCAGTATGACGAATACTTAAAATCGTCATACTTATTTCCGCCATCTATTTTAATCCATTGGGGTTACCATGCTCTCCACACTCCGCCGCACTCTATTTGCGCTGCTGGCTTGTGCGTCTTTTATCGTCCATGCCGCCGCGCCAGATGAAATCACCACCGCCTGGCCGGTGAACGTCGGGCCACTAAACCCGCACCTTTACACGCCTAACCAGATGTTCGCCCAGAGCATGGTTTATGAACCGCTGGTGAAATATCAGGCTGATGGTTCGGTGATCCCGTGGCTGGCAAAAAGCTGGGCTCATTCAGAAGATGGTAAAACCTGGACCTTCACCCTGCGTGATGACGTGAAATTCTCCAACGGCGAACCGTTCGATGCCGAGGCAGCGGCAGAAAACTTCCGCGCAGTGCTCGATAACCGTCAACGTCACGCCTGGCTGGAGCTGGCAAACCAGATTGTTGATGTCAAAGCACTCAGCAAAAACGAGCTGCAAATCACCCTGAAAAGCGCCTACTATCCTTTCCTGCAAGAACTGGCCCTGCCACGCCCTTTCCGCTTTATCGCCCCCTCGCAGTTTAAAAACCATGAAACCATGAACGGGATTAAAGCGCCGATTGGCACCGGGCCGTGGGTTTTGCAGGAATCGAAACTGAATCAGTACGATGTCTTCGTCCGTAACGAAAACTACTGGGGCGAAAAGCCGGCGATTAAAAAGATCACTTTTAACGTCATCCCGGACCCGACTACCCGCGCGGTAGCGTTTGAAACTGGCGATATCGACCTGCTGTACGGAAACGAAGGGTTATTACCGCTCGATACCTTCGCCCGCTTTAGCCAGAATCCGGCTTACCACACCCAACTGTCACAGCCGATCGAAACCGTGATGCTGGCGCTCAACACCGCCAAAGCCCCCACCAACGAGCTGGCAGTACGTGAAGCTCTTAATTACGCGGTAAACAAAAAATCGCTGATTGATAACGCGTTGTATGGCACCCAGCAGGTTGCCGACACCCTGTTTGCCCCTTCTGTGCCTTACGCTAATCTCGGCCTGAAACCACGCCAGTACGATCCGCAGAAAGCGAAAGAGTTGCTGGAAAAAGCCGGTTGGACGCTACCTGCGGGCAAAGACATCCGCGAGAAAAATGGTCAGCCGCTGCGCATTGAACTTTCGTTCATCGGCACCGATGCGTTAAGTAAATCGATGGCGGAAATCATTCAGGCTGATATGCGCCAGATTGGCGCAGATGTCTCGCTGATTGGCGAAGAAGAGAGCAGTATCTATGCTCGTCAGCGCGACGGTCGTTTTGGCATGATTTTCCACCGCACCTGGGGCGCGCCATACGATCCACACGCCTTCCTGAGTTCAATGCGCGTACCGTCGCACGCTGACTTCCAGGCACAGCAAGGATTAGCCGACAAGCCGCTGATTGATAAAGAGATCGGCGAAGTGCTGGCGACCCATGACGAAACGCAACGTCAGGCGCTGTATCGCGACATTCTGACCCGTCTGCATGACGAGGCGGTTTATCTGCCGATCAGCTACATCTCAATGATGGTGGTATCAAAACCGGAGCTGGGTAACATCCCCTACGCGCCGATCGCCACCGAAATTCCGTTCGAACAGATTAAACCGGTGAAACCTTAATGTTGCGTTACGTATTACGCCGCTTTCTGCTGCTGATCCCGATGGTGCTCGCCGCCTCGGTGATCATTTTTCTGATGCTGCGCCTCGGTACCGGCGACCCGGCGCTCGATTATCTGCGTCTGTCTAACCTGCCGCCGACGCCGGAGATGCTGGCCTCTACCCGCACCATGCTGGGGCTGGATCAGCCGCTGTACGTCCAGTACGGCACCTGGTTATGGAAGGCGCTGCATCTTGACTTTGGTATCTCATTCGCCAGCCAACGCCCGGTACTGGACGATATGCTGAACTTCCTGCCCGCCACGCTGGAACTGGCGGGCGCGGCGCTGGTGTTAATTCTGTTTACCTCAGTGCCACTCGGTATCTGGGCGGCGCGCCATCGCGACCGTCTGCCGGATTTCGCCGTACGTTTTATCGCGTTTCTCGGCGTGTCGATGCCCAACTTCTGGCTGGCGTTTTTACTGGTGATGGCGTTTTCGGTGTATCTGCAATGGCTACCTGCGATGGGCTACGGCGGCTGGCAGCACATCATTTTGCCTGCGGTTTCCATTGCCTTTATGTCGCTGGCGATTAACGCGCGACTGCTGCGCGCCAGTATGCTAGACGTCGCCGGTCAGCGTCACGTCACCTGGGCGCGGCTGCGCGGCCTGAACGACAAACAGACCGAACGTCGCCATATTCTGCGCAATGCCTCGCTGCCGATGATTACTGCCGTGGGGATGCACATCGGCGAACTGATCGGCGGGACGATGATTATCGAAAACATCTTTGCCTGGCCGGGCGTCGGGCGCTATGCGGTGTCGGCGATTTTTAACCGTGACTATCCGGTCATTCAGTGCTTTACGCTGATGATGGTGGTGGTTTTTGTGGTCTGTAATTTAATTGTCGATTTGCTCAACGCCGCGCTGGACCCGCGCATTCGTCGTCATGAAGGAGCGCACGCGTGAACTTTTTCCTCTCTTCCCGCTGGTCGGTACGCCTGGCGCTGATCATTATCGCCCTGCTGGCGCTGATTGCGCTCACCAGCCAGTGGTGGCTGCCGTATGACCCCCAGGCGATTGATCTGCCGTCGCGCCTGCTCTCGCCGGATGCGCAGCACTGGCTGGGCACCGACCACTTAGGCCGCGATATTTTCTCGCGGCTGATGGCGGCGACCCGCGTGTCGCTCGGTTCGGTAATGGCCTGCCTGCTGCTGGTGCTGACATTAGGGCTGGTTATTGGCGGCAGCGCCGGGTTGATTGGCGGGCGCGTTGATCAGGCCACCATGCGCGTCGCGGATATGTTTATGACCTTCCCGACCTCGATTCTGTCGTTCTTTATGGTTGGCGTGCTCGGCACCGGGCTGACCAACGTGATTATCGCCATCGCCCTTTCGCACTGGGCATGGTACGCGCGCATGGTGCGCAGTCTGGTGATTTCACTGCGCCAGCGCGAGTTTGTGCTGGCATCACGGCTTTCTGGCGCGGGCCATGTGCGGGTGTTTGTTGATCATCTGGCAGGTGCGGTGATCCCCTCGCTGCTGGTGCTGGCGACGCTGGATATCGGTCATATGATGCTACACGTCGCGGGGATGTCCTTCCTCGGCCTCGGCGTGACCGCGCCGACCGCCGAATGGGGCGTGATGATTAACGACGCGCGCCAGTATATCTGGACCCAGCCGCTGCAAATGTTCTGGCCGGGGCTGGCGCTGTTTATCAGCGTGATGGCCTTTAACCTGGTGGGTGACGCACTGCGCGATCATCTGGATCCTCATCTGGTGACGGAGCACGCACACTAATGCCGCAACAGATTGAACTACGTAATATCGCGCTACAGGCCGCGCAGCCGCTGGTGCACGGTGTATCGTTAACCCTGCAACGCGGGCGCGTGCTGGCGTTAGTCGGCGGTAGCGGCAGCGGGAAATCATTAACCTGCGCCGCGACGCTGGGCATTTTGCCCGCAGGCGTTCGCCAGACGGCGGGGGAAATTTTAGCCGATGGCAAACCGGTTTCGCCTTGCGCCCTGCGCGGCATCAAAATTGCCACCATCATGCAGAACCCGCGCAGCGCCTTTAATCCGCTACACACCATGCAGACCCACGCGCGGGAAACCTGCCTGGCGCTGGGGAAACCCGCCGACGACGCCACGCTTACCGCTGCCATAGAAGCGGTGGGGCTGGAAAACGCCGCGCGCGTATTGAAGCTGTACCCGTTCGAGATGAGCGGCGGTATGTTGCAGCGCATGATGATTGCGATGGCGGTGCTGTGTGAATCGCCGTTTATCATCGCCGATGAACCGACCACCGACCTCGACGTGGTAGCACAGGCGCGCATCCTCGATCTGCTGGAAAGCATTATGCAAAAACAAGCACCGGGAATGCTGCTGGTCACCCATGATATGGGCGTTGTGGCGCGTCTGGCGGATGACGTGGCGGTGATGTCACACGGTAAAATTGTCGAACAGGGCGATGTCGAAACGCTGTTTAACGCCCCCAAACATGCAGTGACGCGCAGCCTGGTTTCTGCGCATCTCGCCCTCTACGGTATGGAGCTGGCATCATGACTTTACTTAACGTCTCCGGCCTTTCCCATCACTATGCGCACGGTGGATTTAGCGGTAAGCACCAGCATCAGGCGGTGCTTAATAACGTTACGCTGACCCTGAAAAGCGGTGAAACCGTCGCCCTGCTGGGGCGCAGCGGCTGCGGAAAAAGCACTCTCGCGCGGCTGCTGGTAGGCTTAGAATCGCCCTCACAAGGGAATATTAGCTGGCGCGGCGAACCGTTGGCGAAACTTAATCGCGCGCAACGTAAAGCGTTCCGCCGCGATATTCAGATGGTATTTCAGGACTCCATCAGCGCCGTGAATCCGCGCAAAACCGTGCGCGAGATCCTGCGTGAACCGATGCGCCACCTGCTATCACTGAAAAAATCCGAACAACTGGCGCGCGCCAGCGAAATGCTGAAGGCGGTCGATCTCGACGACAGCGTGCTCGACAAGCGCCCACCGCAGTTAAGCGGCGGCCAGCTCCAGCGCGTCTGCCTGGCTCGCGCGCTGGCGGTCGAACCGAAACTGCTGATTCTGGATGAAGCGGTTTCTAACCTTGACCTCGTGTTACAGGCGGGCGTCATTCGCCTGCTGAAAAAGCTGCAACAACAGTTTGGCACCGCCTGCCTGTTCATCACCCACGACTTACGTCTTGTAGAACGCTTTTGCCAGCGAGTGATGGTGATGGACAACGGACAAATCGTCGAAACCCAAGTGGTGGGAGATAAATTAACCTTTTCCTCTGACGCCGGACGTGTGCTACAAAACGCGGTATTACCCGCATTCCCCGTGCGCCGTCGCGCCACAGAAAAGGTTTAACGCAAATGCAACGAGTCACCATCACGCTTGATGACGATTTACTGGAGACGCTGGACAGCCTGAGCCAGCGTCGTGGTTATAACAACCGTTCCGAGGCTATCCGCGATATTCTGCGTAGCGCCCTGGCGCAGGAAGCGACACAGCAGCACGGCACACAAGGTTTCGCGGTGCTGTCGTATGTGTATGAACACGAAAAACGCGACTTAGCCAGCCGTATTGTCTCCACCCAACATCATCACCACGATCTCTCGGTTGCTACTCTGCATGTGCACATCAACCACGACGACTGTCTGGAAATCGCCGTGTTGAAAGGCGACATGGGCGACGTGCAGCATTTTGCCGATGACGTTATCGCCCAGCGCGGCGTGCGGCACGGGCATTTGCAGTGCTTGCCGAAGGAAGATTAACTCCTACCAACGCGCCGTTATTTCCTGACGGCGCAGTAAATTCCTGCCAAATATCGACTCACGTCACATTTTTTTGATCACGATTTGGTCCCTCAAAATGTGAGACGCTTCGATCCTCTTTTTCGCCTGCTCACCTACTATACGCTTGAAGTTGTCCATGATTGTCCATAGACAACTGTAAATGTTCAGGTGCGCGCCATGAAATCATTAAGTAAGTCGTCACAAATACCGCTCTATCAACAAGTGGTGGAGTGGATAAGAGAAAGTATTTATACCGGGGATCTGGTGGAAGACGATCGCATTCCTTCGGAATACCAGATTATGGATATGCTGGAAGTGAGTCGGGGAACCGTTAAAAAAGCGGTCGCCCAACTGGTAAAAGAAGGCGTGTTGATTCAGGTCCAGGGCAAGGGAACATTTGTCAAAAAAGAGAACGTGGCATATCCGTTAGGTGAAG
This sequence comes from Escherichia sp. E4930, assembly GCF_005845405.1. NCBI lineage: Bacteria > Pseudomonadati > Pseudomonadota > Gammaproteobacteria > Enterobacterales > Enterobacteriaceae > Escherichia > Escherichia sp. E4930. The sequence continues at coordinate 224,354 of NZ_VCDZ01000002.1, read as the reverse complement.
GATTATTGTCATTCGCGGAATCGCTGGAAAGCCAGAAAATACATTTTACTACTGAAGTTATTACGTCACGGATTGAACCGGCTAATCGTTATGTGGCAGAGAAATTAAGAATAACGCCCGGTCAGGATATTCTTTACCTTGAGCGTTTACGTTCAATTGGTGATGAAAAAGCGATGCTGATAGAGAACCGTATCAATATTGAGCTATGCCCCGGCATCGCAGAAATCGATTTTAATCAACACAATTTATTTCCAACAATAGAAAGTTTGTCGCAAAGAAAAATTCGTTACTCGGAAAGTCGCTATGCCGCGCGATTAATTGGTAATGAACGCGGTCATTTTTTAGATATCAGTGAAGATGCACCCGTTTTGCATCTGGAGCAGTTAGTCTTTTTCTCCCGTGGATTACCCGTTGAGTTTGGCAACGTCTGGTTAAAAGGAAATAAATATTATCTTGGCACCGTGCTGCAACGTCGGGAAGTGAGTTAAGTACACTTTTTTAAGAGGAATAAAATGCAAGGCATACAGTTTCAGGAAAATTATATTCAACGACTTCCGGCAGGGTTAAGTGTTGAACAGATCATCCGTCAGTTAGCGCAACCGTTGGTTGCCGCCGAGTTGGTGGTCCCTGATTTTGCCGACCATGTGCTGAAACGTGAGGCAACTTACCCAACGGGGCTGCCTACCGAACCGCCGTGTGTCGCCATTCCACACACGGATCATAAACATGTCAGGCACAATGCAATTGCCGTCGGCATTTTGCCGGAGCCGGTAGAATTTGCCGATATGGGGGGCGACCCTGACCCCGTACCTGTAAGAGTGATTTTTTTGCTCGCATTAAGCGAAAGCAACAAACAATTAAATGCCCTGGGCTGGATTATGGAGATGATTCAGGATACGCCCTTTATGCGCGCCCTGCTTACGATGGAAACAACAGAAATACACACAGTAATCTTAAACAAAATGAAAGAACGAGGTGAAATATGAGTCAAACCATTTTATTTGTCTGCGCCACGGGTATTGCCACATCCACGGCGGTAACAGAAAAAGTCATGGAATATTGCAAAGAGCAAGGTCTTAACGTCAATTATTCCCAAACCAACGTTGCCTCTTTACCTGGAAATACCGACGGTGTAGCACTGGTAGTCTCAACGACTAAAGTGCCTTATGAACTCGATGTCCCGGTGGTTAACGGCTTGCCGATTATTACCGGTATTGGCGAAGAGAAAGTACTGGCGCAAATTGTTTCGATCCTTAAAAAGTAATTAATAATAATTAATTTCAACACACTCCATCAGGCGCTAACGCGAGGTGCGCTCTCGCCTGAAAAAGAGGTTTATTATGAACGATATCGCGCATACCCTCTATAATATTGTGCAATATATATTGGGATTTGGCCCCACGGTAATGTTACCGCTGGTGTTATTTATTCTTGCTCTCTGTTTTAAAGTAAAACCCGCTAAAGCCTTACGCTCATCATTAACGGTCGGCATTGGTTTTGTCGGTATTTATGCCATTTTTGATATTCTTACCAGCAATGTTGGGCCAGCGGCCCAGGCGATGGTTGAACGCACCGGAATTAATTTACCGGTGGTGGATTTAGGCTGGCCACCACTTTCCGCTATTACATGGGGTTCACCAATTGCCCCGTTTGTTATTCCCCTGACCATTCTGATTAACGTGGCGATGCTGGCGTTAAATAAAACCCGCACCGTTGACGTAGATATGTGGAACTACTGGCATTTTGCCCTTGCCGGTACGCTGGTTTATTACAGTACCGGCAGCCTGTTCTTTGGTTTGCTGGCGGCGGCGATTGCTGCGGTGGTAGTACTTAAACTCGCCGACTGGTCTGCGCCACTGGTACAAAAATACTTTGGACTGGAAGGGATCTCATTGCCGACGCTCTCTTCGGTGGTGTTCTTCCCGGTCGGTCTGCTGGTCGACAAAATCATCGACCATATCCCCGGCCTCAATCGTATTCATATCGACCCGGAAACCGTACAGAAAAAGTTTGGCATCTTCGGCGAACCGATGATGGTTGGCACTATTCTGGGCATTCTGCTCGGCGTAATTGCCGGATACGATTTCAAAAAAGTCTTGCTGCTTGGCATCAGCATTGGCGGTGTGATGTTCATCCTGCCACGCATGGTACGCATCCTGATGGAAGGTTTATTACCGCTGTCTGAAGCCATTAAAAAGTATCTCAATGCCAAATACCCTGACCGTGACGATCTCTATATCGGCCTGGATATCGCCGTTGCTGTGGGTAACCCGGCGATTATCTCCACCGCCCTGCTGCTGACGCCAATCTCGGTCTTTATCGCGTTTGTCCTTCCGGGTAATGAAGTCCTGCCGCTTGGCGACCTTGCCAACCTGGCGGTAATGGCGTCGATGATTGCTTTAGCCAGCCGTGGCAATATTTTCCGCACCGTTCTGGCGGCGATCCCGGTGATTATTGCCGATCTGTGGATTGCTACCAAAATCGCGCCGTTTATTACCGGAATGGCGAAAGACGTTAATTTCAAATTTGCCGAAGGCTCCAGCGGCCAGGTTTCCAGTTTCCTTGATGGCGGTAACCCGTTCCGCTTCTGGCTGCTGGAAATCTTCAACGGCAATATCATCGCCATTGGTCTGGTGCCGGTTATCGCCCTGGTACTGTATGGCATTTTCCGAATGACGCGGAGCACGGTTTATGCCTGATAACAGCGCAGCTATCGTTATCGATATTGGCACCACCAATTGCAAAGTCACCTGCTTTTCCTGCCTGGATGCAACGACGTTGGGCGCGCATAAATTTGTGACGGCAAAACAGATCTCCCCACAGGGCGATGTCGATTTCGATATCGACGCCCTCTGGCAGGAGGTCCGCCAGGCGATAGCACAACTGAACGCCGCTTCGCCGCTGCCAGTCAGGCGGATCAGCATTGCCAGTTTTGGCGAGTCAGGCGTGTTCCTTGACGAACACGGCGAGATCCTGACGCCAATGCTGGCATGGTATGACCGTCGCGGTGAAGAGTATCTGGCAACACTTAGCGAGGCAGACAGTGCGGCACTTTATGACATTTGCGGGTTACCACTGCACAGCAATTACTCTGCCTTCAAAATGCGTTGGTTGCTGGAGCATTATCCGCTGCGTAATCGCCGCGGTCTGCGTTGCTACATGCGCCGGAAGTGCTGCTCTGGCGGCTGACTGGCGAACAGCGCACGGATATCACCTTAGCCAGCCGCACGCTGTGCCTGGATGTGCGCAAAGGCGAATGGTCAGCGAAAGCGGCGGCGTTGTTACACGTTCCCTGTTCTGCATTTGCGCCATTAGTGCAACCAGGCGAGCACGCCGGATGGGTCAGCGAGTCGCTCTGCAAAACGCTTGGGTTCTCGCAATCGGTCAGCGTGACGCTGGCCGGACATGACCATATGGTGGGTGCGCGGGCGTTGCAGATGATGCCGGGCGATATCCTTAACTCGACGGGGACCACGGAAGGCATTCTGCAACTGGATACACAACCGACGCTGGATGAACAGGCCAAACGTGACAAGCTGGCAAACGGCTGTTATTCGCTTGCCAACCAGTTCACCCTGTTTGCGTCTCTGCCCGTGGGCGGTTTCGCGCTGGAGTGGCTGCGCAACACGTTCCGGCTAACCGATGAGGAGATCGCCGCATCACTTACTCGCGGACATGCTGATTATCTGGCGGGGAATTGGTTGCTCGATGACATTCCCGTCTTTATTCCGCATCTTCGCGGTTCGGGTTCGCCCTATAAAAATCGCCATACCCGTGGATTATTTTATGGCCTTGGCGATACGTTAAGTATCGACATGTTAATTGCCAGCGTCTCACTGGGATTAACCATGGAATTTGCCAACTGCTTCGCCTGTTTTAATGTGCCTGGCACCAGCGCGTTAAAAGTGATCGGTCCGGCAACCCATAATCCTCTTTGGCTGCAATTAAAGGCGGATATTTTACAGCGTCCGGTTGAAGCAATTGCATTTAACGAGGCGGTTTCTGTCGGAGCATTATTAACCGCCGCACCGGATATTCCACCGCCGCAAGTCACCATAGCCCAACGTTTGTTACCGAATCGGGCGAGATATCATCAATTACAGCGTTATCAGCACAAGTGGAAAAGCTGGTATCAGTTGAAATTACAGCAAGAAGGCGTGATGCCATTACATCATCGGGAGGAGCACTATGTTGAGTAAAACCGTGGAGGTCAGAAACAGTACTGGCCTGCATGCACGTCCGGCGGCTTGTCTGGCGAAAGCCGCCAAAAAGTATAGCTGTAAAGTGACGCTGCATTATGAGGGTAATGATATTAATGCCACCAGCATGATGAATATTATGCGTGCCGGAATAAAAGGCGGCAAAACGGTGGAAATACGCTGCGAAGGCGATGATGAAAATGAGGCAATACAGACTCTCACCGCCTTATTTCGTGACCGCTTCGGTGAAGCTGAATAATTAACTGATATTAAAAGATGAGGTTTTCAATATGCCATTAGTTAATGGACGGATACTGCTCGACCGAATTCAGGAAAAACGGGTATTAGCGGGCGCATTTAATACCACCAATCTGGAGACGACAATTTCAATTTTAAACGCTATTGAGCGTTCGGGATTACCCAACTTCATTCAGATTGCACCCACCAATGCACAACTCTCGGGATACGATTACATTTATGAAATCGTGAAACGTCACGCCGATAAAATGGATGTTCCGGTCAGTCTTCATCTGGATCACGGGAAAACCCAGGAGGATGTTAAACAGGCGGTGCGCGCGGGCTTTACCTCGGTCATGATTGACGGTGCAGCATTCTCTTTTGAAGAGAATATCGCTTTCACTCAGGAAGCTGTCGATTTCTGTAAATCCTATGGCGTACCGGTTGAAGCGGAGCTGGGGGCGATTCTCGGCAAAGAAGACGATCACGTCAGCGAAGCCGATTGCAAAACGGAACCGGAAAAGGTGAAGACCTTTGTCGAGCGCACCGGTTGCGACATGCTGGCAGTTTCTATTGGCAACGTTCATGGCCTGGACGATATACCGCGTATCGATATCCCCCTGCTGAAGCGCATTGCCGAAGTCTGCCCGGTGCCGCTGGTTATTCACGGCGGCTCCGGTATCGCCCCGGAAATATTACGCAGCTTTGTTAATTATCGCGTCGCTAAAGTAAATATCGCCAGCGATCTGCGCAAAGCGTTTATCACCGCCGTCGGCAAAGCGTATGTGAATAATCACAACGAAGCGAATCTGGCACGAGTGATGACATCAGCAAAAAACGCCGTCGAGGAAGATGTGTATAGCAAAATCCTGATGATGAATGAGGGGCATCGGTTGATTAGAAAGGCCTCTTAAGAGCCACAAAAATATAGCGGCGCAACAGAAATTGTTGGGCCGCTATAAGTTATAAATGATTCAAACGCTCATTCAGCGTTTCAATAATATAGGTATTAACAGAGACTTGTTGCTGCGCAGCCGCATTATTAAGGCGTTCACTCAGCGATTCTGGATAGCGTAACGTAAAGGTCTTAATCTTTTCTGTACGCGCATACGGCTCAATACCCGCAGCTTTACAATCCTCAAGATACTCTCGCAGGGAAAGCTCCCCTTCTTTTTGCAGCCCCTGAATGCTGTCAGAGACAAAATCACAATAACCTGACAAGCCCAGGAATTTGCCACGAAATGCATTCAGTTCTGGCACGTAGGTGATAACAGCAGGTTGTCCGGCAATCTCCATAGAGTTTGGCGTCTTCAGTTTGATCATGGTTTTACCCCTATACTTAGTAACCAGTCACGCACGCTTTCTACAGCGCCTTTATCGGTATCTGGCGACGGATGAGGCCGATGGAAACACGCAACGCTCATATTTAGTATGAACTTACAACGCGAACCTCTTCCTTCCTTAATTTCTCCGCCTAATGCTTTAACCAGTGACTCTATATCAGACCACTTGATCCCTTGAGGAACAGGAGATTTAAATATTTGATCCAATGTATTTTTTTGTTTCTTCCGTAAAGCCTGTACCTGGGTTCTCATGGCATGTCCTTATGACTTCACTTCATGACATCAATAGTATGACATCACAGTATGAAGTCAAGGTTCCCTTCCTTACGCCATTGTCCCAATCGTCTTCCTGAATCGCAGCAGCGCGATGGTGAAAAACACGCCGCCAATTGCCATCAGCGTCAGGAACTGCGGCCAGACGATTTCAAATCCGGCACCCCGGTAGAGAATGGCTTGCGCGAGGCTAACAAAGTGTGTCGTCGGCATGGTCAGCATAATGTCCTGCACCATCTGCGGCATACTTTCGCGCGGCGTGGATCCACCGGAAAGCATTTGCAACGGTAGCAGCACCAGAATCACCAGCAGCCCCAGTTGCGGCATTGAACGCGCTATCGTCCCCATAAAAATGCCGATTGACGTGGTGGCAAACAGACTGAGCGCCACGCCCAGCATAAACAGCGGGATCGAGCCTTCTATCGGTACGCCCAGCACGCCTTTCACCATCAGCACCAGCGATAATCCCGATACCACCAGCACCACCAGCCCCATCGACCAGACCTTTGCCATCATGATCTCAAACGGCGTTATCGGCATCACCAGTAAGTGTTCCACCGTGCCGTGTTCACGCTCGCGGATCAGCGCCGATCCGGTCAGCACAATCGCCAGCATGGTAATGTTGTTGATGATCGCCATCACCCCGCCAAACCACGCGGGATCGAGGTTCGGGTTAAAGCGCATCCGGGTTTCCAGTGATACCAACGGTTCGCTGTTATCACGGTAGCGCGCAACAAAGCTGTTCACTTCACCATTGATAATATTCTGGATATACCCGTTGCCGGTAAATGCCTGGCTCATGCGCGTGGCATCGACGTTCACCTGAATATCCGGCTGGCGTCCGGCGAGGACATCACGCTGAAAATTAGGCGGAATATTTATCGCGAAGGTATAGCGTCCGGCGTCCAGTCCGGCATCCATCTCATCGGCGGTGATCATCTCCGGTGGCAAAAACCACGGGCGATAGAAGCTGTTAACGATCCGGTTCGATAACTGCGATTGATCCATATCGGCAATGGCGATCGGCGCGAGGTTCAACGATCCAGGCGTAACGGTCGCTGACGAATACACCGACACCGTAAACGAGAAGACAATCAGCGTCAGCATCGCTTTATCACCGAGCAGACTGCGCAACTCTTTGATACCCAGATTAAAAATATTGCGTAAATGGCGCATCATCCCTCCTGTTTTTTCAGCAGCAGGATGCTTAAGCCCATCACCAGCGGGATGGCTATCAGCAACGGGATAAAAAGTTGCCACAAATCAGTCAGATCCAGCGCTTTAGAGAACGTCCCGCGGGCGATAGTCAGAAAATGACTGGTCGGGTAAACCTCGCCGATCCAACGTCCAGGTCCTTCCAGCGAAGCTACCGGATCGATCATCCCGGAAAACTGCGTCGCCGGGATCAACGTGATAATCGCCGTACCGAAAATGGCGGCAATCTGGCTTTTCATAAAGGTAGAGATCAGCAGCCCCATTCCGGTGGCGATGATGATATACAGCAGCGCCGCCAGGGTGAGCGTCAGGAAACTGCCTTTATGCGGTACGCCAAACACAAACACCGACAGGCCGCAGAGCAGGAAAAAGTTCAGCATCCCCAGCGCGATGTACGGCAGCTGTTTGCCAAGCAAAAATTCGCTACGGGTGGTGGGGGTCACGTAAAGGTTGATAATCGACCCTAGCTCTTTTTCCCGCACCACGCTAAGGGCGCTTAGCATTGACGGGATCATCATCAGCAGAAGCGGGATCACCGCCGGAACAATCGCTGGCAGGCTTTTTACATCCGGGTTATAGCGATAGCGCGTCTCAATATTCATCAGCCCGCTTTGGCTGGCGGGCGTCGATTGTCGGCTCGCCACATCCTGTAGCCAGCTCTGGTGCATGGCCTGCACGTAACCTTTTACCGTTTCGGCACGGCTCGGCATCGCTCCGTCGATCCAGACACCGAGTTCCACAGGCGTACCGCGCGCGATATCGCGCCCGAAATTGGGTGGGATCTCAATTGCCACCGTGATATCGCCCGCACGCATCCGACGATCAAGCTCGTCATAACTGGTGAGCGGCGGCTGTTCGATAAAGTAACGGGAACCAGAGAGGTTGAGTGTCCACGCCTGGCTACTGACGGTCTGGTCGCGGTCGAGCACCGCAAAGCGCAGGTTTTCCACATCCATACTGATGCCGTAACCCATTATCAGCATCAGGATCACCGTTCCCATCAACGCCAGCGTCGAACGTACCGGATCGCGGCGCAGTTCCAGTGCTTCGCGGCGGCTGTAGCTAAACAGACGGCGCAGGCTAAATCCCTGACGCGGCGCGTGGGTGGTGTCGTGTACCACGGGCGGCGCTTCGGCTTCGTTGCTCTGCCCTGCCGCCTCCTGCAAATAGGCGATAAATGCCTCTTCCAGACTGGCGGCTCCGCGTTTCTCAACCAGCTCTTGCGGTGTACCGCTGGCGAGCACTTTTCCGGCGTGCATCAGTGAGATGCGGTCGCAACGTTCCGCTTCGTTCATAAAGTGGGTGGAGATGAAGATAGTCACTTTGTCCTGACGCGAGAGATCGACCATCAACTGCCAGAACATATCCCTTGCCACCGGATCGACGCCAGAAGTAGGCTCATCGAGGATTAACATTTCCGGGCGATGAATCACCGCCACCGCCAGCGAAAGCCGCTGGCGAATGCCGAGCGGCAATGACTCCGGCAGAACATCTTCAACGTCGTTGAGCTTAAAACGCTCGCTCATTTCAGCCACTCGCGCGGGAATTTCCGCTTCCGGGATGTGAAACAAACGGGCATGTAACTCAAGGTTTTGCCGCACGGTGAGTTCGTTATAGAGCGAAAACGCCTGCGACATATAGCCCACCCGACGGCGAGTATCGATATCTTTTGGATCAACCGGTTGCCCAAACAGCCACGCCTCACCTTCGCTGGCGGGCAGCAGTCCGGTAAGCATTTTCATGGTGGTGGATTTACCGCAGCCGTTCGAACCAAGGAATCCAAAAATCTCCCCGCGTGGAATGCGGAAATTGACGTGATCAACGGCAACGAAGGAACCAAAACGCATGGTCAGATCGCGCGCTTCGATGGCAATCTCTGCGTTTTCAGGTTGATACGGTGGGATCACTACCGCCTGATGCGCCTGGCGTTGTGCTTGCGGTAACAGATTTATAAATGCTTCTTCCAGCGTGGCGCTTTGCGTTTGCTGTCGCAACTCTTCGGCGCTGCCAGTTGCCAGCACTTCTCCGGCATTCATCGCCACCAACCAGTCAAAGCGTTCGGCCTCTTCCATGTAGGCGGTGGCGACCAGAACGCTCATATTGCTCTGCCGCTGGCGAATACTGTCGATCAGATCCCAGAACTGGGCGCGGGAGAGCGGGTCAACCCCCGTTGTTGGCTCATCAAGAATCAACAATTCCGGATCGTGGATTAACGCACAGCACAGCCCAAGTTTTTGCTTCATCCCGCCGGAGAGTTTCCCTGCCGGACGATCGCGAAACGGTGCTAACCCGGTGCTGGTCAGCAGTTCATTGATTCGGACTTCCCGCTCCGCTTTGTCGTGACCGAACAGGCGAGCGAAAAAATCGACGTTTTCATACACCGACAAGGTGTGGTAGAGATTTTTGCCCAGCCCCTGCGGCATCCAGGCGATGCGCGGGCAGACGTCGCGGCGATGCTTCGGGTCGCGCATATCGCCGCCCAGCACCATCACATTGCCCTGTTCAATGACGCGGGCACCGGAAATCAACGACAACAAGCTCGACTTCCCGACGCCGTCCGGGCCAATCAGCCCGACCATGCAACGGGCCGGAATATCGAGTGTGATATTGTTCAGCGCAACGGTTTTTCCATAATGCTGGCTCACGCCCGCCAGTTGCGCGACAGGCGGGACGGGAACCAGTTCCAGATGCGTCATTGCGGCAACCTCACCACCAGGTCTTCAGGCCACGGAAGTTCTTCATTCACCCGCACCCACGCTACGCCCGGTAAACCGGTTTTGACATATTCCAGATGCTGCTGGAGTAATTCCGGTGGGATACGCGCTTTGACACGGAACATCAGTTTCAGCCGTTCATCGCTGGTTTCGACGGTTTTTGGCGTGAACTGGGCAACACTGGCGACAAAACTGATGGTTGCAGGAATACGCAGATCTGGCGCGGCATCGAGGATCAGCCGGGCTTCACCGCCCAGTTTTAGCGTGCCCGCCTGTTCGGTTGGCAGGAAGAAAGTCATATAGACGTCGCTGAGATCGACCATATTCAGCACCCGACCGCCTGCCGCCAGCACTTCGCCTGGCTCGGCAACCCGATACTGCACGCGTCCGTCACGCGGGGCTTTCAGTTCGCTGTCATCGATATCTGCGGCAATGCGCCGTTCAGTGGCTTGTGCCGCTTCGACGCGAGTTTGCGCCTGAATGATATTGGTACGTGCCGCCTCTATAGCGGCTTTAGAAGCCGAAACCTGGGCTTTTGCCGATTCCAGCGCAGCACGGGCGCCTTCGGCAGCGGCGCGGTCGTCATCCAGTTGTTGCGCAGAAATAGCCCCACGATGGGCCAGTGAGCGGGAACGGGTATGACGTTTGGCTACGGAGTCCAGTTCAGCTTGCCGTTGATTAACCAGCGACTGAGCGGCGCGAGTTTCACTTTGCCGCTGTTCCAGCAAAGCCTGCGCGGCGGCAACGGCGCTTTGCGCCTCTTTGATTTGCGCGATGGCCTCCAGCCGCTGCTCCTGCAACACGCGAGTATCCATCTTCGCCAGCACTTCACCTTCGCGAACAAACTGGCCTTCTTTCACCAGAATGGTGTCGATACGCCCGGCAATTTTGCTGGCGATATCCACTTCCGTCGCTTCAATGCGCCCATTGCTGACGGCAAAGCCTTCCGGCACACCTGCCGGGCGCAACAGCCACCACGCCACGATAGCAGCCACCGCCAGTAACCCGACAACCCACCACGCCAGATGGCGCTTAATATTATCCATAATCGACCCGCCATAATCCCTGTAAGCAATCGACGCGTGTTACAACTGCCACCGAACGACGTTCAGCGAATTATTCCATCCGGGATAAGAAGGAAACGGCAAAGGCGGCCAGGGCGCAGCAAACTGAGCGCCAACGGGGAAGGTCTGGTGAAAACGGGTAGTAATGTTGTCATCATCAGCATTCCTGGCCGTAAATGAAACACGCATACTCATAAGTGAAATCAATTAAATACTAACATTTATATTCATGTTGTCTATTTGATTACCATCAGCTTGTGATACATCGCGATGTTCTTCTGTTCGATAGCGTTTTTAACCAAAAATCTTCTGCACAGGTTCTCAGGTACTACTGCGTAGGTTTGCATAACAGAAAATCCGATGACTATCACATAGCGTTATTATCGCCGAGGTGCAAATATTTACCGAAAGTGAAATAATTTTTTGAAAAGATGATAAATGCTTGTGTATTAAATAAAGCAATCTCGAACAAGGTCGTTTAAAGCAACAAAATAAAAATAGGATAAAGATATTAACTCGGAATTTACCTTAGGATAAATATTTATTTATCAGCATTAACTCACATCTAAAACTTAACACTCCGGGCAATAAATCCGGCTATAGTAAAGTTACTTGTTACATTTGGTGGTATCTCATTGTCATATTTAACTGACTAAAAATACTACTGATACGCTTTCTTATATTAGCAGAAAGTACACATGGAGTTTAAAATGAATATATATATCGGATGGCTATTTAAATTAATCCCTTTAATTATGGGGATAATATGTATTGCATTGGGTGATTTTGTATTAGCAGGTTCCGGGCAAAGTGAGTATTTTGTGGCAGGGCATGTGCTTATTTCGCTTTCTGCAATCTGTCTGGCGTTATTCACTACTGCATTTATTATTATTTCGCAGTTAACGCATGGTGTGAATAAGCTCTACAACACACTTTTTCCTGTTATTGGTTACGCTGGGTCTGTCGCAACTATGATTTGGGGATGCTTACTGCTGGCAAGTGATAATGTCATGGCCGATGAATTTGTTGCCGGGCATGTTATTTTCGGTGTTGGGATGATTGCCGCCTGCGTATCAACCGTGGCGGCGTCTTCCGGGCATTTTCTGCTAATTCCCAAAAATGCCTCGGGCAGTAAGAGTGATGGTACGCCGTTGCAGGCTTATTCTTCAACAATCGGTAACTGCTTAATTGCTGTTCCCGTTCTGCTTACTCTCTTTGGTTTCATTTGGTCAGTCGCGCTGTTACGTAGTGCAGATATCACACCACATTATGTTGCTGGTCACGTACTGCTAGGGTTAACGGCAATTTGCGCTTGTCTTATTGGCCTGGTCGCCACTATTGTTCATCAAACGCGGAACACATTCTCAGAGAAAGAACATTGGCTCTGGTGTTATTGGGTTATTTTGCTCGGTTCACTTACCGTTATTCAGGGCATCTACGTTTTAGTCAGTTCTGATGCAAGTGCCAGACTGGCACCCGGCATTATTCTTATTTGTCTGGGAATGATCTGCTACAGTATTTTCTCCAAAGTGTGGCTGTTGGCGCTGGTATGGCGACGCACCTGTTCGTTAGCCAACAGAATACCCATGATTCCGGTATTTACCTGTCTGTTTTGCCTGTTCCTTGCAGCGTTCCTTGCTGAAATTGCGCAAACCGATATGGCTTATTTTATTCCTTCGCGAGTTTTGGTTGGCTTAGGTGCAGTGTGTTTTACACTGTTTTCCATCGTTTCTATATTAGAAGCGGGGTCTGCGAAAAAATAATGACTCTCGCCGGATTGTGGTTATGCTACAGCCCGGCGAATATTAATACTTCCCGTTATTCACGCAGCACTCTTCACGCAGAAAGCTAATAATCCCTTCCAGAACATCATATTGCGAGACACACATCAACGTGCGACTTTCGCGGTTTTGCTTAACCAGACCAACGGAGACCAGCGCCGAGATATGGTGGCTCAAGGTCGATGCGGGGATCGCAAGTTCCTTCTGTAACTCGCCTACCGGCATCCCGCGTTCTCCCGCTTTGACCAGATGACGAAAAATAAACAAACGGGTCGGATGACCTAATTCTTTCAGTGCCTTAGCGACATCTTCCAGTTCCATAAGTAGTTTCTCCGGCTAATTGATATTTCGATAATACCAGAAATATCTTGCTCACCGCTCGTTATTTCGATAATTTTAGAAATATAGTTTTAGCGAGGGTATAAAATGTTTGAATGGTTACCAGGGCTGCGCGACGCCGCCGGGATGTTCCTGTTCTTAGCCGTAGAGCTATCGTTACTTTTTCTTCTTATCAGTGCTGGTGTCAGCGTAATCCGTCAGAAAATCCCGGATCATAAGATCCAGAAAATGATGGGTGCGCGTAAAGGGCGCGGTTATTTGCTGGCAGCAATGTTAGGTGCAGTGACTCCGTTTTGCAGTTGCTCAACCATTCCCATGCTTCGCGGTCTTCTTTCTGCAAAAGCGGGATTTGGCCCAACGCTCACCTTTTTGTTTGTTTCACCATTACTCAACCCGATTATCGTCGGGCTAATGTGGGCAACATTTGGCTGGAAGGTAACGTTGTTGTACGCCGTTATTGCGTGCGGCGTTTCGCTGGCCGCCAGTTTGTTACTGGATTTTGTTGGCTTCGAACGATATGTCATACCGGCAAAGGGGAGCAACGCGAGCTGCTGCAAATCAGTGTCCGATAAACCCGTTATTAACTTGCGCTCTGCGAAGTTTACGCCGCAAACCACATCTTGCTGTACCGCAGAACCTGCTGTTAATTGCTGTAGTGCAGCCAAAACGGCGCCCCCCAGCCTGCTGACTCAGGCAATAAAGGATGCATGGCGGCAATTTAAAGAAGTGCTTCCCTACCTGTTAATTGGGGTGCTAATTGGCTCATTTATTTACGGCTTTATTCCAGCACAATGGATTGCAGCACATGCCGGAACGGATAATCCACTGGCTATCCCCTTGAGCGCGGTTATAGGTATCCCGCTCTATATACGTGCAGAGGCCGTAATTCCCCTCGCTTCGGTATTAATGACCAAAGGCATGGGGATGGGAGCCGTAATGGCACTCATCATCGGCAGCGCGGGTGCCAGCTTAACAGAAGTTATTTTGCTGAAATCGATGTTTCGCACGCCGATGATTATTGCCTTTCTGATGGTAATTTTAGGAATGGCCGTGGTTATGGGATATGTAACGCAAGCGTTATTTTGAGGCCAAATCCTGCGCACAAGCCCATGCGCTCGACCACGCCCACTGGAAGTTATAGCCCCCTAGCCAGCCGGTAACGTCCATCACTTCACCGATAAAGTACAAGCCCGGAACTTTACGCGCTTCCATCGTCCGTGAAGAGAGTTCATTGGTGTCCACGCCGCCGAGCGTCACTTCGGCGGTGCGATAGCCTTCAGTGCCGTTAGGTTGTACGCGCCAGTCAGTCAATGTGGCAATGAGCGCCTGTTGGTCACGCACGTTGAGCTGTTTTAACGAGACGTCCGGGATCTGCCCGAGTTGTTGTAACCGTTCAACCAACCGTTTCGGCAAATGAACCGCCAGCGTGTTTTTCAGGCTCTGATTCGGATGCGCGTTACGCTGTTCATTAAGAAAGGCTTCCAGATCGACATCCGGTAGCAGATTGATGCTGACAAATTCACCCGGTTGCCAGTAGCTGGATATCTGCAATACCGCAGGGCCAGACAAGCCGCGGTGGGTGAAGAGTAAGTTCTCACGGAACACGGTGCCGTTTTCAGCGGTGATCACTGAAGGCACCGCCACGCCTGCCAGCACCTGTAACTCTTCCAGCAACGGTTTATGCAGGGTGAATGGCACCAGGCCTGCTCGCGTCGGCAACACGTTCAGCCCGAATTGTTCGGCAATCTTATAACCAAATGGCGACGCGCCCAGACCCGGCATCGAGAGGCCTCCGGTCGCAATGACCAGTTTATCGCAGCCTACTGTCATACCATTCAGTTCAAGCGTGAATCCCGCATCATCCTTCGTCACGCTCAACACTTCGCTACGTAATCTGAAGGTCACATTGCCCTTCTCGCACTCATCCACCAGCATGTCGACAATCTGCTGAGCGGAGTCATCACAGAAGAGTTGCCCTAACGTTTTCTCGTGCCAGGCGATGCCGTGTTTATTGACCAGATCAATGAAATCCCACTGGGTAAAACGCGCGAGCGCAGACTTACAAAAATGCGGATTCTGGCTCAGATAAGCGCCTGATTCGACATAAAGGTTGGTAAAGTTGCAGCGCCCACCGCCAGACATGAGGATTTTTCGCCCTGGTTTTTTACCATTATCGATCAGCAGAACCCGGCGTCCTGCCTGACCTGCCAGCGCAGAACAGAACATACCCGCCGCACCAGCGCCTATAATAATGGCATCAAACCTTTCCACGTTGCGCTCCTCTTAGAAAAAATGGGCGTGAATTGTAAAGATTCCTCAGTGGCCGCACCAGCAGCAATATTACTTAGGGGAAGTATTTGCCTGAATTATATAAGATAATTATTTTTTGAGCGAAATTCATACAGGAGGCAAATCAAAAAAATCTATATTTCACTTTGCCCGCGCCGCGAAAGTCACTGATAATGCGCCGCGTTCATGTCCTCAAAATGGCGTAACGTCCTATGCTACATTTGTTTGCTGGCCTGGATTTGCATACCGGGCTGTTATTATTGCTTGCACTGGCTTTTGTGCTGTTCTACGAAGCCATCAATGGTTTCCATGACACAGCCAACGCCGTGGCAACTGTCATCTATACCCGCGCGATGCGTTCTCAGCTCGCTGTGGTTATGGCGGCAGTGTTCAACTTCCTGGGTGTTTTGCTGGGTGGTCTTAGTGTTGCCTATGCCATTGTGCATATGCTGCCGACGGATCTGCTGCTTAATATGGGATCGTCCCATGGTCTTGCCATGGTGTTCTCTATGTTGCTGGCAGCAATTATCTGGAACCTTGGTACCTGGTACTTTGGTTTACCTGCATCCAGCTCCCATACGCTGATTGGCGCGATCATCGGTATTGGTTTAACCAATGCGTTGATGTCCGGTACGTCAGTGGTGGATGCACTCAATATCCCGAAAGTATTAAGTATTTTCGCATCTCTGATCGTTTCCCCTATTGTCGGCCTGGTGTTTGCTGGCGGTCTGATTTTCTTGCTGCGTCGCTACTGGAGCGGCACCAAGAAACGCGCCCGTATCCACCTGACCCCAGCGGAACGTGAAAAGAAAGACGGCAAGAAAAAGCCGCCGTTCTGGACGCGTATCGCGCTGATCCTTTCCGCTATCGGCGTGGCGTTCTCTCACGGCGCGAACGATGGTCAGAAAGGCATTGGTCTGGTTATGTTGGTTCTGATTGGCGTCGCACCAGCGGGCTTCGTGGTGAATATGAATGCCACTGGCTACGAAATCACCCGTACCCGTGATGCCATCAACAATGTGGAAGCTTACTTTGAGCAGCATCCTGCGCTGCTTAAACAGGCGACCGGTGCCGATCAGTTAGTACCGACACCAGAAGCAGGCGCAACACAACCTGCGGAGTTCCATTGCCATCCGTCGAATACCATTAACGCGCTCAACCGCCTGAAAGGCATGCTGACCGCCGATGTGGAAAGCTACGACAAGCTGTCGCTTGACCAACGTAGCCAGATGCGCCGCATTATGCTGTGCGTTTCTGACACTATCGACAAAGTGGTGAAAATGCCTGGCGTCACTGCGGATGATCAGCGTCTGTTGAAGAAACTGAAGTCCGATATGCTGAGCACCATCGAGTATGCTCCGGTGTGGATCATCATGGCAGTCGCGCTGGCGTTAGGTATCGGTACGATGATTGGCTGGCGTCGTGTGGCGACCACTATCGGTGAGAAAATCGGTAAGAAAGGCATGACCTATGCTCAGGGTATGTCTGCTCAGATGACGGCAGCGGTGTCTATCGGTCTGGCGAGTTATACCGGGATGCCGGTTTCCACCACTCACGTACTCTCCTCTTCCGTAGCGGGGACGATGGTGGTTGACGGCGGCGGCTTACAGCGTAAAACGGTGACCAGCATTCTGATGGCCTGGGTGTTTACCCTCCCGGCTGCAGTTCTGCTCTCCGGTGCGCTGTACTGGATCTCCTTGCAGTTCCTGTAATCGCACGCATAAAAACGAGCGGGTCAGTTTACTGGCCCGCTTTTTTTATGCGTTATTACCGTGGCGCTTAATGCCAAATCATCAACGCAATCAGGCTTACCACCACCAGGCCACACAATGCGCTGGTCAGAATAAACTGACGACGCACGCGCTCGCAGCGACGGATAAACTCATCATCGTGATGATCGCGATAACGTTGGGCATAGATATACCAAACGAGACGCACCTGTTTGTTGGGTTGGCCATGTGAGGTAAAAAAGCCCCCTCCATCAACATATTGATAGAGCAATGGATCGCAATTACGCAGTACCACTAACAACGCGCGTAGTGATGAGAAATAGCGCGCCATGTTAACAATGCAAACGACACATAAAGCCCAAAATAATGCGACGGTGCTTATCATACCCCCTCCCCGGCGACCTGCCCGCGGAGTTCCCCTCCGGGGCTACCGCTCCCGATACGCTGCCAATCAGTTAACACCAGGTCCTGGAGAAACCGCTTTTGTGATGGCAAACATCCGAGCGGCTCTATAGATAGTGTAGGAGATCAGGTTGTTTTTTTTCCATAAGGTTAACCACTATCAATACATTCATGTAGAAAATTTGATTATCTGATTGGTAAGCAAGGCGGATTGACGGATCATCCAGGTCGCTATAAGGTAAGGATGGTCTTTTCACTGAATCTTTACGGCTGGGTTAGCCCCGCGCACGTAGTTCGCAGGACGCGGGTGACGTAACGGCACAAGAAACGCAAGCTGGCCAGTCATCGACAACTTTATGGAAGGAGTAACACTATGGCTTATAAACACATTCTCATCGCGGTCGATCTCTCCCCGGAAAGCAAAGTTCTGGTAGAGAAAGCAGTCTCTATGGCTCGCCCCTACAATGCGAAAGTTTCTCTGATCCACGTAGATGTAAACTACTCTGACCTATACACCGGACTTATTGATGTAAATCTGGGTGACATGCAGAAACGCATTTCCGAAGAGACTCATCATGCATTGACCGAACTCTCCACCAACGCAGGCTACCCAATCACTGAAACCCTTAGCGGCAGCGGCGATTTGGGTCAGGTTCTGGTTGATGCGATCAAGAAATACGACATGGACCTGGTTGTTTGTGGTCACCACCAGGACTTCTGGAGCAAACTGATGTCTTCCGCGCGTCAGCTGATCAACACCGTTCACGTTGATATGCTGATTGTTCCGCTGCGCGACGAAGAAGAATAATATCTTCCCTACTTGCTCCTGAGCGCCCGCTTATGCGGGCGTTCTGCTTTTTGTGTTGTACCCGAATGCGACGTGCGGGGACAAACACTGGAGCGCTCAATCAAGCCGGTGTTCATCCGCAGTCAGAAAGTTCCACTACGCATCGAATAATTCAAATTTACATCACGACAAAATAGCATTTAGCGCCATCATATCTCAAACAACCAGCATGATTAGCTGGTTGTTTTTTGTTGTGGTAGTGCATTAATGCATTCATTACATCAATATTAAGAATTTTAGACGTGTGTAAACTCTTTCGCACGCAATCACTTACGCGTTCATACTTTTCATGATGGTATTGAAAGGCTAAAAATTATGAATACAACAACACCCACTGGGATGCTGCAACAACCTCGCCCATTCTTCATGATCTTTTTTGTCGAACTATGGGAGCGATTCGGTTACTACGGCGTGCAAGGCGTCCTGGCCGTTTTCTTCGTTAAACAGCTCGGTTTCTCACAAGAACAGGCTTTTGTCACCTTTGGTGCCTTCGCTGCGCTGGTCTATGGCCTTATCTCGATCGGCGGTTATGTTGGCGACCATCTGTTAGGAACTAAACGCACCATTGTCCTTGGGGCAATTGTTCTGGCGATGGGCTACTTCATGACCGGGATGTCGCTACTCAAGCCAGACCTGATATTCATCGCGCTGGGAACAATCGCCGTCGGCAACGGCCTGTTTAAAGCCAACCCGGCAAGCCTGCTTTCGAAGTGCTATCCACCGAAAGATCCACGTCTCGATGGCGCTTTCACCCTGTTCTATATGTCGATCAATATCGGCTCGTTGATTGCGCTGTCGCTAGCACCGGTTATCGCTGACAGATTTGGCTATTCCGTCACCTATAACTTATGCGGAGCAGGATTGATTGTCGCGCTACTGGTTTACATCGCCTGTCGCGGAATGGTGAAAAATATTGGTTCTGAACCAGATTTCCGACCGATGAACTTCAGCAAATTGTTGTACGTGCTGCTTGGCAGCGTGGTGATGATTTTCGTTTGCGCATGGCTGATGCACAACGTGGAAGTCGCCAATCTGGTACTGATTGTGCTCTCTATCGTCGTGACCATTATCTTCTTCCGTCAGGCATTCAAGCTGGATAAAACCGGGCGCAATAAGATGTTTGTCGCCTTTGTGCTGATGCTTGAAGCGGTAGTGTTTTACATCCTCTACGCCCAGATGCCAACGTCGCTGAACTTCTTTGCTATCAACAACGTGCATCATGAAATTCTCGGTTTTTCCATCAACCCGGTGAGCTTCCAGGCGCTTAACCCGTTCTGGGTGGTGCTCGCCAGCCCAGTTCTGGCAGGCATTTACACGCATCTGGGTAACAAAGGCAAAGACCTCTCCATGCCGATGAAATTTACCCTCGGTATGTTTATGTGCTCGCTGGGCTTTTTGACAGCCGCCGCAGCGGGAATGTGGTTTGCGGATGCCCAGGGGCTGACATCGCCGTGGTTTATCGTGCTGGTTTACTTATTCCAGAGCTTAGGTGAACTGCTTATTAGCGCCCTGGGCCTGGCAATGATTGCCGCTCTGGTGCCACAACATTTGATGGGCTTTATTCTCGGGATGTGGTTCCTTACGCAGGCTGCCGCGTTCTTGCTGGGCGGCTATGTGGCAACATTTACCGCAGTACCAGACAACATTACCGACCCGCTTGAGACGCTGCCTGTCTATACCAACGTGTTTGGTAAGATTGGTCTGGTCACGCTGGGCGTTGCTGTAGTGATGCTGTTGATGGTGCCGTGGCTGAAACGAATGATTGAGACGCCGGAAAGCCATTAATTATTCTTGCAGAAAACAGGGTAGCGATAACGCTACCCTGTTTTACTTTTACGCCGGTGTACCAGCATAAATATCAAAGCGATGCCCTTTGGTGACAACCGCGTTTGGCGTGGCGACATTCGCCAGCGGCGGCGCGTAGTCCGGACGCTTTACCACCACGCGTTTGGTCGCCAGCAGCCGCGCAGGCTCCAGCAACCCATCGGCATCAAGATCCGGCCCCACCAGCGACTGAAAGACACGCATCTCTTTTTTCACCAGCGCGCTTTTCTGCTTATGCGGGAACATCGGATCGAGATAGACCACCTGCGGGCGTGGGGTAATATCAGTCAGCGCCGTCAGGCTGGAGGCGTGAATTAACTGCAACCGCTCCTGCAACCAGCCGCCGATTTCCGCATCCGCATAACCACGCGCCAGGCCGTCGTCGAGCAATGCGGCAACGACTGGATTACGCTCCAGCATCCGCACGCGGCAACCGACTGAAGCCAGCACAAAGGCATCGCGCCCAAGTCCTGCGGTGGCGTCCACCACATCCGGCAAATAATCGCCTTTAATGCCCACCGCTTTCGCCACCGCCTCACCGCGACCACCGCCGAATTTGCGTCGGTGCGCCATCGCTCCGCCAACAAAATCAACAAAGATGCCGCCAAGTTTTGGCTCATCACGCTTGCGCAATTCCAGATGTTCCGGCGTTAACACCAGCGCCATCAGGTTGTCTTCATCGTGCTCCAGCCCCCAGCGGGCCGCCAGAACAGATAAGGCACCGTCTCCGGTGCCTGTTTCATCAATTAAGCAGATTTTCACTGAATGATCAGCCCTTAATGCCGTAATGCTCCAGCATCGCATCCAGCTGCGGTTCACGACCACGGAAGCGTTTGAACAGATCCATCGGCTCTTCTGAACCGCCACGGCTCAGAATGTTGTCGAGGAACGACTGCCCGGTTTCACGGTTGAAAATGCCCTCTTCCTCAAAGCGCGAGAAGGCATCTGCCGCCAGTACGTCAGCCCACAGGTAGCTGTAGTAACCTGCGGCATAACCACCGGCGAAAATATGGCTGAAAGCGTGCGGGAAACGGCCCCATGACGGAGACGGTACCACGGCAACCAGTTTCTTGATTTCTGCCAGAGTTTCGAGGATTTTCGCTCCCTGATCCGGGCGGAACTCGGCATGGAGGCGGAAATCGAACAGGCCGAACTCCAGCTGGCGCAGAATAAACAGCGCCGCCTGGTAGTTCTTCGCCGCCAGCATTTTATCCAGCAACTCTTTCGGCAGCGGTTCGCCGGTTTCATAGTGACCGGAGATAAACGCCAGCGCCTCCGGCTCCCAGCACCAGTTTTCCATAAACTGGCTCGGCAGTTCGACCGCATCCCACGGCACCCCGCTGATCCCGGAAACACCAGCGGTTTCGATGCGGGTCAGCATATGATGCAGGCCGTGACCGAACTCGTGGAACAGGGTGATCACTTCGTCATGGGTAAACAGCGCCGGTTTACCATTTACCGGGCGGTTGAAGTTACAGGTCAGATACGCGACCGGTTTTTGCAGCGAACCGTCGGCTTTGCGCATCTGGCCTACGCAGTCATCCATCCACGCCCCGCCGCGCTTGTTTTCACGGGCATACAGGTCGAGGTAGAAGCTACCGCGCAGTTCGTTGTTCTCGTCATACAGTTCGAAGAAACGTACATCCGGATGCCAGACATCAACATCTTTACGCTCTTTAGCGGTGATGCCGTAAATACGTTTCACCACTTCAAACAGGCCGTTAACCGCTTTGTTTTCCGGGAAGTACGGACGCAGCTGTTCGTCACTGATGCTGTAAAGATGCTGTTTTTGTTTTTCGCTGTAGTATGCGATATCCCACGGCTGCAGCTCATCGACGCCAAATTCGGCTTTGGCGAAGGCGCGCAGTTGCGCCAGCTCTTTTTCGCCCTGCGGACGCGCGCGTTTTGCCAGATCGGTTAAGAAATCAAGCACCTGCTGCGGGTTTTCTGCCATTTTAGTGGCAAGGGATTTAAAGGCGTAGTTTTCAAAGCCCAGCAATTGCGCCAGTTCGTGACGCAGAGCGAGGATCTCTTCCATCACCTTGCTGTTATCCCATTTACCAGCGTTTGGGCCTTGATCGGAGGCGCGAGTGCTATAAGCACGATACATCTCTTCACGCAGAGCCTGGTTGTCGCAGTAGGTCATTACCGGCAGATAGCTTGGGATATCCAGCGTCAGCAGATAGCCTTCCAGCTCTTTCGCTTCGGCCTGGGCTTTTGCCGCAGCCAGCGCGCTTTCTGGCATCCCCGCCAGTTCCGCTTCGTCGGTGACGAGTTTGGTCCAGCCCATCGTCGCATCGAGGACGTTGTTGCTGTACTGGTTGCCCAGCTCAGAAAGACGGGTAGCAATTTCGCCGTAACGCTGCTGTTTCTCTTTCGGCAGACCGATACCAGAGAGTTCGAAGTCGCGCAGTGCGTTATCAACCGCTTTTTTCTGCGCCGTGTTCAGCGTGGCGTAATGATCGCCATCGCGCAGGTCGCGGTACGCTTTATACAGCCCTTCATGTTGCCCTACCCAGGTGCTGTATTCCGACAGCAGCGGCAGGGTTTGTTCGTAGGCTTCGCGCAGCTCCGGGCTATTTTTCACCGAGTTCAGGTGGCTGACCGGGGAGAAGATACGCCCCAGCACATCGTCCACTTCCGCCAGCGGCTGGCAGAGATTTTCCCAGGTGTACGGTGCTCCTTGCGCGACTACGCGCTCCACATTTTCGCGGCAGTCGTTCAGCGCCTTAGTCACGGCTGGAACCACATGTTCCGGGAGAATTTTAGAAAACGGAGGCAATTCAAAGGGGGTCAGTAACGGATTCGTCATTAGCGCAGTCCTGGTTAAAGAGGTTAAGGAAGCGCTCAACAGGCGCTTTACATAATGTGTGTAGCATGGGGTTAAGTGTAGTGAATTTCAATGAGAAACGTTACGCTTTCGCGGCGGCGGCCTCTTTTCGGTATACTGTCCTGATAGGCTTTTGTGCGCCCCGAATACGGGCCGATTTTTACTTACCGGAACACCTTTACCCATGCTCAGTTATCGCCACAGCTTTCACGCTGGCAACCACGCCGACGTCCTTAAACATACCGTTCAGAGCCTGATCATCGAGTCGCTGAAAGAGAAAGATAAACCGTTTCTCTATCTCGACACCCACGCAGGAGCCGGGCGTTATCAGTTAAGCAGCGAACATGCCGAGCGTACCGGCGAATATCTTGAAGGTATCGCCCGTATCTGGCAGCAGGACGATTTGCCTGCGGAGCTGGAGCCGTACATCAATGTGGTAAAACACTTCAACCGTAGCGGTCAGTTGCGCTACTACCCCGGTTCGCCGTTGATTGCTCGTCAGTTACTGCGTGAACAGGACAGCCTGCAACTGACCGAACTGCACCCGAGCGATTACCCGTTGCTGCGTTCTGAATTTCAGAAAGACAACCGTGCGCGCGTGGAAAAAGCCGACGGTTTCCAGCAGCTTAAGGCCAAACTGCCGCCGGTTTCCCGCCGTGGTTTAATCCTTATCGACCCGCCGTATGAAATGAAAACTGACTATCAGGCGGTGGTCAGCGGGATAGCAGAAGGTTACAAACGTTTCGCCACTGGCACTTACGCATTGTGGTATCCAGTGGTGCTGCGCCAGCAAATTAAGCGCATGATCCACGACCTGGAAGCAACCGGCATTCGCAAAATTCTGCAAATTGAACTGGCGGTACTGCCAGACAGCGATCGCCGCGGCATGACCGCTTCCGGCATGATTGTGATTAACCCGCCGTGGAAGCTGGAACAGCAGATGAATAACGTGCTGCCGTGGCTGCACAGCAAACTGGTTCCGGCTGGCACCGGGCACGCCACCGTAAGCTGGATCGTGCCGGAGTAATTGCAGCCATTGCTGGCACCTATTACGTCTCGCGCTACAATCGCGGTAATCAACGATAAGGACACTATGTCATGACTAAACACTATGATTACATCGCCATCGGCGGCGGCAGCGGCGGTATCGCCTCCATCAACCGCGCGGCTATGTACGGCCAGAAATGCGCGCTGATTGAAGCCAAAGAGCTGGGCGGCACCTGCGTGAACGTCGGCTGCGTGCCGAAAAAAGTGATGTGGCACGCGGCGCAAATCCGTGAAGCGATCCATATGTACGGCCCGGATTATGGTTTCGATACCACTATCAATAAATTCAACTGGGAAACATTGATCGCCAGCCGTACCGCCTATATCGACCGTATTCATACTTCCTATGAAAACGTGCTCGGTAAAAATAACGTTGATGTAATCAAAGGTTTTGCCCGTTTCGTTGATGCCAAAACGCTGGAGGTAAACGGCGAAACCATCACGGCCGATCATATTCTGATCGCCACCGGCGGTCGTCCGAGCCACCCGGATATTCCAGGCGTGGAATACGGTATTGATTCTGATGGCTTCTTCGCCCTTCCTGCTTTGCCAGAGCGCGTGGCGGTTGTTGGCGCAGGTTACATCGCTGTTGAGCTGGCGGGCGTGATTAACGGCCTGGGCGCGAAAACGCATCTGTTTGTGCGTAAACATGCGCCGCTGCGCAGCTTCGACCCGATGATCTCTGAAACGCTGCTCGAAGTGATGAACGCCGAAGGCCCACAGTTGCATACCAATGCCATCCCGAAAGCGGTGGTGAAAAATGCCGACGGCAGCCTGACGCTGGAGCTGGAAGATGGGCGTAGTGAAACGGTGGATTGCCTGATTTGGGCGATTGGTCGCGAGCCTGCCAATGACAACATCAACCTGGAAGCCGCTGGCGTTAAAACCAACGAAAAAGGCTATATCGTCGTCGATAAATATCAAAACACCAACGTTGAAGGTATTTACGCAGTGGGCGATAACACGGGTGCAGTAGAACTGACACCGGTGGCAGTTGCAGCGGGTCGCCGTCTCTCTGAACGCCTGTTTAATAACAAGCCGGATGAGCATCTGGATTACAGCAATGTTCCAACCGTGGTCTTCAGCCATCCGCCGATTGGTACTGTTGGTTTAACGGAACCGCAGGCGCGCGAGCAGTACGGCGACGATCAGGTGAAAGTGTATAAATCCTCTTTCACCGCGATGTATACCGCCGTCACCACTCATCGCCAGCCGTGCCGCATGAAGCTGGTGTGCGTTGGACCAGAAGAGAAGATTGTCGGTATTCACGGCATTGGTTTTGGTATGGATGAAATGTTGCAGGGCTTCGCGGTGGCGCTGAAGATGGGCGCAACCAAAAAAGACTTCGACAATACCGTCGCCATTCACCCAACGGCGGCAGAAGAGTTCGTGACAATGCGTTAAATGTTAAAGGGCTAAGAGTAGTGTGCTCTTAGCCCTTAATTACGTTTCCGCTATCAGTTCAGAAGCTGAAGCAGAAAGCGGATCAGTTCCAGCAGCGCAATTAACGCTCCAAGAACGATGATTGCTTTGTCAATCACCCGTTTTCTCCATGCGATGGAGTGAGAATGCATCCGCTTACTCATCCACTGCCTGTCACGGCGCATGCCCCATTGTTAGATAATGGCATTCTCACTCCGGCCAGAGCATCAGTTAACGGCACCACCCGTACCACTGATCAGGACTTTGAAAGCGTTTATGCGCATTGCCAGAGTGAAAATGCCTCAGAGCTAACTGGATAATCATACAGTACGCGCAGGTCATAAAACCAGCACGTCCTTGCAATAGTTTCAGTATGGTATTAGCATTGATGCGTTAGATGATGACTATCTCACTCCAGTCAGAGCCACCAACTCAGGGCTGAAGAGTAAAAAAACCGACGCAAAGTCGGTTTTTTTACGTCCTGATTCGGACAAGGCTTAATACGGCGATAATCCGGTGAAAGTATATAAATCATCTTTCACTGCGATATATACCGAAGTGCTCCCTCTGCCAGCTGAAGAAATCGCTAATTCTTGCAATGTTAGCCACTGGCTAATAGTATTGAGCTGTTAGATGATGGCATTCTCACTCCAGCCAGAGCCACCAACTCAGGCTGAAGAGTAAAAAAACCGACGCAAAGTCGGTTTTTTTACGTCCTGATTCAGACCGCCTTTCAAATGAATACCCAACTCAAAATTCACACCTATTACCATCTTCTGCACTTACACATTCATTAATTCATATATGTTTTTGACTTATCCGCTTTGAAGAGAGACACTGCCTGCAACAATCAGGAGCGCAATATGTCATTTATGTTACCCATCCAACTGTTCAAAATTCTTGCCGATGAAACCCGTCTGGGCATCGTTTTACTGCTCAGCGAACTGGGAGAGTTATGCGTCTGCGATCTCTGCACTGCTCTCGACCAGTCGCAGCCCAAGATATCCCGCCACCTGGCATTGCTGCGTGAAAGCGGGCTATTGCTGGATCGCAAGCAAGGTAAGTGGGTTCATTACCGCTTATCGCCGCATATTCCAGCATGGGCGGCGAAAATTATTGAGCAGGCCTGGCGGTGTGAACAGGAAAAGATTCAGGCGATTGTCCGCAACCTGGCTCGGCAAAACTGTTCCGCAGACAGTAAGAACATTTTCGGTTAAAAAATTTAGCTAAACACATATGGATTTGCACATGTGTTTTATCCGGGAGGCATTATGTTACTGGCAGGCGCTATCTTTGTCCTGACCATCGTATTGGTTATCTGGCAGCCGAAAGGTTTAGGCATCGGCTGGAGTGCAACACTCGGCGCAGTACTGGCGTTAGTTACGGGCGTGGTCCATCCGGGCGATATTCCGGTGGTGTGGAATATCGTCTGGAACGCGACGGCTGCGTTTATTGCCGTCATTATCATCAGCCTGCTGCTGGATGAGTCCGGCTTTTTTGAATGGGCGGCGCTGCACGTTTCACGCTGGGGCAATGGTCGTGGTCGCCTGCTGTTTACCTGGATTGTCCTGCTCGGCGCTGCCGTTGCTGCCCTGTTTGCCAATGATGGCGCGGCGCTTATTTTGACGCCGATTGTCATCGCCATGCTGCTGGCTTTAGGTTTTAGCAAAGGCACTACGCTTGCGTTCGTGATGGCGGCCGGATTCATTGCCGATACCGCCAGTCTGCCGCTTATTGTCTCCAATCTGGTGAATATCGTTTCGGCAGATTTCTTTGGCCTCGGCTTTCGCGAATACGCATCGGTGATGGTGCCGGTGGATATCGCCGCGATTGTTGCCACGCTGGTGATGCTACATCTCTATTTTCGCAAAGATATTCCGCAGAACTACGATATGGCGCTGCTGAAATCTCCCGCAGAAGCGATCAAAGATCCTGCTACGTTCAAAACTGGCTGGGTTGTTTTACTGCTTCTGCTGGTGGGATTTTTCGTCCTGGAACCACTCGGCATTCCGGTGAGCGCCATTGCAGCTGTGGGCGCACTGATATTATTTGTCGTCGCTAAACGCGGTCATGCGATTAATACGGGCAAAGTCCTGCGCGGTGCACCCTGGCAGATTGTCATCTTCTCGCTCGGCATGTATCTGGTGGTTTATGGCCTGCGCAATGCCGGGTTAACGGAATATCTTTCTGGCGTACTCAACGTGCTGGCGGATAACGGCCTGTGGGCCGCGACGCTCGGCACCGGATTCCTCACCGCCTTCCTCTCTTCTATTATGAACAATATGCCAACGGTACTGGTTGGCGCGTTGTCCATTGATGGCAGCACGGCATCTGGTGTCATCAAAGAAGCGATGGTTTATGCCAACGTGATTGGCTGCGATTTGGGGCCGAAAATTACCCCGATTGGTAGCCTGGCAACGCTGCTCTGGCTGCACGTACTTTCGCAGAAGAATATGACAATCAGCTGGGGATATTACTTCCGTACAGGGATTATCATGACCCTGCCTGTACTGTTTGTGACGCTCGCCGCGCTGGCGCTACGCCTCTCTTTCACTTTGTAATGAGATACTGATATGAGCAACATTACCATTTATCACAACCCGGCCTGCGGTACGTCGCGTAATACGCTTGAGATGGTCCGCAACAGCGGTACAGAACCGACCATTATCTATTATCTGGAAACACCACCGACGCGCGATGAACTGGTCAAACTCATTGCCGATATGGGGATTTCCGTACGCGCGCTGCTGCGTAAAAACGTTGAACCGTATGAGGAATTGGGCCTTGCGGAAGATAATTTTACTGACGATCGGTTAATCGACTTTATGCTGCAATATCCCATCCTGATTAATCGCCCGATTGTGGTTACACCGCTGGGAACTCGTCTGTGCCGCCCTTCAGAAGTGGTGCTGGAAATTCTGCCAGATGCGCAACAAGGCGCGTTCACCAAGGAAGATGGCGAGAAAGTGGTTGATGAGGCGGGTAAACGATTAAAATAAACAAAGGGGGCGGCTGCGCCCTCTCATTATTGACAAAAAAATACATAATTTCGATCGTGCAATTTCAGTAACTTATTGATATCCATGCAGGGCGGATAAACAATGTTTTTTAATGAACAGATAAAATGAGTCATATAATAAGCGTTTTTAAATTGAAGATCCCCAAAGTTAAAATTACGAATGGCTTGCATATCTAACATTTATAAACCATTATCATCACATCAATAACAATCTTTACGCCATGTGCCATTAGAAATAAGAGCCTCTTTATAATATCCCATATTATAAGGAGACACATAATAACATCACACATCAATGCTTTCCGGAACTCATCTGCAAGGATATAAATATCAGACAGGTTTACGTTACTATCAGGCATATCACCTGAAAATCAGATGAAAACTATAAAGAAATATCTATTATGGTTTTAACATTTGTTGATAAGGATAGTAACATGAACAAGACAAAAGGTGCACTCATCTTCAGCCTTTCATTTTTTCTTGCCGCATGTAGTTCGATTCCGCAAAATATCAAAGGCAATAACCAACCTGATATTCAAAAAAGTTTTGTTGCTGTTCATAACCAACCGAATTTGTATGTTGGCCAACAGGCACGCTTCGGCGGGAAGGTTATCAACGTTATCAACGGTAAAACAGATACGTTGCTAGAAATCGCCGTATTGCCGTTGGATAGCTATGCGAAACCTGACATTGAGGCCAACTATCAAGGGCGACTGCTCGCCAGACAAAGCGGCTTCCTTGACCCAGTGAACTACCGTAACCACTTTGTCACCGTTCTCGGCACCATTCAGGGCGAACAACCTGGATTTATCAATAAAGTCCCATATAACTTCGTTGACGTAAATGTGCAGGGGATTCAGGTATGGCATTTGAGAGAAGTGGTCAATACCACCTACAACTTGTGGGATTACGGCTACGGCGCATTCTGGCCTGAACCCGGCTGGGGCACACCGTACTACACCAATGCAGTTAGCCAGGTAACGCCAGAACTGGTGAAATAATTTGGTTTAAAGATGCAGATATTTTTCAAATATCTGCATCTTCAATAAAATCATTTCTATATAACTATAATTACAAGCCCTGACCTTTTTATTACCTTTGGCGACCTGATTATAAAGTTAATGTTCGCAACGGGAGTCGGTTATGTTTCTTATAATTACCAAAGACACCATGTTTTTCACCGCGATGAAAAATATTATAAGTAAAGGTAATGTCGTTCATATACAGAACGAAAAAGAGATTGACTTAACGTTGCATCAGAATGCCTTAGTGATTATTGATACATTAATGAATAATGTATTCCACTCATCAATGCTCAACAAAATTGAACGCCTGCGGCCTGTTCATGTCATTGTTTTCTCGCCGTTTAATATTAAACGCTGTCTGGGGAAAGTTCCGGTAACCTTTGTCCAGAGAAATATTACGATTATTGACTTCGTCGCGCTGCTCAATGGCAGTTATTGCTCTGTACCAGAAGCGGACGTGTCACTCTCGCGCAAACAGCATCAGGTTCTGAGCTGCATTGCGAATCAAATGACGACAGAAGATATTCTGGGGAAACTCAAAATATCGCTGAAAACATTCTACTGCCATAAACACAATATTATGATGATCCTCAATCTTAAACGGATCAACGAACTGGTACGTCATCAACATATTGATTATCTGGTCTGAAATCTCCAGCTGATATTTATAAAGAGGCCCGGCGACAGCCAGACCTCCTGACAATGACTCGTTATGCAGCAACGCCTTCCTGCGTCAGCGCCGCAATCTGTTTACGCCATTGCGCCTGCTCCTGTTCCCCTTCAGTACGCTGACCATAAAGTTGCGCAATCTGCGTACCATCATGAGCAAACAGTTCCAGGCTGGTTACGTAGCCATCGCTGGTCGGTTTACGGGTAACCCAGGCTTCAGCAATGCTCTCTTCTAATAGATGAAGAGTAAACGTCGGGTTGAAAATATTCAGCCAACCTTTCATTGGCACCACTTTTTCGACCACTCCCGTGAAAATCTGTACGCAGCCACGGTTGCCAACAAACACCATGATTTCATTGCCATCCTGCTGTGCAGATTCCAGAATCTGCGCCAGCGCACTACCAGATACTTTGCAGGCCAAATCGTCTGCCACCAGATTGAACGCCTGCTGACGAGTCAGATTGTAGCGCTTGAGCAACGTAAAAAACTGATGGACATCCGTCATCGCACGCCACTCTTGTTCTACAACACTGGCATCGACGTCGGTTTGTGCGGCAGGCGCATCAATCGTTGTTAACTCAAGCGGCGTATTTTCCTCGACGATAAAGCGTGCCAGAAGCTCATTCCATGCCGCTATATCGGTATTGTCGGTAGCATAAACTTTCAGTAATGCATCGCCCTGATGATCAAAAAACTGAATACTCTGACGTTCACCGCGAGCCGTGTTTTCTTTTATATGGAAAACACTGGTCCACTGATTAAGAAATAGTCGCAAATCCAGCGCGCGCGGGTTGAGTATTAATCCAGCATGACCGTTCAAATGCTGGTTTGTGAACGAGCCAACTTGCTCATGGACTGCATATTCATTACGACAAATACATTTGGTTTCACCAACGCTTTCCAGCGCCGCCAGAATTTCACGAATATCGCCGCGCATCCGCCACGCGTCGTGCGTGACGCGCGCAAATGCCAGTTCTGCTTCGCTGATATTCATTAAACCTGCGATGTCACGCGCGTACTTTCCGGGATTTTGTTCTTTTAACTCAAGCCAGCGTGTGTAGTGGTTCATTGTCTCTCTTCCTTCCAGATAAATGCCCCGAAATATCGGGGCTGATGATTACCATTGATAACTCACGAAAATTTTGCCGTTACGTCCATCCTGTGGGATGCCCTGCGGCGACCAGTACTCTTTATCGAAGGCGTTGCCCAACACTAAAGTAGTGGTCATGCCTTTGAGCGCCTGCTGCCCTTGATAACTGACGTAGAAATCATTCACGCCGTAGCCAGGTTGTTTGCTGTAACTGCTGCTGATATGTGTTGAGCGATCGGCAAACGTACCGACCCAACCAACAGAGAAGCCACTGTGAGCGATCGGAATATTCAGGGTGCTGGTAACGGTATCCGGGTTAATGCTGGAGATATATTCCCCGGTATCGGTGTCTTTGCCGCGGGTACGGTTATAGGCCACATCAAGGCTAAACAGGTCAGTGGTATATTTCGTCATCACATCCCAGCCCCAGATTTTGGCGTTCGGGACGTTATAAGACATGGTTGTCGCCGCCGCGAAATCGACGGTTGTGGAGATGTAATCCTTCGCTTTGGTATCAAAGTAGCTGGCTTTAAATTCCAGGGCATCATTGGACAACATCAGGTCATCAAAACGCAGCCCAAAGCCGTATTCCTGAGTTTCGTTGGTTTCCGGACGTAAGTTCGGGTTTGGCACCCAATAGTTGGTATAGAAGCGACCAATCGAGAAGTGCTTAGAATCGTTATACATTTCGCCCATCGTCGGCGCGCGGAATGCCTGGGCATATGAACCAAATAACATCAGCCAGTTGGTCGGATTGATAGTCATCCCTGCACGAGACGACCATTTGTCGGCATCCACATCTTTGTAACCGTCGCTGCTACCGCGATAGCTGTCATAACGGGTTCCGCCAAGCAGGGTAATCGGCAGATCGCGTAAGGTGATCTCATCCTGTAGCCAGCCGGAACTGAAATCAATTTTTGCTTGCGGGAAGCCCGTCGTCGCGCCGCCCGGATGCTGTTCCTGACGATAATACTCACCGCCATACGTCAGCAGGTGAGAGGCAAAACTCTCGGCAAACAGAGTGGAACGGTTCTCCAGTTTGGCACCTTTCGTTGTCTGCTCGCGATACTCACCGGAACTTCCCGTGTTTTGCGCATTAATACGAACTTCCGACCAGTAAACTTTTGCATCAGCATTTAACCAGTCGTTGCCCACTGGAGAGAGCTTATAAGAAAGCTGTGCATCACGTTGAATCGTTGAACGATCAACCATCGGATTACTGCTGTCAGACGCTTCAACGGTCTGCGGATTTTTTGGTTCGCGCGCGTCGTTATTGTAGTAACGCACTAATCCGCTCAGAGCCTGGGCAGAATCAATTTGCCAGGTTCCTTTCGCCAGCATGTTATTAATAGCCTCATCATTCGGCGCGGTTTCGCCATTGCTCTGGCGTAAATCACCACGATCGCGACTGGACCAGGCCACAATACCATCCAGGTTTTCCGTTCGCCCAAACGCGCTCGCGCCTAATCCCAGGCTATGGTCCCCCGTGCCACCGGTGCCAAAAACGCGAAAACCGCTGCTTTGTCCTTCCTGCAATAAATCTTTTGCATCGACCGTATCGTAGGAGATAACCCCACCCAGCGCGCCACTGCCATACAGTAATGCCGAAGGTCCACGGACAATCTCGACACGTTTGATCAGCGCCGGATCGAGGAAAGTCCCATTCAGGTGTCCGGTATCCGTTCCCTGACGAACGCCATCGACAAGCACCAGCACGCCGCGATGGTCATAACCACGCATATTTACATCCTGACCGTTGGTTCGTCCGGTACCATCAAGGGTAATTCCAGGAACATGACGCAGCAGATCGGTGGCTGAAGTCGCCGTTTGGTTTTCAGGAGCGGAAGTGTCGAGGACGCTGACCATCATTGGTGCTTCGAAGGAACTACGGGCATTCCCCGTTGCCGTAACGGTCATGGTTTCAGTAGCAAAAGCAAACGTTGGCAAGGTGGCAGAAACAGCCAAAGCCAACAAACTCAAGCGCAACGAGGTAAATTGCAGACGTGACATAGCGATTCTCCATGAGGAAAATAAAAAATGCTGGCTACCTGGATTAATACCGGGATGGCTGGCGAAAAATAAATTTATTTACAATTCAAAGCGATAATATTCGCCGGGTGAGTTAACAGGCGTTTATATTCCGTGAAATTGTCTGGTATCCCGGACAATTCGCCCTCTTTGTCAGGCAAAGCGATATGCCGCATCTGGAGTGAAGAGCGCTGTGCGCTATCCCTTGCAAAAGCTATGATTTTGTTATCCATATGGTCATATTTTGTTAAAGCCAGACGTGATAATGAGAATTATTATCGATCAATTTTTTATGATCAAGCTTTTTTTTAACCGCCATTAACACAATAAACAGGGGGTTATGAAAGCTATCCTGTATCCAGAAAACCATTTTTTTCTTGTGGCAGTCCCCCACGACCTCATAACGAAACGTTGTCGTTAACCGCGATAATTTTCTTTTCTCTTTGCTCTGCAAGCCGCGATATCTTGGAGATCTCAGCTTTTTCCCGCCCTGAAATTTTGTCGGTAACAAGAACGTTAGCTGACGAAGCATCTTGATAAAAATCAAAAATAAATACGCTTGTAACGCCTTGCGTATTGAATCGACGGTTGTGTTTCATATATAACTCAAATGATAATCATGATCATTCTCAATTCGATAAGAGTTCTCATATGATGCCAAGGATCACCAACAGGCCGTATCTTTTTTCCCCACTAACGTTATGTATTTCAGCCGTGGCCTCTGTCGCGAAGACTGCGGTAAAACGAAAAAAATTGTTTACGGCAGTACTGGCTCTTAGCTGGGCTTTTAGCGCAACGGCTGCCGAACGCATTGTGGTCGCTGGAGGATCACTGACGGAGCTAATCTACGCGATGGGTGCTGGCGAGCGCGTGGTGGGTGTCGATGAAACGACATCTTATCCACCAGAAACCGCCAAACTGCCGCATATTGGCTACTGGAAACAACTCAGCAGCGAAGGCATTTTGTCACTTCGCCCGGATAGTGTAATTACCTGGCAGGATGCAGGACCGCAAATTGTGCTCGACCAACTGCGGGCGCAAAAAGTCAACGTCGTCACTCTGCCGCGTGTACCAGCCACCCTTGAGCAGATGTACGCCAACATTCGCCAACTGGCAAAAACGCTACAGGTTCCTGAACAAGGCGAGGCGCTGGTGACACAAATCAGCCAACGCCTGGAGCGAGTACAGCAAAGCGTGACGGCAAAAAAAGCCCCGGTTAAAGCGATGTTTATTCTCTCTGCTGGCGGCAGCGCGCCACAGGTTGCCGGTAAAGGCAGCGTTGCGGACGCCATTCTTTCGCTTGCCGGAGCAGAAAACGTCGCTACCCACCAGCAGTACAAAAGCTACAGCGCGGAATCGCTGATTGCGGCTAACCCTGAAGTGATTGTCGTAACCTCACAAATGGTCGATGGCGATATTAACCGGCTACGTTCTATTGCCGGAATTACCCACACCGCCGCCTGGAAGAACCAGCGCATTATCACCGTTGATCAAAACCTGATTCTGGGAATGGGCCCGCGTATTGCTGATGTCGTTGAGTCTTTACACCAGCAAATTTGGCCGCAATAAACGGATTTAAATCAGACGTATGAACATGAAAAATACCCTGGATCTCACGCCTCATTTTGCTTTAGACGGTGACCAGCCATTTAAAGACAGGCGTGCCATGATGCCGTTTCGTGGGGCCATTCCGGTCGCCAAAGAACAACTGGCACAGACCTGGCAAGAGATGATCAGTCAAACAACCTCACCTCGTAAGCGACTGGTTTATCTTCATATTCCTTTTTGCGCGACACACTGCACGTTTTGCGGTTTTTATCAGAATCGTTTTAATGAAGATGCGTGTGCTCATTATACCGACGCCCTGATTCGAGAAATCGAACAGGAGGCAGACAGTGTATTGCATCAGTCCGCGCCCATCCATGCGGTCTATTTCGGTGGCGGTACGCCTTCCGCACTCTCCGCGCGCGATTTGGCAAGAATCATCACCACACTACGAGAGAAATTACCACTGGCACCCGATTGTGAAATCACCATTGAAGGCCGGGTACTGAATTTTGACGCTGAGCGAATCGACGCTTGCCTTGATGCGGGAGCAAACCGCTTCTCAATTGGTATTCAGTCGTTTAACAGCAAAATCCGCAAGAAAATGGCCCGCACCTCGGATGGTCCAACCGCCATTGCGTTTATGGAAAGCCTGGTCAAACGTGACCGTGCTGCGGTGGTCTGTGACCTGCTGTTTGGCCTGCCAGGTCAGGATGCGCAAACCTGGGGAGAAGATCTGGCTATTGCCCGCGATATCGGTCTTGACGGCGTCGACCTCTATGCGCTCAACGTCCTGCCCAACACGCCACTGGGCAAAGCCGTGGAAAACGGGCGCACTACCGTGCCCTCTCCGGCGGAACGTCGCGATCTTTACCTGCAAGGGTGTGATTTTATGGACGATGCTGGTTGGCGCTGCATCAGTAACAGCCACTGGGGCCGTACCACACGCGAACGCAATCTCTATAACCTGCTGATAAAACAAGGTGCCGATTGTCTGGCCTTTGGTTCCGGCGCCGGCGGTTCGATTAATGGTTACTCCTGGATGAATGAACGCAATCTGCAGACCTGGCATGAATCCGTCACGGCAGGCAAAAAACCGCTGATGATGATCATGCGTAACGCTGAACGTAACGCGCAGTGGCGTCATACCTTGCAATCGGGCATTGAAACAGCGCGTGTACCGCTGGACGAACTTACGCCACATGCCGAAAAACTCGCACCATTACTGGCCCAGTGGCACCAAAAAGGCTTAAGCCGCGATGCTTCAACGTGTCTGCGATTAACCAATGAAGGTCGTTTCTGGGCAAGCAACATTTTGCAGTCTCTTAATGAACTGATTCAGGTACTTAATGCGCCAGCGATTGCGCTTGAAAAACCATAACAGGAGTGATTTATGAGCCATGTCTCGTTACAGGAATTTTTGAAAACGGAGCCAGACGGTACACTGGAGGCGATCGCCGAACAATACAACACCACGCTGCTGGAGGTAGTGAAAAATCTGCCCTCTCCGACTGTTGTGTCAGGCGATAAATTCGATACTGTCTGGGATACCGTCTGCGAATGGGGCAACGTCACCACGCTGGTGCATACTGCCGATGTGATCCTCGAATTTAGCGGCGAACTGCCTTCGGGTTTCCACCGCCACGGCTATTTCAATCTGCGTGGAAAGCACGGCATGTCCGGGCATATCAAAGCAGAAAACTGCACGCATATTGCCTTAATCGAACGTAAATTTATGGGCATGGACACCGCATCCATTCTCTTTTTCAACAAAGAAGGCAGCGCCATGCTGAAAATCTTCCTCGGCAGGGATGACCATCGTCAGCTCCTGAGTGAACAGGTCAACGCCTTCCATGCTCTGGCAGCATCGTTAAAGGAACACGCCTGATGACACCCTGGCTACTCTTTGGCGCGGGCGGAAAAGGCGTAGGCGCCAGAACGCTTGAACTGGCGCTGGCGGAACAACGTCCGGTCGTCGCTGTCGTTCGCCGTGCAGACGCTGCGGCTCAACTGGCGCAACAAGGTGTGCAGGTTTTTACTGGCGACGCTTGTGACGCCAGCGTAGTCGCAGCCGCCTGCCGCGCGGCTGGTCCGCAAGCACTTATCATCTCAACAATGGGCGGCGCACAGGATTATCTGGCCCACAGAACGGTGATTGATGAGGCCGAAAAGGCAGGCATCCGTCGCATGATTCTGGTGACTTCTTTGGGATGCGGCGATAGTTGGCCGTTCTTATCGGATCGGGCAAAAGCCGCGTTTGGTCAGGCGGTGCGCGAAAAGACACTGGCGGAAAGCTGGCTGCAAACCAGCCAGCTAGACTACGCCATTCTCCGCCCTGGCGGTCTGCTTGACGGCGCAGCAACAGGCAAAGCACAACGGATACAAAATCAGGAGTGTCATGGTTTTGTTCACCGTGCCGATGTCGCCGCACACATTCATGAACTGGCAAACGCGCCAGCACTCAACAAGCAGATCTACAGTCTGATTGAACCTGACCTGAAACCGGCGTAATCCCATGCGGCGCAGACTCTCCGCGCCGCAACGTCATAACGGAGTTTTGCGTGCTCAAGGATTCACTCTCTTCCTCCAGGGTCTTTATGGGGCTATCACTATTATTGCTAGCTCTGGTGCTGTTCGGTGCCAGTCAGGGAGCGTTAAAGATCAGTTTTGATGCCCTTTTTGATGAGGAATACCGCGATATCTGGCTAAATATTCGCCTGCCGCGCGTTTTACTGGCCGTGCTGGTAGGCGCCGCGTTGGCAACCGCCGGGGTGATTATGCAGGGGCTTTTCCGCAACCCCATGGCTGACCCAGGATTGCTCGGCGTCAGTAGCGGTTCGGCATTAATGGTCGGCGTTGCTATTGTGCTGCCCTTTTCCTTCCCCGTGGTGCTGGTGCTTTATGAACAAATGGTGTTTGCCATCGCCGGAAGTTTAGTGGTCTGCACCATCATTTTTCTCATCACGCAGCGCCATCGCGATGGCAGCATGATGCAATTGTTACTCGCCGGTATCGCCATCAATGCCCTGTGCGGCGCAGCGATCGGCATACTGAGCTATATCGGCGATGAGCAACAGCTACGACAACTCACGTTGTGGATGATGGGCAATCTCGGTCAGGCGCAATGGCCAACGTTATTGGTTGCCAGCTCCTTCATTCTGCCCGCCATTATGGCAACAACGTGTCTCGCCGGAACGCTGAATTTGCTGCAACTTGGTGATGAAGAAGCCCATTACCTCGGCGTGAACGTAAAGCGTAAACGCCAACAATTACTGTTGATTAGCTCACTGCTCGTTGGCGCTGCCGTATCGGTAAGCGGCATTATCGGCTTTATAGGCCTGGTGATCCCGCATCTGATTCGCATGACAACCGGAGCAAATCATCGCTGGCTAATTCCTTGCTCTGCCCTTGCCGGAGCCTGCTTATTGCTGATGGCAGACACGCTTGCCCGCACACTGGTACAGCCCGCAGAAATGCCTGTAGGATTACTAACCAGCCTGCTTGGCGGTCCGTATTTCATGTGGTTGATTCTGCGCAACCGGAGGATCGCATGATTAGCGCCCGGAACCTGGTTTATAGCCTTCATGGGCGACGCCTGACTGACAATGTCTCGCTGACTTTTCCCGGCGGGGAAATTGTTGCCATTCTCGGTCCTAATGGTGCGGGAAAATCCACGTTGCTTCGCCAACTCACCGGCTATCTTCAACCTGATAGCGGTGAATGCCGGTTATTTAATAAGCCATTAAATGAATGGTCAATTACCGAACTGGCGAAACACCGTGCCGTGATGCGTCAGAATAGCCATATGGCGTTTCCATTCAGCGTACAAGAAGTGATCCAGATGGGGCGCCATCCGCATCGTACCGGTAATCAGGGGGATGAAACGGCACAGATAATGGCGCTATGCGACTGTCAGGCGTTAACAAACCGCGACTATCGGCAATTATCCGGCGGTGAACAACAGCGTGTGCAATTAGCGCGCCTGCTGGTACAACTTTGGGAAGCAATACCCTCGCCGAAATGGTTATTTCTTGATGAACCAACGTCGGCGCTGGATATTCATCATCAGCAGCATCTGTTTCGTTTATTACGTCAGTTAGTTCGCGAACGGCAATTCAACGTCTGCTGTGTTTTGCACGATCTTAATCTTGCCGCCCGTTATGCCGACCGTGTTGTATTGATGCAAAAAGGAAAGGTTATCGCCAATGGTAAACCGCAGGACGTGTTGACACAGCAGGCGCTGACTATGCTCTACGGCGCGGATATTACTGTATTAAACGCCCCTGCCAATCATTCTCCGCTGATTGTCCTCGATAGTTAAATACGACGGGAGTACCGGGCGTACTCCCGTCGATATCATTAATATTCACATTAGCTGATTGAAACACCTTTCACACCCGTTATGTCTTTTAGTGACTTTAATAAGTCTTCAATCGACGTCGCCGCATGAAGCTGAATATCAATAGCAACCACGTCATGATCTTCATTTTCTTGCAACGAAACTAAATCAGTTTTTATTTTTTGTTGTTTAAACCAGTTGAGCATCGACAGCGTATTACCGTTCACCAACGTCAGCTGTAAATGGTAATTCTTGTTCATCAGCCGGAAAGTTAATTGATGGAAGACTTCCAGTACCAACAAGGTCATTACAGAACCGTAAATCCCCAGCTCATACATGCCGCTACCAATCACCATACCGATTGCTGCTGTTACCCAGATATCCGCAGCGGTGGTGAGGCCGACAATATTTTGATTACGAACGAGGATATTACCCGCGCCTATAAAACCGACGCCAGTGACAACCTGAGCGGCAATACGGCTGGGATCAAGCCCGACATGATCCAGCGCCAGCACATCAGCGAAACCATATTTCGACACAATCATAAACAGGGCGCTACCCATACCGATTAAGACATGTGTACGAAGCCCTGCCCCTTTGCCGCGCATTTGCCTTTCCATGCCATTAGCACCACAGGCAATAGCAGCCAGGATTAGACGAATAATAAATTCTGCAGTCATATAAAAATGCAAAAAGGAGCAGCAAGATGGCTCAACTTGCTACTCCTTTTTGCTTTATTCCTGTTAATTCGGCAGGACATTTGCCAATTTATCTTTGAAGGTATACAAATTTTTCTGCGGATTTTTCTTACAATATTCAATCACTTTAGGAATCTGAGTCAGATCAGTTTCATTTAAGGTTACAGTATCACCACCTTTGTAAACCGTTTCCTCATGCAGCATCCACCATGCAACCGGTGTCATCGCTTTTGGATTCAGGTCAATAAATTCCTGACAAGTCATATCTTTAGCAGATTCATTAGCAGCCAGTGCAGATTGTGCATTAACCAGTGAAAGTGCCGCTACAGCGCCAACGAAAATCATGGCTTTACGTAGAGATGAAATATTCATTTTACAACCCATTCAACAAATAAAGTATATATGAACAGGAGGATTATCTGCTTTAACGCGAGGTATTCCTGCCTGTTCAATATTCAAGGAAATACGATGCAACGCATTCCATGAATTACATATCTTTCTTAATCTTGTCCCATTCGCCTTTAACTTTATCTTTAAAGCTGGCTTGTTTATCCTGAGTACAAGCCTGAACGATAGCTGGGGTTACGGTTGCAATGCCCTGAACATCCATAACCGCATCTTCTGGTTTATCTTTGTTATTCAGTGCTTCAGCAAAACCGACTGCAGTCGGCTGGAAGGATTCGTCCACAGCCAGGAAATCTTCACAGGTCCAGGAGTTGACAGGTTTTTTATTATCAGCTGCTTTTTGTGCATCCGCGGCATTGCTCACAACTGGCAGAAGAAGCAGGCCACCAAGAATTACACCTAATACTTTTTTCATCGTAATATCCTCAACTATAAAGTGAAAGAGCCGTCACGAATCAATTTCGACATTGAGGTTATAACCTGGTTTTTTGGGTATGTCATGTTGAGATAAAATGTCAAAATCAGATATTTTTATTTAAATACAACAAGTTACATTGGTGTCAGACACATTAATTAGGAAATTTTTATTAAATCACATGCATTCCTGGATGCATTTTTGGCATAGATTGATAGCAGGGGTTTTTCTTCTTAAATTTATAGGGTGGTTCTATGTTATATATAGATAAGGCAACAATTTTGAAATTTGACATGGATATGCTTAAGAAGCATCGGAGAGCAATCCAGTTTATTGCTGTGCTACTGTTTATTGTCGGTTTGCTGTGTATAAGCTTCCCGTTTGTCTCTGGCGATATCCTTAGCACGGTCGTTGGCGCATTATTAATCTGCTCAGGCATTGCGCTTATTGTCGGTTTATTCAGCAACCGGAGTCATAATTTCTGGCCTGTATTATCCGGCTTCCTTGTCGCTGTCGCCTATTTGTTGATCGGCTATTTCTTCATCCGCGCACCAGAACTGGGAATTTTTGCTATTGCGGCGTTTATTGCTGGCTTGTTTTGTGTCGCTGGGGTTATTCGCTTGATGAGCTGGTATCGCCAGCGTTCAATGAAAGGCAGCTGGCTACAACTAGTCATTGGTATCCTGGATATCATCATCGCATGGATATTCCTGGGTGCAACGCCAATGGTTTCTGTAACACTAGTTTCTACACTGGTGGGGATAGAACTAATATTCAGCGCTGCCAGCTTGTTTAGCTTCGCTAGTTTATTCGTTAAAAAATAATCAATATCAGACCGTCGACACAGTATTTCCCACACCGCCTCATAATCACTTATGGTGACTATGAGGCATATAACACTCCCGCTTCATATCGCCACCAGGGCAAAACATAAACCATCGTTGAAATAATTACCGTGCGACTCATTAAACAACTCGCTGAAACCTTTATGGTTTTATAAATTTCACAGCAAATTAGCCATTTCAAACATTATCATGGCTGATATTTTCTGTAGTCAGGTTTAATGTTTAAAAGTGCTGTGGGAAAATGAAATCAAGATTTGGCAAGCATTGTCTCAATAAGAAGGTAATTAATGCAGTTTATGTTAATTTTCCCCCAAAATTAAAAAGAAAGCTGGCAATCCAATTGCCAGCTTAAGTAGAAACAAGGAGACTCGATATTTAAATCGGATTACTTTTTTATTTTAGTTTTATCATTAAGAAATCACAAACTTTAAATTGATAACTTATTCTTGGTGAAAATATGGGAGTTGTTAATTTCTTGTTAGCACTAACAAATTTATAACACCCAGGAATGTTACCTAGGATCAATATATGGAGTGCGTGATGGATAAATCTCAAGTTTTGATTAGTGTTAATAGACGTATTAGTTCACGAAGGGCAACGTTCTTATAGGCGTTTACTATATTGAACAACGAATTCGGACATGGATGTAAATAATGAAAAGGATGACATGTTCGAAACAATAACGGCTAAGGAGCAAGTTATGATTTTTCTCATGACGAAGGATTCTTTTCTTTTACAGGGCTTTTTGCAGTTGAAAGATAATCACGAAATGATAAAAATCAATTCCCTGTCAGAGATAAAAAGCATAGGTAACAAACCATTCAAGGTGATCATTGATACCTATCATAATCATATCCTTGATGAAGAAGCGATTAAGTTTCTTGAGAAGTTAGATGCTGAAAGAATCATTGTTCTGGCACCTTACCACATCAGTAAACTTAAAAGTCAGTCGCCTATCTTTTTTATCAGCCGTAAAGAAAGCATTAAAAATCTGATTGATATTACTTATGGAAAACACTTGCCTCATAAGAATTCTCAATTATGTTTCTCGCATAATCAATTCAAAATTATGCAATTAATCCTGAAGAACAAAAATGAAAGTAATATCACGTCAACACTGAAAATTTCGCAGCAGACATTAAAGATCCAGAAATTCAATATTATGTACAAGCTGAAACTTAGACGTATGAGCGACATCGTGACTCTGGGGATCTCTTCTTATTTTTAAGAAGGCGTTGATGTGGCCCAGCGATAAGTGCCTGAAATTGACGGCTGGCATGACGAGGGATGCAAATGCTGACTCCATTACTCCCGGTGATAACCAAAGGAGAAGCAAAAACGAACTTATTCCCCTGGTTTATGTATCCACCAGTAGAAACATTCGTTGCCCGGACGCAGGCAGAGACTGTCAGCAGAACGGCAACATTTTTTTTGCCATCTAAATCACCACATTGGTCACTCGGCCTGCATGCGCCATCACAGGCATACATCCCCATGGCTTGCACTATGCCGCAGGTCTGTAAATCCCTCATGCCTCTCCCCGCACACATTCAAAAAATCCGTAATTTTTCACGAATTTTCAGGGAATAAAATGAACAGAAAAAGAAAACTGTTAATACCGTTGTTATTCTGCGGCGTAATACTCACCGCATGCGACGACAAATCAGCGCAAAATGCTGGCGCCATGACGCCAGAAGTGGGCGTGGTGACGCTCTCCCCCGGCTCAATCAATGTCATGAGCGAATTGCCCGGCAGAACTGTTCCTTATGAAGTTGCTGAGATTCGCCCGCAGGTGGGTGGCATCATCATTAAGCGCAATTTTATCGAAGGCGATAAAGTTAACCAGGGCGATTCGTTGTATCAGATTGACCCTGCGCCCTTGCAGGCAGAGCTGAACTCAGCCAAAGGTTCGCTGGCGAAAGCCCTCTCTACCGCCAGCAATGCCCGCATTACCTTTAATCGCCAGGCATCGTTGCTGAAAACCAACTACGTCAGCCGTCAGGATTACGACACCGCGCGCACCCAGCTGAATGAGGCGGAAGCCAATGTCACCGTTGCTAAAGCGGCTGTTGAGCAGGCGACCATCAATCTGCAATACGCGAATGTCACCTCACCCATCACGGGCGTCAGCGGGAAATCATCAGTGACCGTCGGCGCACTCGTTACCGCTAACCAGGCGGATTCACTGGTTACCGTACAGCGTCTGGACCCGATTTATGTCGATCTCACGCAGTCAGTGCAGGATTTTTTGCGCATGAAAGAAGAGGTCGCCAGTGGGCAAATCAAACAGGTTCAGGGCAGTACACCAGTACAGCTCAATCTGGAAAATGGTAAACGTTACAGCCAGACCGGTACGCTAAAATTCTCTGACCCGACGGTGGATGAAACCACGGGCTCCGTCACGTTGCGCGCGATTTTCCCCAATCCAAACGGTGACTTACTGCCAGGCATGTACG
Source organism: Escherichia sp. E4930 (assembly GCF_005845405.1). Lineage (NCBI taxonomy): Bacteria > Pseudomonadati > Pseudomonadota > Gammaproteobacteria > Enterobacterales > Enterobacteriaceae > Escherichia > Escherichia sp. E4930. The sequence goes on along the minus strand of NZ_VCDZ01000002.1, from coordinate 180,263 downwards.
TCACAGCATTAGTGGATGAAGGTAGTCGCCAGAATGTGTTACTGGTGCCTCAGGAAGGCGTTACTCACAACGCTCAGGGCAAAGCAACGGCGCTCATTCTTGATAAAGATGATGTCGTGCAGTTACGTGAAATTGACGCTACCAAAGCCATCGGCAACCAATGGGTTGTTACCTCTGGCTTGCAAGCTGGCGATCGGGTGATCGTTTCCGGTTTGCAACGCATTCGCCCAGGTATCAAAGCACGCGCAATTTCCTCCAGCCAGGAAAACGCCAGCACCGAATCGAAACAATAACGTTGCAGGCTTAAGGGGACTTTCATGGCTAACTATTTTATTGATCGCCCGGTTTTTGCCTGGGTACTTGCCATTATTTTGATGCTCGCAGGCGGGCTGGCGATCATGAACTTACCGGTGGCGCAATATCCGCAGATTGCACCACCGACCATCACCGTTAGCGCCACCTATCCGGGTGCTGATGCGCAAACGGTAGAAGATTCAGTCACTCAGGTGATTGAGCAAAATATGAATGGACTTGATGGCCTGATGTATATGTCATCAACCAGTGATGCTGCGGGTAATGCGTCCATCACACTGACCTTTGAGACAGGAACGTCGCCCGATATTGCGCAGGTTCAGGTGCAGAATAAACTGCAACTTGCCATGCCATCACTCCCCGAAGCAGTACAGCAACAAGGGATTAGCGTCAATAAGTCGAGCAGCAATATCCTGATGGTGGCAGCGTTTATCTCTGAAAACGGCAGCCTCAATCAGTACGACATTGCAGACTATGTGGCTTCTAATATTAAAGATCCATTAAGTCGTACCGCAGGTGTCGGTAGCGTGCAGCTCTTTGGTTCAGAGTACGCCATGCGTATCTGGCTTGACCCGCAAAAACTCAATAAATACAACCTTGTTCCTGCCGATGTTATTTCCCAAATCAAGGTACAGAACAACCAGATTTCCGGCGGTCAACTGGGCGGAATGCCACAGGCGGCAGACCAACAACTGAACGCCTCGATCATTGTGCAGACACGTCTACAAACACCAGAAGAATTTGGCAAAATCCTGCTGAAAGTTCAGCAAGATGGTTCACAAGTGCTGCTGCGCGACGTTGCCCGCGTCGAGCTGGGAGCGGAAGATTATTCCACCGTAGCGCGCTATAACGGCAAACCTGCCGCCGGGATCGCTATCAAACTGGCTACCGGAGCAAACGCGCTCGATACCTCGCGGGCGGTAAAAGCAGAGCTCAACCGTTTATCGGCCTATTTCCCCGCCAGCCTGAAGACGGTTTATCCTTACGACACGACACCATTTATTAAAATTTCAATCCAGGAAGTTTTCAAAACGCTGGTTGAGGCCATCATCCTCGTCTTCCTGGTCATGTATCTGTTTTTACAAAACATTCGCGCTACGATCATCCCGACTATTGCCGTTCCGGTCGTTATTCTCGGCACATTTGCGATTTTGTCGGCGGTCGGTTTTACCATCAACACCCTCACCATGTTCGGGATGGTGCTGGCGATAGGGTTGCTGGTTGATGATGCTATCGTGGTGGTAGAAAACGTCGAGCGCGTGATAGCAGAAGATAAGCTGCCGCCGAAGGAAGCGACGCATAAATCAATGGGGCAAATCCAACGTGCGCTGGTCGGGATTGCCGTTGTGCTTTCCGCGGTGTTTATGCCAATGGCCTTTATGAGCGGCGCGACCGGGGAAATTTACCGTCAGTTCTCCATTACGCTGATCTCCTCCATGTTGCTTTCGGTGTTTGTGGCGATGAGTCTAACGCCTGCCCTTTGCGCCACCATTTTGAAAGCCGTTCCAGAAGGAGGTCACAAACAGAATGCGTTATTTGTGCGATTTAACCATCTGTTTGAAAAATCAACTCAACACTATACCGACAGTACCCGCTCACTGCTGCGCTGCACGGGTCGCTATATGGTGGTTTACCTGCTGATTTGTGCCGGGATGGCAGTGCTGTTTCTGCGTACACCGACCTCCTTCTTGCCGGAAGAGGATCAGGGGGTATTTATGACCACTGCACAGCTACCATCAGGTTCCACGATGGTTAACACCACTAAAGTGCTGCAGCAGGTGACCGATTACTATCTGACAAAAGAGAAAAATAATGTTCAGTCGGTGTTTACCGTTGGCGGCTTTGGTTTCAGCGGCCAGGGGCAAAACAACGGTCTGGCGTTTATCAGCCTGAAGCCGTGGTCTGAACGCGTCGGCGAAGAAAATTCGGTGACCGCGATTATTCAGCGGGCGATGGTGGCTCTTAGCCGCATCAATAAAGCAGTTATTTTCCCGTTCAACTTACCGGCGGTAGCAGAACTGGGGACAGCGTCAGGTTTTGATATGGAACTGCTGGACAACGGTAATCTGGGGCATGAAAAGCTGACCCAGGCGAGAAACGAGTTGTTGTCGCTGGCAGCACAATCACCTGATCAGGTAACAGCGGTTCGCCCGAACGGCCTGGAAGATACGCCGATGTTCAAAGTGAACGTCAACGCCGCGAAAGCCGAAGCAATGGGCGTGGAATTGTCTGATATCAACCAGACCCTCTCTACCGCCTTCGGCAGTAGCTACGTCAACGACTTCCTTAACCAGGGACGAGTGAAAAAAGTGTATGTCCAGGCGGGAACACCGTTCCGTATGCTGCCGGACAACATCAACCAATGGTATGTACGCAACGCCTCTGGCACGATGGCGCCGCTTTCTGCCTATTCTTCAACAGAATGGACCTACGGCTCACCACGTCTGGAACGCTACAACGGTATTCCAGCAATGGAGATTTTAGGTGAAGCGGCGGCAGGAAAAAGTACGGGTGACGCAATGAAATTTATGGCGGATCTGGTCGCAAAACTTCCGACAGGCGTTGGCTATTCATGGACCGGACTGTCATATCAGGAAGCGTTATCTTCCAACCAGGCACCGGCACTATATGCCATCTCGCTGGTCGTGGTGTTCCTTGCCCTCGCCGCACTTTATGAAAGCTGGTCGATTCCATTCTCGGTAATGCTGGTCGTACCGCTTGGGGTAATTGGCGCGTTACTGGCTACAGATCTGCGCGGCTTAAGCAATGACGTCTACTTCCAGGTTGGTCTGCTAACCACCATTGGGCTTTCCGCCAAGAACGCCATCCTGATTGTCGAGTTTGCGGTTGAGATGATGCAAAAAGAAGGGAAGACACCGATGGAAGCGATTATCGAAGCGGCACGGATGCGCTTACGCCCAATCCTGATGACCTCTCTGGCCTTTATTCTCGGCGTGCTGCCGCTGGTTATCAGTCATGGCGCAGGCTCCGGTGCGCAAAACGCAGTAGGTACAGGCGTTATGGGGGGGATGTTTGCAGCAACGGTGCTGGCGATTTACTTCGTTCCGGTCTTTTTCGTTGTGGTGGAACATCTCTTTGCCCGCTTTAAAAAAGCGTAACGCGTAAACGAGAGTAAGGTTGAGCGTGAGGGTTCAGCCTTACTCTTTCCCGCTAACCACTCGCCACTCAACAGCCAGCTTACCGCCAGGAACATCAGACTCAGTAAACAGCATTGAAAGTAGAACCCGCTCCAACCGTTGGTTATCAATTTAAACAACACGACACTGACCAGAATTCCCGTAATTGTATGAATTGCAAACTTAATAATCCTGAACATGCCGCGTCTTTTCCTCCTGAAAATACGTTTACTGTTTTGCAAACTGCGAAAGCAAACTTGCCGGTGACCCGGCAGAGTTAATAAGGAAAGATTTTCACATGAAGTGTGAGGGAGATCCTGACCGACTTTCGAATGAGAAATCCCGTCAGTTAAAGGTCCCTGTTGACTGTTGCGCAAACTGGTGCGGTGTTACGCCATAGTACTGGCGGAAAGTATTAATAAAGTACGACGTACTGCTATAGCCACATTTTTCTGCGACCATCGGCAGCGGGATTTGTCGTAACTCGAGTAATCGTCTGGCCATCGACATTCGCGAGGCCAACAATATTTTACTGAAGCAGGTATTTTCATCCTGCAATTTTTTCTTGATTAGGCTTTCACTGGTATACATTTTTTCGGCGATATCACGCAGATACCAACGTTTGGCTATATCACAGCCAATAATGCGTTCAACTTTACCTGAAACGGTACTAATGCTATTAAAAAGGAAAGGAATAAGTTCTTTATTTCGTGAAAACATCGAAAGGCAGGAAAAGTAAAGCATATTACTTAATGTCCTGGACGCAATATCTTCTTGAGCAAAACTATCAAATATCGCAGTGACCAGCGGCATTGGTGGTGTTGGGTTAACCAACAACCGTTTTTTACCATGCAGCCCTAAACACCGACCCGAAAGACGGATATTGTACAAATAATGGCTAATGATCCTTTCATCGATATCTAGTCTGCGGGCATAGGATTCATCAAAAGGAAAATTCTCCACCATATTTTTGTCCATCAAAAGAATACTCTCTTTTTGCAAATAGAGTTTTTGCTGCTCATGATAAATATCAAATGAACGGCGGGTGAGGATCACTGAGCAAACGTGTGTCATGACAAGCCCTTATATTCCATTACTACAACCATTACAATTTCAGTATACAAATGAAATGATGTATGACTCCTGTAAAAATCCAAAACTGCCAAAATTGGTAGGACCAAAAAGTAATCACATACATAAGCGCATATATCAGTTAAGCCATAAAAAGTAAATGCATGCGTGATATATCTTAAATTTGTGTATAGCTTATGTTTATAAAAAATTGGCTGATCTTATCTCCAGCAAAAGTTATATTTAACCCACTGAGAGCACAAAGTTTCCCGTGCCAACATGGAGTGTTATAACGGCTTATTAGTCTGGAGACGGCAGACTATCCTCTTCCCGGTCCCCTATGCCGGGTTTTTTTTATCTTCAAAAAGCAATTATAACCTTACTATCCTTTCATGGTGACAACACTTTTCTGCTACACAAATATCCATTATCAGATGGTTATCACACCCTCTTTCAGCTATTCGTTCATGATACTCTGTCGGTGTCATACCATAATAATTGCGAAAAACATAAATAAAATACGACACACTGTTATAGCCACACGACACGGCCACTCGCTTTATAGAAAAGCCATGAATTACAATGAGTTGTAACGCTCGTCGCATTCTACATTCGGTAAGCAGTTGCGAATAAGACGTCTCTTCTTCACGTAATTTTTTCTTTAACAAACTAGGACTCATCAATAACTCGCTGGCTATTTTCGCCAATGACCATTCATGAGCGATATTACGGTTAATAACCGTACAAACCCGCGTTCGCATATTGGGCTGTAGGATATTCATGAGTAGCGCTATAAACTGTTCATCTTCAAGAAAAACCGACAATATCGCGAATATTAATGCCCTGTTACGTAAAACCTCACCATAGCGGAGATTTTTACTCTGTGAAAGCTGCACAACTTCCTGAAAAATAGGGATATCTCGGGTACAGTGATGCACAATTAACGAAGGAACTTTTTTACAGGCATGAAGAGTTAATGCCTTCTCCTTGAGCATCGGGAGAAATAATGAAAGTGTTTCCTTAGTGACAAAGACGACGTTCTCTGCACATTTATCAACTAAAATCTGGTTTGCATCCGCAAAAACCAAATCACCACCGTTAAAATAGCGATATTCACCATTCTGCATGGTGAGAATATATTTATGCTTTGCGTACGCAATTAAACAAGTTCCATGTAGTGATTGCATCATTAATACACTATAACAGAAACATATTATTGTATTTAATGTAGCACGCAAACACCCTAAGTCAAATCGCGACTTAAATAAAGCTTAAACGAAAAAAAAAGAGTAGCATCCTAAGTGGTTAGAAGCATTGTTCCGGGTCACTTATTTTTCAATCTGTTAGAGAAAAAAATAAGCAATAATAACGAATATGAATAATAACTGATGCATTCTATTGTAATTTGCACAAGGTTTAATTTACATTGCAAATTATTCAATTATATGATTTTCCCAAAAAACAAAAAAAATGATCAGAATTAGCATTCTGATCATTACGCCACTGCTCTTATTTATAGGATATATTTCTTTACCGTGAATGAATTACACCCGCATGCTCCTGGCATGCAGGTGACATTCGGTTATCAGGTATGTTTAAAGCTGTTCTGCTGGGCAATGCCCTGCAGTTTCGGGTGATCGCTGAGGTATTTCAGGGAGGCTTTGTAGTCTTCCAGTAACAGTTCAGCGAAGTCCATTTCGAAGCCACGGCGGCACATAATGCGCATAACCACGATGTCGGTGGCTTCACCGCCGAGGGTAAATGCCGGAACCTGCCAGCCGCGCAGACGCAGACGTTCAGAGAGGTCATACAGGGTATATCCTGGATTTTCCCCGTCTTTCAGTTTGAAGCACACCGCCGGGATACCTTCATCCGGGCGACCCGTACAGATGAACTCATACGGCCCCAGTTTGGCGATTTCATCCGCCAGGTAAGCAGCAACCTGGTAAGAGGCGTTCTGTACTTTGGTATAACCTTCACGACCGAGGCGCAGGAATTCATAGTACTGGGCAATCACCTGACCTGCCGGACGGGAGAAGTTGATGGCGAAAGTACCAATCTGACCGCCGAGATAGTCAACGTTGAATACCAGTTCTTTCGGCAGCGCTTCTTCGTCACGCCAGATAACCCAGCCGCAGCCCAGCGGAGCCAGACCGAATTTATGGCCTGAAGCACTGATCGATTTCACGCGCGGCAAGCGGAAGTCCCAGACAATATCCGGCGCCACGAACGGCGCAAGGAAACCACCGCTGGCGGCGTCGATGTGCATGTCGATGTCGATACCGGTGTCGGCCTGGAATTTATCCAGTGCATCGTGCAGCGGTTGCGGGAACTCATAGTTACCGGTATAGGTCACGCCGAAAGTCGGTACCACGCCAATGGTGTTTTCGTCGCAGGCCTCAATCATGCGTTTCGGATCCATGAATAGCTGACCGGGACGCATAGGGATCTCACGCAGCTCGACATCCCAGTAGCGGGCAAATTTATGCCAGCAGATTTGCACCGGGCCGCAGACCAGGTTTGGTTTATCGGTCGGCTTACCTGCGGCTTCCATACGCTTGCGCCAACGCCATTTCATCGCCATCCCGCCGAGCATACAAGCCTCGGAAGAACCAATGGTGTTGGTGCCAACGGCCTGGCCGTTTTTCGGTGCAGGCGCGTGCCACAGGTCAGCAACCATATTTACACAGCGCAGGTCGATGGCTGCAGATTGCGGATATTCTTCTTTGTCGATCCAGTTTTTGTTGATCGACAGATCCATCAATTTATGGACATTTTCGTCGTCCCAGGTCTGGCAAAAAGTTGCCAGGTTCTGACGAGCGTTACCGTCGAGAAATAATTCATCATTGATAATTTGAAATGCGACATCATCACGCATTTCATGCAGCGGAAAATGTTTAGATTCCGCGATAGTAGAAATTGCCTTCGCGCCAAAACGCGAGTCGAGTAGTTCTGAGCGGAAATCCGTTAACAGCTTCTGGTCCATTTCGAACTCCTTAAATTTATTTGAAGGCAATAAAAAAGTAGGATTTATCTGGAATGGGCGCAAGGGGTTACGGGTATAATTTAAATAACAAAATCCTAAGCAGAAAAACGACTTTTTATAATATAAACATTTAACATAATAATATTAAAAACAGACTTTATTATCGTAATAAAAATCGCCCAAACATTCCTGTTCGGGCGATTAAATTAATTATTGTTTATCCTGCATATACGGCGTGTAAACCCCGTTCAGACTGTGCAGGAAAGCTACGATATCATCCACATCCTCCTGCGGCAGCTCTTTGCCTACCTGATAGCGCAACATCAGTTTCACCGCCCCGTCCAGCGTCGGCACATCACCGCGATGGAAGTACGGTGCCGTTAGTGCAACGTTACGTAAACCGGGTACTTTCTGACGCAATTTATCGCGCTCTTCTTTAGTCACATTCATACGACCAATATCCGCCGCCGTAATTTCACCAAAGTTAAAGTCTTTTTTCAGCCCCAACGGTTCGAAGGAACGTCCGCCGAGAATAATACCACCATGACAAGTTGCACATTTATTATCTTTAAATAATTGATAGCCTTTTTTCTGTTGCGCCGTCAGAGCATTCTCATCTCCACGCAACCATTTATCAAATGGGGAATCCGGCGTAATTAATGTTTTCTCAAATTCAGCAATGGCATCAGTAATATTTTCGCCACTGAAACCTTGCGGATAGACTTCGAGGAACTGCGCTTTAAGCTGCGGATCTTTTTCCAGCTTAGCAATAATTTCGTCCCAGGATTTCGACGCCATTTCAATCGGGTTCAACGGCGGTCCACCAGCCTGATCCTGCAATGTTGCCGCACGACCATCCCAGAACTGCTCAACGTTAAATACTGAGTTAAATACCGTCGGCGCGTTAATCGGCCCAACTGCGCCACCAACACCAATCGATGTTTTTCTGCCATCGACGCCCCCCGCATTCAACGCATGGCAATGAGCGCATGAAATGGTGCTATCCGCCGATAAACGGGGATCGTGATACAGCGCAAAACCCAACGCCACTTTTTGCGCATCGGTAGGCAGTTTTTGCGGGATGGGCTGCACTGGTTCATTGCGATGCTCCGGAGCAGTATCATTGCTGGCGTAATATTCCGCGCGCTGTTTTGCAATCCAGGCCAGTATTTCCGCCCGCTCTTCATCACTCACCTTACCCGCCCAGTGTAGCGCGGTATAACGCGTTGGCGGCATAGTTTCATACTGCATCACCCATTCAATCTTATTCAGATCGCTTTGCGAAACGGGTTTATTAGCCAGCAGAGCCGCACGCACGGCCTCGAGGTTAAAAGATTTATATCCAAGCTTTATGTCGTAATCCATCAACTGTTTCGCGCCGGGAATATAATAATAGGCAGGTAATTCTGCCGAAGGCGTATGGCAATAATCGCATCCTTTTTCGCGGAGAAAGCCTAAAACCTTATTATTTTCACTGACAGCAGATGCCTGAACATCGGTCTGTTTACTGCGTTTATTATCGTGGTACCACACATAACCAGATAACCCTAAATAGCAAATCGCGACGCCAGCCAGGCCGATCGCGGTAATACGTGAGACCATTTTCATTATTCTTCCCTCACGGTGGTGAGTTATTGTGACCCAGAAAATTTTCCAGAATGCTGCAAACGTCTCTGCGAGACAAAGCCATCATAAAAAACAGGGAGATATGCTTTTTGATAGGAATCAATCAATTACATGAATATAAACTATCAATAAGATAGCCAGTGCCTATTACCCAGATCAGGAATGGCATATCATGATTGCGGCGAGAGCAGGATTGAATGTTCTGAAAATGAAAAACAACACGAAATCCGTATTTTTATAAATTCCATTGATATTAGTGCGTTATATTTTTTGGCAGGTTAATAAACGTGATCTTCCGCACACTTCATCCCCCATCGACCGTAGCGAATGACTACTCTTAAAGGAAAGCCCGATAATTAGAGACGAATTTCGGAGGTCGGATCCTTATGCTCAATCAGAAAATTCAAAACCTTAATCCAGATGAACGGATGATCGAAGTCGATCTCTGCTATGAGCTGGATCCGTATGAATTAAAACTGGATGAGATGATGGAGGCAGAGCCAGAACCCGAGATGATTGAGGGGCTACCCGCCTCTGATGCGCTGACCCCTGCCGATCGTTATCTCGAACTGTTCGAGCATGTCCAGTCGGCGAAAATTTTCCCTGACAGCAAAACCTTCCCTGACTGCGCCCCCAAAATGGACCCGCTGGATATCTTAATCCGCTATCGTAAAGTGCGCCGTCATCGCGATTTCGACTTACGCCAGTTTGTTGAAAAGCACTTCTGGCAGCCGGAAGTCTACTCCAGCGAGTATGTATCGGACCCGCAAAATTCCCTGAAAGAGCATATCGACCAACTATGGCCGGTGCTAACCCGCGAACCCCAGGATCATATTCCCTGGTCCTCCCTGCTGGCGCTACCGCAATCGTACATTGTCCCGGGGGGCCGTTTTAGCGAAACCTACTATTGGGATTCCTATTTCACCATGCTGGGGCTGGCAGAGAGCGGGCGTGAGGATTTACTGAAATGCATGGCCGACAACTTCGCCTGGATGATAGAAAACTATGGCCACATCCCCAACGGCAACCGCACCTATTATTTGAGCCGCTCGCAGCCACCGGTTTTTGCGTTGATGGTGGAGCTATTTGAAGAAGATGGTGTGCGCGGTGCGCGCCGTTACCTTGATCATCTAAAAATGGAATATGCCTTCTGGATGGACGGCGCAGAATCACTGATTCCGAATCAGGCCTATCGCCATGTGGTGCGGATGCCGGACGGCGCCCTGCTCAACCGTTATTGGGATGACCGCGACACGCCGCGCGATGAATCCTGGCTGGAAGATGTGGAAACCGCGAAACACTCCGGTCGCCCGCCTAACGAGGTGTATCGCGATTTACGCGCAGGTGCCGCCTCTGGCTGGGATTACTCATCACGCTGGCTACGTGACGCGGGCCGTCTGGCAAGCATTCGCACTACCCAATTCATCCCCATCGACCTTAATGCTTTCCTGTTTAAACTGGAGAGCGCCATTGCCAACATCTCGGCGCTGAAAGGTGAGAAAGAGACAGAAACGCTGTTCCGCCAGAAAGCCAGCGCCCGCCGCGATGCAGTTAACCGTTATCTCTGGGATGATGAAAACGGCATCTACCGCGATTACGACTGGCGGCGCGAGCAGTTAGCCCTCTTTTCCGCTGCCGCTATTGTGCCGTTATACGTGGGCATGGCGAATCACGAACAGGCAGACCGCCTGGCAAACGCCGTACGTAGCCGTTTACTGACGCCGGGAGGGATTCTGGCGAGCGAGTATGAAACCGGAGAACAGTGGGATAAACCCAACGGCTGGGCGCCATTGCAGTGGATGGCGATTCAGGGATTTAAAATGTACGGCGATGACTATCTGGGTGATGAAATCGCGCGTAGCTGGCTGAAGACAGTGAACCAGTTTTACCTGGAACACCACAAACTGATCGAGAAATACCATATTGCCGATGGCATTCCCCGTGAGGGCGGCGGGGGCGAATATCCTTTGCAGGATGGATTTGGCTGGACCAACGGTGTGGTACGTCGCCTGATAGGTTTGTACGGCGAACCGTAATAGTTTTACAGCCAGCCACGAACAACCTGCTGGCTATAAAATTACCCTCTTCAGGAGGCGATATTTAACATCATCGCCGCCTGAGTGCGGTTTTTCACTTCCAGGCGGCGGTAAAGCGACTCCAGATGCGCTTTAACCGTTCCGGTACTGATATTTAGCGCCCTGCCGATCTCTTTATTTGATTCACCTGCTGCCAGCATAGTTAAAATTTCCCGCTGGCGGGCACTTAGCGATTTGAGATCTTTTGTGTCTTTTTCCGGTGTAGTTCGCCAGTCTCCGGGCAGAAACATCATTCCCATTGCCGCGCTATTTACCGCCAATGCAAACGTCTCGACGGCTGAATCACGCGGTACAATTGCCATCACGTTAAAATGGATAACTTCCTGTAACCATCGTTTGCTGCAATCCGTCGCCGTTATCAACACTTTAACATCAGGAAATTGCACTACGGTTTTTTGCAGTAACCAGTAACAAAACTCACCATCCTGATCGCCATCAAGCATGACTAAGGCTTCAGGGGAGCTTTCCAGTTTTTGCCACAGTTCATCTGCCTGATCGACGCCCTGAATACTCACTCCTGGAATACGCTGCTGTAAGCTGATTTTCATTCCGTGAATAAATATTGACTGCCTGTCAAACATGATTATATGCATTACTGAATCTCCACCTGGATACGTTAAAACTCTTAAGTAGGGGAAGGGTATTACCCGAGAGGCAAAATAAGAATTCGCCATTTGGCGGTAGCCATTCTACAGATATGCAATGTGGAAAATAGTTACCGATATAAATAGTTACAGCTGACAGCCTGAAATTACATGTCGAGGGCATTATTTAAAACATTTTTGAGGAAATCCTTATATCTTCGTCTGACAGGCATTCAAATAAACTGTGATTTTCGCGAGAGCTGGCTAAATACCTGACCGCAAAACGATTAAATTGCGCACGAAAAGCCAATACTGCATTTACTATTTTGCAGGAAATTGCTGAAAAGACAGTCTTTCAAGCGTTATTTTTCCTTTCCGGTGAAGCTTATCAGCCATTTCCTTCTAAAAAATACCGGGATTAATCATTACTACATTGTGAAACCTTGCATTAGATGCTAGAAAAAACAATAAATAATGCGCTATGCGCGTTACTGTTTCGCTGTGAACAACAATCGGTCAAAGAAATGGATAAAATTCACGCAATGCAGTTGTTCATTAAGGTCGCAGAGCTGGAAAGTTTTTCCCGTGCAGCGGATTTCTTTGCTTTGCCAAAGGGAAGTGTTTCGCGCCAGATACAGGCACTGGAACATCAGCTTGGCACCCAGTTGCTGCATCGCACTACGCGGCGGGTCAAACTTACCCCCGACGGCATGACCTATTACCAACGAGCGAAAGATGTGTTGAGTAATCTCAACGAACTGGACGGCCTGTTTCAGCAGGATACCACCAGCATCAGCGGCAAATTACGCGTCGATATCCCGCTCGGAATTGCGAAAAACCTGTTGCTGCCGCGCCTGCCAGAATTTCTTCATCAGTACCCAGGGATTGAACTGGAATTAAGTAGCAGTGACCGGGCGATTGATATTCTTCGTGATGGCTATGATTGCGTGATGCGCACGGGCTCGTTGCCCGACGAGGGTATTATTACCCGCCCCCTCGGCAAACTGACGATGGTCAACTGTGCCAGCCCGCACTATCTGACGCGTTTTGGTTATCCGCAAAGTGTGGACGATCTGACTTCGCACGCGGTGGTGCATTACACGCCGCATTTGGGCGCGCATCCATTAGGTTTTGAGGTTGCCACCAGTAATGGCGTCCAGTGGTTTAAGTCCGGCGGCATGTTGACGGTAAACAGTAGCGAAACCTATTTCGCCGCCGGCCTGGCGGGTCTGGGTATCATTCAAATCCCCCGCGTCGCCGTGCGCGAAGCCCTACGCGCCGGGCGGCTTATTGAAGTGTTGCCCAACTACCGCGCCGAGCCGCTATCCATATCTCTGGTTTATCCCCAGCGTCGGGAGCTTTCCCGCCGTGTAAATTTGTTTATGCAGTGGCTGGCTGGCGTAATCAAAGAGCACCTGGACTGACCGACTATACTTTTTAAGACAGACAACGAAAGAAGGACTAAAGAGCGGATGACGCAGGAAAACGAGATCAAACGTCCCACCCAGGATCTGCAGCACGAGCCGATTAAACATCTGGATAATAGCGATAAAGGCAGCAAAGTCAGTCAGGCGTTGGAAACCGTCACCACCACTGCCGGGAAAGTCCAACGTCAACCCATCATCGCGCACCTGATACGCGCGACAGAACGCTTCAATGATCGGCTGGGTAACCAGTTTGGCGCGGCAATCACTTATTTCTCGTTTTTATCGATGATCCCGATTTTGATGGTGTCGTTTGCCGCAGGGGGCTTTGTGCTGGCGTCCCATCCGATGCTGCTGCAGGATATCTTCGACAAAATTCTGCAAAACATCAGCGATCCGACGCTGGCGGCCACATTGAAAAATACCATCAACACCGCCGTTCAGCAGCGTACGACCGTAGGGCTTGTCGGCCTGGCGGTTGCGCTTTATTCCGGGATTAACTGGATGGGAAATTTGCGTGAAGCAATTCGCGCTCAATCGCGTGATGTTTGGGAACGTTCACCGCAAGATCAGGAGAAGTTTTGGGTTAAGTATCTGCGTGATTTTATTTCGCTGATTGGTTTATTGATTGCGCTGATTGTCACGCTTTCAATAACCTCGGTTGCCGGTTCGGCGCAGCAAATGATTATTAGCGCCCTGCACCTTAACAGTATTGAGTGGCTGAAACCGACGTGGCGGTTGATTGGCATGGCGATTTCTATCTTCGCCAACTATCTGCTTTTCTTCTGGATCTTCTGGCGTCTTCCGCGTCATCGCCCGCGTAAAAAGGCGCTGATTCGTGGGACATTCATCGCGGCGATTGGTTTTGAAGTCATTAAAATCGTGATGACGTATACCCTGCCGTCGTTGATGAAATCCCCCTCTGGCGCGGCATTTGGTTCCGTGCTGGGGCTGATGGCATTTTTCTACTTCTTCGCCCGTCTGACGTTGTTTTGCGCGGCGTGGATTGCCACCGCCGAATACAAAGACGACCCGCGAATGCCGGGGAAAACGCAGCATTAAAATAGGTCGGATGCGGCGTAAACGCCTTATTCGGCCTACGAATTTATTCGACCTGGCTCCCCGTAGGCCGGATAAGATGCACCAGCATCGCATCCGGCTATAATGCGCACATAACTACCTGAAACTCTTCCCCTGGACCTCTTCAGCCATCTCTTCGGGAGCCAACAATTTCACACCAACTCATAAACCCAGCATATAAATCCAGTTGGTAACTTTTATTTAACCTGAAACCAGTTTTATCCACCATTTATGAAATTGTGTGAAGCATTTCATAGAAGAAAAATCACTCGTCTAAACATTATCCGCTTTTTGCCTGGTTTTTAACCTTTTCCGCGATTTGTTACACATTGAAATATCACTTTTGCTGTGCGTAATATGGCTATTCGTTCGCCAAAAAATAAGAAAAGATTATGCAAGCAACAGCTACAACACTCGACAACGAGCAAGAATACAAGCCGATAAACTCACGTAATAAAGTCCTTGTCGCCTCCCTCATTGGCACGGCCATTGAGTTCTTCGACTTCTACATTTACGCCACTGCGGCCGTTATTGTATTCCCGCATATCTTCTTCCCGCAGGGCGATCCGGCGGCAGCGACGCTACAGTCGCTCGCCACCTTCGCCATCGCTTTCGTCGCACGCCCAATCGGTTCTGCCGTATTTGGTCATTTCGGCGATCGCGTTGGGCGTAAAGCGACGCTGGTCGCCTCGTTGCTAACGATGGGGATTTCAACAGTGGTGATTGGTCTGCTGCCGGGCTACGCCACGATTGGTATTTTCGCCCCGCTGCTGCTGGCACTGGCTCGATTTGGTCAGGGTCTGGGATTAGGCGGTGAATGGGGTGGCGCAGCGCTGCTGGCAACCGAGAACGCACCACCGCGTAAACGTGCGCTGTACGGCTCCTTCCCACAGCTGGGCGCACCGATTGGCTTCTTCTTTGCTAACGGCACTTTTCTGCTGCTTTCCTGGCTGCTGACTGATGAGCAGTTTATGAGCTGGGGCTGGCGCGTGCCGTTTATCTTCTCGGCGGTGCTGGTCATTATCGGCCTGTATGTTCGCGTGTCGCTGCATGAGTCACCGGTGTTTGAGAAAGTCGCTAAAGCGAAAAAGCAGGTGAAGATCCCGCTGGGTACTCTGCTGACCAAACATGTTCGCGTAACCGTACTGGGTACGTTCATTATGCTGGCAACCTATACGCTGTTTTACATCATGACGGTCTACTCAATGACCTTCAGTACCGCCGCCGCGCCAATTGGGCTTGGCCTGCCGCGTAATGAAGTGCTGTGGATGCTGATGATGGCAGTTATTGGTTTTGGCGTGATGGTACCAGTAGCCGGATTGCTGGCCGATGCCTTTGGGCGGCGTAAAAGCATGGTGATCATCACGACGCTTATCATCCTGTTCGCGCTGTTCGCCTTTAATCCACTGCTCGGTTCTGGCAATCCGATTCTGGTTTTTGCTTTCCTGCTGCTGGGGTTAAGCCTGATGGGGCTGACCTTCGGGCCGATGGGCGCGCTGTTACCAGAGCTGTTCCCGACAGAAGTGCGTTACACCGGAGCATCATTCTCTTACAACGTATCGTCGATTCTCGGGGCTTCCGTTGCGCCGTATATCGCGGCCTGGTTGCAAACTAACTACGGGTTAGGTGCGGTGGGGTTATATCTGGCGGCAATGGCTGGCTTGACGTTAATCGCCCTGCTGCTGACGCATGAGACGCGACATCAGTCGTTGTAATAAGAGTGAAAAGCCTGATGAGCTACGCTTATCGGGCATGAACAAAGCGCACTTTGCCAACAATCTAAATCTGTTTAATTGCCGGATGTCAGACATCCGGCAATTATCATCACTTCTTCATCTGCGACAAAATCGTCCGACACTGATTAGCCTCCCCTTCGGAAGGTGAGATCAGCGCCAGCAAGGCCGCAGCTGGCGTCACCAGCGTTGCCAGTGCCGCCGCAACGGCACCTCGGGCAATCAACGGCCCGGCTTTCACCCCAGCCTGCGGATTTTTAAACGTCCCACGCACATACAGTGGCGAACGCAGCGTGATAATCCGAATCCCTTTACTCTCCGGATCAATAGTCAAATCCAGCTGTTCCGAAGCAAAACTTGCCGTGCCGGTAACATTAATCAACGCGTTCTCAGTATCAAAAGCAAAAATCTGCGGACGCGCCACGCCGTTGGCAATATTCAGATTTGCTGCCGCGCAGTTCACCCGCACCTCATCATCACCGAAAATCGCACCGACAATGTAGTTACCGACATTCAGCCCGACAATCTCCATCAGGTTGCGGCTCACCAGCCCGTCATTCATCAACAGTTTCAGGTTACCGTTACTGTTCCCCAAAAGCGCCGCCACTGAGTTACCGCTACCGCGTAGTTCCGCATCACCGTTCATTTCCCCCAGCGTCTTCTGCATCAATTCCACATCCGGCATCAGTTCTTTCAGTTTCAGTCGACGAGCCTGAATATCTGCCCGCCCTTGCATCGGCTTTTTATCGCCTTCCAGATGAATATTCGCCGCAATGCTGCCGCCCGCCATGCCAAATTTCAGCGGTTGCAGGCGTAGGTCAGCGTTTTTGAGGATGATATGGGTAGAAAGATCGCTAATCGGCAGGCTGCTGCCATGCTCAATACGACGGCCTTTGAATCGAACATCGGCATCCATGACGTCCCATTTATCGGTTTCGAAGCGGTCATACGGCAGCACTTTGCCGGCAGGCTGAACGCTTTTTTCGCCCTTCTTCTGTTCAGACCGTTTCGACTTTTCCGCTCCTTTACCGGAATCAACGCCAATTAACGGCCCTAAATCTGCCAGCCGCAGTTGGCGCGACTCGACGTCACCTTCCAGTTTTGGCCGTGGCTTACCGGTGGTGTAGACCAGAGAACCGTGAATATCGCTATCGCCAATACGCCCGTTAAAGCCTCGATAATCAAAGACCGACGATTTTTCCGTGTCGATTTTCGCTACCAACCGACCATCGGTTTCAAACGGTGGGGTATCAGGCAGCAGAACGCCCGTCAGTTCATAGAGATCGCCCAGCGAATCGCCGGAAAATTTAAGCCGTAAATCGACGCCGCCCATTTTCATTGGGTCATTCACTACGCCATCAAAAGCAACACGGGTGTTACCAGAGCGAAAATCAGCCTGTACCGGAAACGGCGTCCCTTCGCCACGCAGCGCCAGCATACCGCCGATTTTTCCCGTGCCAGTTAGCGGTTCGCCGTTATAACGTCCCTGCGCCTTCAGGCCAAAAACGTAATCGCCCACCTTTTCTTTCTCGTTCTTACCTTTCGATCCGCTGACTTCACTGAACGGCAACGGCTTGCCTAATGGATCGACAAAAATTTCCAGATCCGCTTTGCTTAGTTTGTCATCAATGGCGATCCGCCCTTGATCGAACAGAATATTATCCAGCCGAAACGACCACGCCGACGGCTTTGCATTCGCGTCTTTGTTGTCATCGCTGGCAAGATTAAACGTCCAGTTGTTGTTCTTTTCTGAGAGGCGAATCAGGCGTGCGTCGGGCTTTTCCAGTTTGATCCACGGTAGCCAGACCGTTTTGGTCAGCAGCGCCAGCGGGGCCAGCGTTGCTTCTACCCGTGGCAGATGCACCATTGTGACTTCGGGAATGTCTGGCGGGTTGCCGAGAATGATGTCTTCCGCGTGTACATGGGGCCACGGCACCCAGCTGCGCCAGCCGGTTTCCTGTTTTTGCCGCTCCCATACCACGCCTAAATCACCACGAATAGCGAACGGGCGATTCAACTCCGCAGAGACTTTCTGGTTGATGGTCGGTTTGAGTCGATTCCAGTCAAAAGTCGCAATCAAAATGATCGCCACGACGAGCAACAACAAGAAAGCCCCTGAAATCGAAGCGGTTATTTTGCCTGCCTTGCTCATAGTTCGCTTCCTCATATTCTTCCTGGGCCAGTCCTAAAGATAGTCCAGCCAGGCGGAAAATGAGGCGGCTACACCACCAGAGCCACCGTATCCAGCGTTTCTATCGGTGCCGGACGCGAAAGAAACCAGCCTTGTGCGGCGAATGCGGGGGAATTCTGCACATCGCACCACTCCTCCTGCGTTTCCACGCCCTCGACAATCACCCCGCGACAATAGCGATTCATTAGATGTAAAAGCTGCGAAAAGAGCGTGCGGCCTTCCGGCGACTGGCGCAGCATCACAAACAGTTCGCGAGCGATTTTAATGTAGTCATAACGGACTTCACTGAGCGCGGAGAAATTTGCCATCCCAGTGCCAAAATCATCAAGCCATAGCGGACCAAATTCGCACATCGAGGCAAAGGTTGAATCTTTTGGCAGGCGGATATGTTCTACCAGTTCAAAACGCAGCCAGGGAAGGCGGTCAATCTGACGCAAAATTTCCGGCTGCTGACGTAGGGCGAGAAGTGTCGGACCATCGATATTAACCGATGCCAGCAGGCCATGCTCAACAAAGAACACGGCTTTTTGCGCCAGCAAATCAATCTGTTCTTTCACCACATCCATACGATGTCTGATGGTGATTTCAGCAAAATAACGATCCGGTGGCAGTCGTTGCGAAGGATCCTCGGGATGAGTAACGACCGTTAATAGCTCTACGGCCATCAACCGACCGGATGTCTGGTAAATCGGTTGCCAGGTGTAAGCACGTTCACACTGCAACCAAAAGCGTCGTTCCTGCAAGCTTTCGATACTTGCTTCAGGATGGCTTATTCGCTGAATAACCTGCCTTATCATCGAAGATGTCCTGTGTTTAAAAGTGATGCTGCCCGGACTCGACAAATGTTATCGGCGCGCAACGCCAGAACTTTACCGCCCGAAGCGGCTAAATTTGCCCGTCCTGCGGCGAAATCTTCCAGGAATACGTTCTGGCTCAAAAAAATAATGGAACAGTGTTTTAATATAGTTGACCAACAAACCACCACAGCGCAAACTAACGCTAATTTTTTTACAGATCAGGTTCACGACTATGTCCAAAAAGATTGCCGTGATTGGCGAATGCATGATTGAGCTTTCCGAGAAATGCGCAGACGTTAAGCGCGGTTTCGGCGGCGATACCCTGAACACCTCCGTCTACATCGCCCGTCAGGTCGATCCTGCGGCATTAACCGTTCATTACGTGACGGCGCTGGGAACGGACAGTTTTAGTCAGCAGATGTTGGACGCCTGGCACGGCGAGAACGTTGATACTTCCCTGACCCAACGGATGGAAAACCGCCTGCCGGGCCTTTACTACATTGAAACCGATGACACTGGCGAACGTACGTTCTACTACTGGCGTAACGAAGCCGCCGCCAAATTCTGGCTGGAGAGCGAGCAATCAGCGGCGATTTGTGCAGAGCTGGCGAATTTCGATTATCTCTACCTTAGCGGGATTAGCCTGGCGATTTTAAGCCCAACCAGCCGCGAGAAGCTGCTTGCTCTGCTGCGCGAATGCCGCGCCAATGGCGGAAAAGTGATTTTCGACAATAACTACCGTCCGCGCCTGTGGGCCAGCAAAGAAGAGACGCAGCAGGTGTATCAGCAAATGCTGGAATGCACGGATATCGCCTTCCTGACGCTGGACGACGAAGACGCGCTGTGGGGTCAACAACCGGTGGAAGACGTCATTGCGCGCACCCATAAAGCGGGCGTGAAAGAAGTAGTGGTAAAACGTGGAGCGGATTCTTGCCTGGTGTCCATTGCAGGTGAAGCGTTAGTTGATGTTCCGGCGGTGAAACTGCCGAAAGAGAAAGTGATCGACACCACCGCCGCTGGCGACTCTTTCAGTGCCGGTTATCTGGCGGTACGTCTGACAGGCGGCAGCGCGGAAGACGCCGCAAAACGCGGACATTTAACTGCAAGTACCGTTATTCAGTATCGCGGCGCGATTATCCCGCGTGAAGCGATGCCGGAATAATGGTTTTTGACGGAGAACGGGTAGATATTCGTTCTCCGTTAATCGCCTTGCAGGGGTGAACCGAACTATGCTGATAATTTGAAGTAAACTGTTGACGCATATCATTCAAACCACGAGTAAAATTAAGCGGGTTCTCACCTTTAATTTCGACCGTGACGAAGACATTCCCATTGTTGTTAAAGAAGTCAAAATAATAGTCATGTTGATGACGACGATTGGTTTTAAATTGACGAAATGATAAATAGCAGCGGTCATCGTAGGTAATTAAATAATCATTTTCTCCATATTCGTTTATCATCTTGTTTTTCAGGCTACCATCGAAGAGCACTGTATACTTATCTCTGTCAGCAAATAATCCGGCATCCGTTTCTCGGTTGATCGTGTTGACGCTGATGCCGAATTCTATTTTTACCTTGTCTTTATCGATATTATTTCTTGTGCTGACATAAATATTATTGGCATCCCAAAGTAAGAGAAAGTTTTTGTTGCAGGAATAAAGACCTGTTAAGCAAAGAATGACTGTTAGCAAGAATAGTATACGTTTTTTGTTGCGCATTTATACTCCTTTAAATCCGTTGATGTCGCAAAAAAAAAACACCTACATTTTTAGATGAACCAGACTAATAACTCATCAATTAAAGTTGTTAAAAAAAGAAAAATTTACTAACGTTTCATCATAACCTAACGAAAGAATGTCTTTTTCCATTGGTTTAATAATATTTCCCCATTGTATTTTGAATTCAGATACTGGGATTTCAATTGTGGAAGTTTTAATAATCGAGTTGATACCATAAAGATATCTTACGTCAAACCAATAAGCGGTTATATTGATGGTCTCTGAGCTTTTATGCTCAAATTCCCAACGGGTAGTGAACGTACTGGATAAAAAACACATAAAAAACTGTTTAGTACCCAGTTCTAACTGCTCAAATATATTGACGATATCATTATAGATATCGCTAATATCTCCTTTTCTATCTAAACATAAAACGACTTTATCAAACACCATAAGGATATCGTTTGTATAATCAGTATAGGTTGAGTATATGGCTTCTGATACCGAGAGATCTTCGTCATCTTTTACTCCCAAAGGAGTTTCTTTGATTGCTATCAATTTAAACATAATGTTTTTATTTTCTTAGCGCAAGTTATTGTATGGTTTCCATGAAATTATCAAAAATCTTTCTTAGCGAATCATAAATATGGAATTTATTTCGCTGATTTAATTTATAATCCCCCGTTTCAACGTACATAACTTCTGACATACAACTTAAATCATCCCAAACTGTAAACCTGGCAATATAGATATCATTCTCAAAATCAATAACTATGCTGGTTGATAATGTATTGGTATTGCATTTAATATTATGCCCAGTGTTTTTCTGCACCCATAATATAAACTGTGTAAGAATCAACGACTGCCCCCCAAAAATGGGAAAACTCACTTATTCTGCAAAGTTACTTATTAAGAAGCCCACGCCTCATTTTTTGGCAAATAGCCCTTTCGCCAACAGGTCAGAATCTTAAAACTCGCTCGCAAATAAAATTTATTAGCCGAATCGTTTTTACCATTCTGGCTAACGTCATCTCACCCGTTCTCTTATCTATCACGAACTCGCCGTAATCAGATCTACAATAGTCAGAAGATGTAGGTCAAAATTCATATTTTACTACTTTATCAGTTTCTTCAATTTTCAATATTTCTATATGATAGGCCATTATTTAACACCATCTATTCCCTGGCAACGTATACAGCTAAAACCAGTAGCTAAAATCTCAACATAACTATCATAACCTACTATAATATAATGTTTTAACTTCAACCGTTTTTTAGGGTCATATAATTTCTCTTTTTCTTCAAGCGGTACAGAATTCATTACTTGATATATACCTGAGTCCAGATTTGCACTATCAACCTTCTTAATAACAATATTGTTATAGTTGGCTTCATAAAAATTGACGGTAGCACACTTAACTTCAGCAACAGTAGTGAAGGCCAGTTCAATTTGAACATAATCTTTCTCTGCTGATAGTAACTCCAGAGCATCTACTTTAATGTTGACGCCATCAGACTCTGTATATGTTAAAGATAAATAAGTTGTGGAAATCCTGAATCCAATCGATTGTGATTTTAACACAAGCATAAACTCACTCCTTCCAGGAGGCACCAGTATAATTTATTCAGCTAATAAATAATTAAACCCACTCTACGGTAAGTTTATTTTAATAATGAATGGTTATCTGCACGCTACCGCCGTGCCTGGAAAAATATCTACGGGTATATCACGGCAACTTATTCATTACCGTTAATCCCGGCAGCGCAGAAGAAACGCTGCCGGGTTATTTATTACTGTGCGGGTGGAATATCCGTCACTTCAGGATGGACGTCATCCGTGGCAACAGATGTGGCGGCAGCCGCAGTCGATGGGGCCATGATTTGATCCCAGGCCGCCTGCAACGCTTTCATGTTAAATTCCGGCTCGCCTTTCGGCTGCAACAGAATTAACGCCATGTCGTTCGACAGTTGCTGACGCAAATCCTGATTTAACATCTCCACCGTCAGGCTGTTAAGGAAATCCTGGCGCAGTTTCTGATATTGCTCCGGTGCGATATCGACAACCTGATTTTGCAACGAACGCATCCGCTGGCCCATCAGAATATCGGTATCAGCTCGCGCATAGGCGGCAAACAATTTCTGCAACTCCAGTTTCTTTTGCGCCACCAGAGCGTTGAACTCTTCTTCCGGCAGACCTTTATCACGAACCTTCGCCAGCTCACGCGCCACCAGATTAAGGTTGCTGTTCAGCTTGTCGTTTGGTGACTCGATGTTGATGGCACACTGCGCACGCAGATACAGCACACGACAGTCAAATCCAAGACCAATGTCTTTACTGTTACTGGCGCTTAATGCTTGCTGAACGTGCCAGAACAGCGCCTCACGGGCCAGGTCCGCACGCCAGTAGCGCAGCAGTGCGGCTGATTCACGAATCGGTTGCCACGGCGTATCCCACATGATGGATAACCGGTCCTGGCGTACCGCATCGGTCATAATACTCACCGCTTCCGCACGCAGAGGAGAAAGCGTCGGCACCGGAGCCGGTGTTTCACGTTTGCCTTTCAGTTCGCCAAACGTTTTGTTGATTTGGTCTACAACCGAGCGCGCATCAACGTTTCCCACCACCAGCAGCGTCATTGCATCCGGGGTGTACCATTTCTGGTAGAAGTCTTTAATCTTTTCTGCTTCAACGGGTTGTTTCAGCGGATCGGCAGGATCGTGACCTAACAAGGTTGATCCTTTCAGACGATAGCGCCACCAGCCTTCTTTGGTGTCGGCAGGCCAGGTTGCCACCATGTCCTGACTTTGCAGCGCGTGGTTGATGGTTTCTGGTGTGATGGTCAGTTTGCCACTGGCATTTGCCAGATAAGAGAGCGCCTCTTTCAGCAAGTCGTTGCGGTTATTTGGCAGACTAAGATTAAACAGCGTGGTGTCGTAAGAGACGATCACCGGCGGCATCGGGCGCTTAGGGTCGATCCCCTGTTGCCACAGTGAACGTGCCTGTGCCGCTTCAAGGCCACCGCTTTGCGTCAGCGCAATGCGGGGAATGGCATGACTATAACCGCTCTGTTGGGTACTTTCGGCGAGCGAACCGGTATTAACCAGCAGGCGAATTTCAACACGATCGCTGGGACGCTGGGGCGTGGTCAGCACTTGCCACTGTAAACCGTTGGAGAGCGTCCCCTGTTGCCATGCTGGATCAGGCTGGAGCGCATCTGCCTGCACATAGCCAGCAGTGGCCATCATCAGCAAACCGCCCGCTAAAAGTCGAATTTTTGTGCCCTGCATGTGAACCCCTGATCAACTATCCTGGTAATAAAAAACTGCCCGTTGTCGGCCAGTCTAAATGACATTGAAAACACTTCGTGTTAGACCGCAAGAATATAAAAATGTCACGGAAGAAGTGAAATAAACCTGAACTCACCCAGGTGGTAAGTTCAGGCACAGGGGGCAATTATGCGCAAACACCCGCACTCGGGGAAGGGAGTGCGGGCATAAGTGGTGAGATTAAGAGGATAATTCGTGCGTTTTGCCTTCCGGCGCACGATTATTCAGCACATCGTCCAGTTTTTTGTGGTCCAGTTCTTTAACCCACTTAGCGACCACGATGGTTGCTACACCGTTACCGACCAGGTTAGTCAGCGCACGAGCTTCCGACATGAAGCGGTCAATACCGAGGATCAGCGCCAGACCCGCCACCGGCAAATGGCCTACGGCTGAAAGCGTCGCCGCCAGCACGATAAAGCCACTGCCCGTTACCCCTGCCGCCCCTTTAGAAGAAAGCAGCAATACGATTAACAGCGTGATTTGGTGGACGATATCCATCTGACTGTTAGTGGCCTGGGCAATAAATACCGCCGCCATCGTCAGGTATATCGATGTGCCATCAAGGTTAAACGAGTAGCCTGTCGGGATGACCAACCCCACCACCGATTTCCGGCAGCCGAGTTTTTCCATCTTGTCGAGCATACGTGGCAGCGCCGATTCGGAAGACGATGTTCCCAACACAATCAGCAGTTCTTCACGAATGTAGCGGATAAATTTGAAGATACTGAAACCGGTCGCTTTAGCGATTGAACCCAGTACCAGCACCACAAACAGGATACAGGTGATGTAGAAGCAGATAATCAGCTGCCCCAGCTGCACCAGTGTTCCGACGCCGTATTTACCGATGGTAAATGCCATCGCCCCGAACGCCCCAATCGGTGCCAGGCGCATGATCATATTGATGATGCCGAAGATGACCTGCGAGAAACTTTCGATAACGTTAAAAATCAGCTGGCCTTTGCTGCCCAGACGATGCAGCGCAAAACCAAACAGTACGGCAAACAGCAGCACCTGCAGGATGTTACCGCTGGCAAACGCGCCAATGACGCTCGCCGGGATGACATCCATAATGAAGGCGACAATGCCCTGGTCTTTCGCCTGCGCAGCGTAAACGGCTACCGCTTTCGCATCCAGACTCGCCGGATCGACGTTCATTCCAGCACCTGGCTGTACAACGTTAACGATAATAAGACCAATAATCAGCGCGATGGTACTGACTATCTCAAAGTAAAGCAGTGCGACTGCGCCGGTACGACCGACCGCCTTCATGCTTTCCATGCCCGCAATGCCAGTGACGACGGTACAAAAGATGACGGGAGCGATGATCATCTTAATGAGCTTAACGAACCCGTCGCCAAGCGGTTTCATTTGCTCGCCTATTTCAGGGTAGAAATGGCCAAGGAGAATACCAATGGCTATCGCTGTCAGGACCTGAAAGTAAAGGCTTTTAAACAGAGAGGTTTTCATAGGGTGTCCTTTAGTAAAACCACAGGTCTTGTAAGGTTATGGGGTACCTGCGGCCTTAAAATAACACCCAGACAACATCACAGAAATGTACCTGGATCATAATTGAAACAAAAAGGTTAAAAAGTTTGAGCTGGCTCGCACAAACCAGCACTTTTTAAAGTTTTGTAATCAGTTTGAGGTAGCTACTTTTCTTCCAGGTAACTCTCTTCGAAGATTTCAATGGGAAGTGGACGTGCAAAAAGGAAGCCCTGGGCAATTCCAACGCCCGCCTTTGCCAACCAGTCACGTTGTGCTTCTGTCTCTACGCCTTCAGCAATGATTTGCAGATTCAGGCTTTTCGCCAACATGATAATCGCGGCAATCATGCTGCTATCTTCCGGCAAACCATCAATGAACATTTTGTCGATTTTCAAAACGTCCACCGGGAGAGATTTCATATGCTGCAACTGACGCAACCCTGAATAGCCCATACCGAAATCATCCAGCGCCACCTGTACTCCGGCGTTGCGCAGCGGACGAAGGATTGCCACCGCCGCGTGAGGGTCATCAATGCGTCGGCTTTCTGTCACTTCCAGAATCAGCGTTCCTGGCTGAACACGATAGCGCGTTAGCAGTTCCAGCATATCCGCCACCATATTCGGGTGCATCAGTTGCAGGGCTGAGATGTTCACCGATAATGGCAGCATAATGCCGCGCTCCTGCCAGGCGGCAAGCAGTCGGCATGACTCTTCCAGCACCCAGTGACCGACGGTAACCATCAGTCCACAAGACTCAATACGATCAATTAACCCATCAGGTAGGTCCCAACTCCCATCCGGTTGCTGGATACGCAATAACACTTCCGCGCTGACTAATTTGCCGCTGGTCATCTCAACTTGTGGTTGTAGCCAAATCGCAAACTGATGATTTTCAAGCGCATTAAGGATATCGCTCTCTTCCGTCAGCCGCTGTTGAGCGGCTTCCATCTGCTGCGGATCATAGAACTGAATCTGATTCTTCCCTTTATGACGAGCAGTAAACGCCGCAGAAATAGCACGACCATAAAGTTGTTCGGCGGTGATATCGCCATAGAACATCGCCACGCCGATGTTACAGTGTGGGCGCAGTTGAATGCGATCAATCGGCAAAGGCTCGCGCATGATAGTGAGTACTTGCTGACCTAACGTAATAGCGTGCCACGGCTCCTGCACACCGTTGGCGATAACAGCGAAGTCATAGCCACTGACCTGCGCGAGAACCATGCGCGGCGACAGCACCGACTTGAGTTTTTCCACCAGCGTAAGTAGCAGGATTTCCCGCTGCGCCTCTTTCAGCACACCGGCGGTGTCGCGCAGGGTTTCGCAGGTGATAATCATCAGCGCAGTCGTCTGTTTACGCGTCACCACCTGTTCCAGCATCTCCATCAGCAGGGCTTTGTTTGGCAAGTCCGACACCGGGAAGCGCATCGCGTTTTCGATCTGCTCTTCATAATGGCGCTGCAACAGTTGCTGGTTAAGGTTATAACTGCGCACCAGCATACCTATTTCATCGTCCTGATGCAGACGCGGCAGCGCCAGCTGATGGCCGATAATCTCTTGCGGTGGAATGGCGTTCAGCTCACGAGCAATATTGCGTAAAGGATGTAATATCAGTCTGTTAATACACCAGCTAATCGCCACTGTCAGGATGAGCGATAAAAGTAAGTAAATGGTCACTAACGTTGAGAGCGTACTCATCACGAACTTATACATGCGGAAGGAATCCGCCTGTAACACCAGATAGGCAATCGGTTGTGGGTTTGCCGGGCGCTCCAGCGAGTAGACGCCCAGCGAGATTTGCACCGGTAGTTCGAGCAGTCGGGTAACCATTACCGGCACCGGGCGTTCGGGAATAAAACTTTTACGCAGCGCCTGGAACTGGTTAGGCAGCACCACATCTGCGCGGCTGACCACGCCCGCAGGTTTGATGCTGGAGAGAATGGCCTCCGCCTGGGGAATATCCCCTTTGAGGATGGCTGAGGACAAGGGTTCGCGGACAGAACGAGCAATGCTTTCCAGTTGCGTAGCCGTGTTATAGCGATTCTGCTGTACCAGATGGAACAGCAAAACGGTGCAAAAAACAAAGACAAACACCAGAACAACGGCCGCCACCATTGCCATCTGCTTGATTGTTAACGAACGACTAACGCGCAAATTATCTCTCCCCCGGAAATCCCAGACTGCCGCCCGAGTATACCCGATCGCAGCGGCATTAAGAGAGGCGCTATCTGAAAACTTACCAGTCGGCGTAAGGTATCAGCGGCTGTGGCGGTAAATCCATATCGCCCTGCCATCCGGCGGCAGAATACCGCACGTAGAGCAGGAAATGGCTTGGCGCATAATCTTTCGCCTGTTGGATATCAATCGCCGTGCCGACAAACCAGTTGGATGTGACGCGTCGTTCAAGTAACGCTCGCGCCGTATAGCCAAAGCCCTGGCTGCTACCGCCACCATTGGTCTGGTCAGCGGCGTCGTCTTTCCAGTCATTCGGAATCAGGTTCATCAGCGGATAACGCGGCATGGTTTTAGTGCGCGAGTGCGACCATGAGCCAGACGCGCCCAGCTCCCATGACCAGTTTTCCGTGCGCTCACGCCACATCACCGGTACGGCAAACGACAGATACTCCTGCGGGCTGTAGTAGCCGCCCTGCCCAAGTGAGTACCCACTCAGGTCTTTGTCGTAATGCCAGATCATGTTGTTCAGGCCGATAGTGACGCGACGATTATTCTGGTTGATGACTTTATAGTAATAGCCCGTCATCCAGCGCACGCGCCAGTTATCTTCGACATTTTTGCCGGTTAACTGGTCACCGCTAAGTGATGCCCAGACGCCGTTTGCCTCGCCTTTATCATAGCTCAGACTTAACCCCACACCATCGGCACGTACGCCGCCCCATTTTTTCCCGGTATTGCTCGGAGAGTCTTTCTGTCCGCCGAAGGCAAGTAATGAACTGGAAATAGGTCGGCGATGGGCGTTAACGGTGTAACCAAGCGGCCCGATATCATCGCTGTAACTGACGCCGCCGACCACGTCCACGACGTTGAAGCCCATCGGCGTGGTGCCGATATCCCAACTCCAGACGTCATTTCGCCAGCCGACCGCCACGCTTGCGCCAGAATCCGACTGACTGCGATTGCCGCTACAGTCTTGTAACGTACAGGTCCCCCAGTTGTTGTCCCATGTGCCGTCGTCGTTGGTGGAGAAACTGCCGACATTCATATTGACGAAATCGCTGCGGAAGAACATTCGTCCGTCCGCATATGGCGCATCTACCTGCAACATGGTGGTGTGCGCTTTCAGATCGGAGTATCCGCCAGTGCCGCTCGATCCCCAGTAGTCGTGCTCCAGGGTGACGTTAAGATCCTGCTGACGATAGAGGTCCGCCGCATCGCTACGTACGCCGCGTTTCAGCCAGTCATCTTTCTCGTCGTTGCGGGTCAGTCGGGTAAAGGTGTCGTTATCCTGCGGACGCGTCGTGGTCACACCGGATGCGACCATCGCGTCTTTGTAGGTTTCCAGCGCCTGCTTTGGATCGCCCGCCTGTGCTTCAAACTTCGCACCATCGCGCAGTACCATCGCGCTTTCCATCGACGGCGGCTGAGATTTTGCCTGCGGGATCAGCTTGTTAAATGTCTGCTGTGCCGCTGCGGTATCGCCAAGCTGCGCCTGCGCCAGCGCCACGCGCCGCTGAGTGTTCAGAGAGGCGTTATCGGTGGCGGGCAGTTTCGCCAGCTGGCTACGTGCCGCCGCGTTGTCACCGGCAGCGATATCCACTTCCGTCAGACCCAGGATGGCGTCGGCGTTAGTTGGCTCGCGCGTCAAAACGTTCTGATAAGCCGCGCGGGCGGCGGTGTAATCGCGCCGTTGCTGCGCCCAGTCGGCCAGGGTGAGATCAATGCGTGTGGAAGGTGGTTGCTGACGCAGCATCGCTTCCGCTTCGGCTTCTTTGCCGCTTTCACGCAGGCGATTGGCTGTTTCCAGCACCTGATCGCTTTGCAGCCGGTTCACCAGTTCATGAATATTGCTGTTCCACTGCGCGCGCGGCAGGCTGTTGATATGCGCCAGTGCCGCCCGGTCCTGATCATGACCGGAGAGATACAGCCCGTAGGCGTAAACCTGCTCCGGGTCGTTCGGCTTCTGCTGCGCCAGATTGCGCATCAGAGTGTCAGCCTGGCTGCGTTGTCCGGCCTGCCAGAGATCCTGCGAAAGTCGGTAAGTAATCCACACACTGCCGGGGTCCAGCGCCAGTCGCTGGCGCTGAAGTGCTGCTGCCTGCGCCCATTTGCCCTGTTTTTCCAGCGCTTCGGCCTGCTGTGACAAACGGTCGTTTTGCAGACTACGTTCAATATCGTCAACGCTGCGCCGCTGGCTGGCAGAGAGCGAGGCAATAAATGCTTCAGCCTTTTCCGGCGATTGCTGGCGATAAAGATTCGCCAGACCGCGCACGGCGTTGGTGTTGCCGCTGTCCATCCGCAGCGTCTGCTGATAATAACGTTCAGCTGCGGGGTAATCTTTGCGCGCCATCGCCACATCACCCAGCCCCAGCACCGCATAGCTGTCAGTATTATCTACATTGCGCGCCTGCTGGAATAAACGTTCCGCTTGATCAGGATTGTTCGCTTTAAGCGCGGCATCGCCCTGTTGGATCGCCAGCCAGTAGCGGTTTACTTTCAGCAGGCTGTTCCATTTGTCGTTGTTGCTGCTGTGCGGGTCCAGCGCGAGGGCTTTCTCCAGATTCGCCACCGCATTGGCGCGATCGCCTTTCTGAGAATACGCCTGACCCAGCGCCCCCAGCGCTTCACTGTCTTTCGGGTTAGCACGCACCGCCAGTTGCAACTCGGGGATGGCTTTACCCGCCATGCCTGAATCCACCGCCGCTAAACCTTGCGCACGAGCGCGGAAAGCAGGATCGGCCAGTTGTTTTTGTTGTTCTGCCAGTTGCGATTGTGCAGCAGCCACGTTGTCGCCATCGCTAAATATTGAGAGATATTTTTTCAGCGCCTGCACGCTGGCATCGCTGACAGGCATGTCTTTAATCTGCCCGTACCAGATTTTAGAAGCACCATCACGACCGGCGTTCGATTTCGCCATCTGCTCCAGCACCGCAAAACCTTCGTCACGGCGATCGCTGCTAAACAGCAATAGCGCCAGATTGTTTTGCAGGCCCGTGTTGCCCGGCGTATCCGCATTGATGCGTTTTAGCTGATTAATCGCTTCGCCACGGCGAGCCGGAATTTTCGCCACAGTACTCCAGTACTCGACGGCAATGTCACCTTCCGGCGGCGCCCCGTTGAACAGTTTGTTGTAACCCGCCACGGCTTCTTCCGCATGCCCGGTGGTGGCCTGCAATCGTGCTTGTTGCAATGCCTGACGACCATCCGGCGAGGAAAGCAACATCGTCGTCCGCGACGATTTGTAAGCGTTTGAACTCGGCGCTAATTGCGACAATCGGTCGAGTTGTTTTTGCGCCCCATCGACATCACCCTGCCGTAACAGAGAGCG
The DNA here is from genome assembly GCF_005845405.1 of Escherichia sp. E4930. Taxonomy (NCBI): domain Bacteria; kingdom Pseudomonadati; phylum Pseudomonadota; class Gammaproteobacteria; order Enterobacterales; family Enterobacteriaceae; genus Escherichia; species Escherichia sp. E4930. The sequence continues at coordinate 149,194 of NZ_VCDZ01000002.1, read as the reverse complement.
AAAACGGGCAGCAACGACGTCCGGGTTATTCGGATCAATAAGTTCCAGACGATACAGCGACTGCTGCACCAGGTCTTCGCGGTGAGTCGCTTCGCCAACTCGTACCTGCTCCAGTAACTGTTGCTGGGCGGTTGGCGCCGCCTCGACCATCGGCATCACAGCCAGACCGAGGGAAAGTGTGAGGATGTTTAGTGTGAATTTGCGCATTCCTGGCCCCAATCAGGCAATAACTCACCTTTTGTCGAGAAGCGGAAACGGTGTTGATCCCAGCCTTGTCCGAACAGGGTCAGCACATAATTGTAATAGGCATCGCTGCCAGGAAAGTTATCTGCCACACGCTGGCGCTGTACAGCCTGCGCGTCACGGTCCTGAAGAAACGGCAACATAGCCGCAGAAAAACCTACCGGCCCTTGCCCCTGCGCTTTACCCGTAGCGACATCAACTTTCTCCGGCGGATAGCCGTTCTTCTCAGTAAATGTCGCCATCGGTTTAAAACGCGCTAACAGCCGTGCTTTTTGCGGATCAGTCTCTGGCATCATGCCGACCCACATGTAAACGCGAATCGCGTCATAGCTGCTGATCAGCGTTTTTTCAGCTTTCAGCTGCCAGCCTTTGTCTTTCTCATAGCGCACCCAGTCTGGCGAAAAGCCTTTCGGTGCAGTTTCCAGCAGCAAACGTTGATTGGTTTCGCGCAGCGTAGTCCACGGCGCGCCAAAGCGGGTGAAATACTGTGCCAGCGTCGGTGGTAGATAACTCGGGTTCAAACGCCAGGTGTTATTCTCGGCAAAGCCGACTTTTCCCGGTAACAGCATCGAACCCAGCCCCGGCACCGTCACCACTTCCTCTTGCGCAATGCGTTTTAACAATGCGCTGCCGATGTCGGTATAACGTTGCTCTTTCCACAATCGCCCCGCCTCAAGCAACGACCAGGCCATCCAGATATCACCATCAGAGGCCGAATTGCTGTCCAGCACTTCCCACTTACTGTTCTCTTTTTTGCCCCACAGCCAGGCAGGCAAATGTTCGTTTAAGGCCCCCTGAGCAAGATTGTTCTGGGTCCAGTCAAGTAGGTTGTCAAATGTCGCACGATCATTAGCCGCCAGGGCAAAGAACATGCCGTAGCTTTGCCCTTCAGAGGTGGTAATTTTGCGTGCATCACTGGGGTCAATGACGCGCCCTTCCTGACTGATGTAATCCTTTTTGAACTGCTCCCAGGCAGGCCAGTTGCAAGCTGCCTGAACACTGAAGGCAGCCAACAGCAGCATCGTCACGATCCCACTACGCAAAACTTTCATCATCGATTACTCATTATCCGGATTAAGACGACGACGGCTGATGATGCGCAGCAGACGCCACAGTACCCAGGCCAGCAGCACCACGCTGATTGCCGCCAGTATCGCCAGCAGAATCGGATGGTTCGCCAGTGCGTACCATAAACGTTCAAACCACGGCAGATGACCGACGTAATAGACGTCGCCAACGCGCAGGCTGTTAACACCGGACTCGCGAATCACCGCTACGGAACCAAACATAGTGGCGCGTTTACCGCTGTCGTTCACCGCATCGTTAAGCATTTCATAGCCGCGTGGACTATCCGCCAGTAACGCAATCACGCTGCGCTGGTCGTTATACGGTGACTGGAAGCCAATCACCGCCGCCATCGCACCAGAAGAGGTCAGCGTGGACTGAGTTTCTGCTGCGCGGTCGTTTTCGTCAGGCACAATGCCGGGGAACGGAGTCTGGCGCATCGGCGTTTTCACCCAACTTTCGGTAGCCTGCACCAGCAGATCGATCTGCTTGTCATCTTTTAATTTGTCCGGGATACCGCCAATTATCATGATATCGGCGTCTTTCCCCTGAATGGTGCTGCCATCATCGGTCACCGTCAGGTTGATCGCCGGGAAGCCCGTCTGTGCACCAATAAAGCCCACCGTATTAAGCAGTGTTTCCATCTGCGCTTCGTTTGGTGTTTTTGGCATCACGGTAATGGTTTGCGACAAATCCGCCATCCGGCTGAACGGGAAGCCCGCATTAGCAAACGCGCGCAGATCCGGCATCGGAATGAAGTGGTAATACTTTGAGAAATCAATAGTTGAGTCATCGCCGATCACGACGTGATTCTGCACCGGCTGGAAGGTAATGCAGTTATCCACCGAACCGCCCGGCATTGGGTTCATATACTCAAAATCGAAACGCAACTGGTTGGTCGCCCCCAGTTTCAGCGCCGGAATGGAGACATCGGTTTTACCATCCAGCAAACCTTGCAACACCGGGATCCGCAGCAGCAGGCGGTTCGCCTCCTGTTTACTGCTCAGGTTGAAAGATTGCAGGAACTGGTTGTTCAGGCTGATATCCATCCGCGAGCTGTCTTTCACCGGCGGCATGGTGTAGCGATAGTTGATATCCATATCGATACCGGTGCTGCGCATCAGGTAGAGATCTGGCGGCAAGTTCAGCGAGATGTTAATCGCTGCCGGCTCCAGCCCGCTGGACTGTAACTGTTCTTCATAGGTTTTCAGCTCACCAAAGGTGACCGGACGATCGGTTCGCACCCAGTTTGGCGCATCGTACGGTTTACGCGGTAGCAGCGGTTTCACTTCATTCACTACCACGCTTTCACCACGGAACAGAATGTTACCCTGAGCGATACCTTTCGCTGCCTGCAACAGGTCTTTGTCGTCACGACCAAACACCACCAGCAGTTTGACGTAAGGATTCTCCGGATGGTTGATCATCTCAATCACCGGGGCTTTTACTGCCGGATGATCGCGCAGGAAGTCCGGTCGCTTGTCATTGGTCGCAAAGACAATCGCATTGCGGTCCGGAAGCTGATTATAGAGTACCGGGAAGTTCTGTCCGCGCCAGCCAGAACGGGAACCAAACCACGACGCAACAATCGCCGAAGCCTGTTGCAGACCAACATCCGGCGCACCAGCAAAAACTATCGGCAACGTATTGGCACGGTTATCCCTCGGGTCGAAAAACGGAATCGGGAAGTGCGACAGATCATTTTTCACATTCAGTGATTGATACGTCAGATCCAGTCCGCTACTGCGTCCAACATCCAGCCAGAGCGTTGTGCTGGCCGGGTTTTCACAGACATCCTGATAATGACCAACAAACTCCAGCCGCACGCGGTTGAAGTCGGTGATAAACAGCGGATTAATCGGCATTTGCGCCAACGTCTTTTTACCCAACTGCTCTTTGGTCACTGGCAGCACGCCCATCAACTCATCGTTCAGATAGACTTTCAACTGTGACTGTATCGGCAGCAGTGATGGCGACGGCGTATATTCAAGGTTAAGCATCGCCTTCGTCACCACTTCATCACTGCGCATACCAAACTCTATGCTGCCGTTCGGGTTAATGCCACGCAGTACCATGCTGCCCGGCGGCGGCGCGATTTGCGCAAAGGTCAGCTTCACATCGCGCGAAGGACCGTTCTGCGCCACGATGGGCGCGTCCGCGCCCTGCACGCCAGGCATCACCTGTCCGACCCGCGGATTTTGCTCCGCCTGGGCAGGCACAGTTGGCTCAGCATTGATCAGTGGTTGCGTCGTCGGTGTCGCCTGCGTCATGAAAGAGGGGAACGCACTCATCCCCATAGCCACTGCACAAATCCAGAATAGTTTTCTTTTCATCGCGTTATCATCATTGTTGAGCCAAAGCCTGATCCGATGGTTGTACCGTTTCGCTCCGCTCCGGGCGACGCGGAATGAACGAAACAACCCAGGAAACCAGAGAAGTCAGCACACGGAAAATGCCCTTCACCGAAGAAGGCGCAAACTCCGCCAGGTGGCGGTAGCCACGGAAGCCGAGCTTCAAAATATCCAGCAGACTTTCCAGCGGCTTATCTTCCGGGTAGCTGTCCTGCCAGAGCGCCCATGTATCCGCACGGGCAAACGTACACTGCACAAAATCGATATGTTGCTGGGTAGTGAGCGGCATCAATTGCAGCCCCACTTCGTTACCCATCACGCGCGCAACCTGAGTCGGGAAGGCATACTCTTGCTGACCGCGTTTGAGCAGCAGATTCACTTTCTGTCCTTCCAGAATCTGCGCCTGACCGTTGATCTTGATCCCCAGGCCGCCGTCAGAGAAGTCCTGAACGGTGCAGGAGAAAAGATGCCCATCTTCCCGGGCAATCGCCGCTGGCATGGTCATCTCAACACGGTGTGAACGACGTACCTGCTTGCTTTCTACCGATACCGCTACTGCGCCACCGAGAATAATCAGGTTGTAGAACACCCAAACCATACTAACGACCACGGTGAGCATTTCGGTCGGCGGGCCATAGAAGTAACGCCAGATGCCGACAGCAACACCGACCAGGTTGAGTAATACGAGGAAGATGTACGGTCGCGAGATCACCCAGTCGACGTACTCTTCCTCCACCAGACCACCTTTGGCGGTGACGTTAAATTTGCCTTTGTGCGGGTTAATCAGCGCCACCAGCGTCGGCGGAGCGATATACCAGGCGAGCACCGTCTCGTAGATTTCGCTCCAGAAGGAGTGGCGATATTTACCCTGAATCTTCGAGTTGGTCAGGCTGGCGTGAATCATATGCGGCAGCACAAACAGGGCTATCATCAACGCAGGCGCATAAATGATGTAGGCGTGCAGCAGCAGGAACGCCAGCGGCGCGGTCAGGAAGATCAGCCGTGGAATCCCCGACAAGAAGTGGAACATAGCGTTGACGTAGCACAGCCGTTGGGCGAATTTCAGCCCTTTACCGGTAAGCGGGTTATCAAGACGGAAGATTTGCACCATCCCGCGCGCCCAACGGATACGCTGCCCAATGTGCGCCGAAAGGCTTTCAGTCGCCAGCCCCGCCGCCTGGGGAATACGCATATAAGCGGAAGTGTAGCCACGACGGTGTAAACGCAGAGAAGTATGCGCATCTTCAGTCACGGTTTCGACCGCGATGCCGCCAATCTCGTCCAACGGCTTACGACGAATCACCGCACAGGAACCGCAGAAGAAAGTGGCATCCCACATGTCATTACCGTCCTGCACCAGACCGTAGAACAGCGTGCCTTCGTTCGGCGTTTTACGAAAACGCCCCAGGTTGCGTTCGAACGGATCTGGCGAGAAGAAGTGGTGAGGCGTCTGCATCATCGCCAACTGCTTTTCTTTCAGGAACCAGCCCATGGTCATTTGCAGGAACGAGCGTGTGGGAACGTGGTCGCAGTCGAAAATCGACACGAACTCGCCTTTGGCATATTTCAGTGCATTATTGATGTTGCCTGCTTTCGCATGTTCATGCGTCGTTCGGGCGATATATTTCACCCCAACGTTTTGCGCAAACTGGCGAAACTCTTCCCTGCCGCCGTCATCAAGGATCCAGATGTTGAGTTTGTCTTTCGGCCAGTCGATACCCAGCGAAGCATAAATGGTGTTTTTCACCACGCTGAGATCTTCGTTGTAGGTCGGTACAAAGATATCCACCGACGGCCATTGCGACATGTCTTTCGGCAGCGGTACTGGCTGACGATTCAGTGGCCATACCACCTGGAAGTAGCCGAGCACCAGCACAATCCACGCATAAGTTTCCGCAAATAGCAGGATTAAGCCACATACCAGGCTGACCGGATCATCCCAGTTCAACGTCGAGGTATATCGCCACCAGATATAGCGACACGAGACAGTCAGCGACAGCACAATCAGCATCAGCGCCGAGAAGCGCCCTGGCATACGCCGCACCATTAGCGCCACGCCCCACAGCAACATCAGGAAGATAAATTGCGACAACGGGTTAAAAGGCTGAGTGACGCAAATTAGCGCCAGAATCAGCGAGAAAGTCACAATAACGCCAAGAATAAAACGCCGTGCTCCGGCGCTCAGATGGCCCAGTTCTTTTTTCTCATCAAGATGTTGCGTGTTCTGGCTGACTCGCTCTGGCAGTTTGTCCATCCATTGATGGTAACGCCCACGGATATTCTGCAAGCCAGAAAATGCCCGCCAGCGTGGTTTTGGCGTCTCTCTGCGTGAAGCGCCGATCAACAACCAGCAAGTCTGAATGACATAACGGACCGGATCCAACGGACGCGGACGCGAAGCGTTGATATGTGGGTAAAGATTTTTATGTTCTGCGCGAATACGCTGCCAGCGCGGGTGTTCAAGCGGAATGAACACCCAGGCCAGGATCAGCCAAAAACAGCCAAGCGTCGCGCTGAAAGCCGAGGCGCCGTGACGACGATAATCCCGATAACGCCCGATAAGACGCGCGTTGACCGGCGGGATAAGCAACCACCGGGTCAAGATACTCATGACGCGCTCCCGACTGGCTTTTTCAGCACGGAATAGTTCAACAGGCACCAGTTTGCCAGCGTCAGAACTTCCTCCGCCGCCAGCGCATCACTGCGGTATTCACCTAACGGCTGTTTCGCCGCCAGGCATTCAGCCATCGCTTCATCGCGATGAATCAACATTGGCAGTAACCGGCGCTGGCTTTGCAACCACAACTGGTAAATATCTTCCTGAACCTGGCTGCCAATGCGGAAATCATTAATCAATATATGCGCGCCAGCAGGCAGTGCTTGCTGATGCAGCCGAATATGGCAGTTAGCATCCACTTTAACGATTGCCAGCGAGTGATCGCACAGGCTCAGGATTTGATGCGTTATCTGCGAGGCGTCGCGCGGTAAGTCGATCAAAATCCATTGATAACGCCCACTGGCCTGCAGCTGCTGCAAGCCTTCGCAAATTGCACCCAACTGAGTTTGCCAGTGCTGGGGATTCTCTTGCTCTTCAATGGTTAACTGACCAAAAGGCAGCAGATCGAGCTGCGAGGTATAGCGCATCCCGGCATCTCGCCAGTCCTGACCATCCAGCATGGCTCTGGCCCAGCCTTGACGATGGGTAAAATCAACGTTGAACGACAAGCGCAACAAATTGTCCGGGCAGGCATCAACCACCAGGACATTTTCTCCCAACATTTGCAATGCCCAGGCCAACGCGGCGGTGATGGTTGTTGTACCCACACCTCCCCGCACCCCCTGTAATCCCAGTACGGCCATTCACTACTCCCCTACTTCTGTTGCGCAAACTCAGCCAACAATGGCCAGCGTTTTAACGCCGCTGCTAACTGCTCACGCTGAGAAATATCGGCATAATCGATATCAGGCAGTGAAAACGCCTGCTTTAACGCCAAAATATCATTCTGAAAGATATAGCCTATCGCGGGATCAGGCAGAGTATCCTGTTCGTTGTTATTCATTATGCTTAATCTCGATAAAATATACCCGCCACGCATCAGTCAATTCTAATCGACAGAATTTTGCCCGTATAATGCCAGACGGCAATACGTAATCCGTTCATTTTTTAACTTTCATGTACGCAACTAACGAAAGTAAAAAACGAAAAGACTGATATCATAAGGCTTCCAGCCTGCTAAATTGATTCACATGCTAAATCTGATAAGTTTTAATTTCAATGGTAGGTTTATTTCTTAGCTTTCGCTAGTAAACTGATAATCAGACAAAATGGTGACTTGAGGGACGTTGTGGACCCTGTATTCTCTATCGGTATCTCATCTTTGTGGGATGAGTTGCGGCATATGCCAGCAGGCGGCGTCTGGTGGTTTAACGTCGATCGTCAAGAAGATGCTATCAGCCTTGTGAATCAAACGATGGCTTCTCAAGCTGAAACCGCGAAAGTCGCGGTCATTAGCATGGATAACGATCCCGAAAAAACCTTCAAATTAGATGATTCTCACGGACCGGAAAAAATAAAATTATTTTCAATGCTAAATCATGAAAAGGGGCTATACTATTTGCCCCGTGATTTACAATGTTCTATTGATCCCGAAAATTATCTTTTCATTCTTGTTTGTGCCAATAATGCATGGCAAAACATTCCAACTGAGCGGCTTCGTTCATGGCTGGATAAAATGAACAAGTGGAGCAGATTATACCATTGCTCACTGCTGGTAATTAATCCAGGAAATAATAACGATAAACAATTTTCATTGTTGCTGGAGGAATACCGTTCTCTTTTTGGCCTCGCCAGTTTGCGTTTTCAGGGCGATCAACATCTGCTGGATATCGCCTTCTGGTGCAACGAAAAAGGGGTTAGCGCCCGTCAGCAACTCATCGTTCAGCAGCAAGAGGGTATCTGGACGTTAGTTCAGCGTGAAGAAGCGGAGATCCAACCACGCAGCGATGAAAAACGCATTCTTAGCAATATTGCTGTGCTGGAAGGCGCCCCCCCGTTATCAGAACACTGGCAACTGTTCGACAACAACGAAACTCTGTTCAATGAAGCCCGGACTGCACAGGCTGCAACCGTCGTTTTCTCTTTACAGCAAAATGGGCAAATTGAACCACTGGCCCGCAGCATTCATACCCTGCGTCGCCAGCGTGGTAGTGCGATGAAGATCCTCGTGCGGGAAAATACCGCCAGCCTGCGCGCCACGGATGAACGCCTGCTACTGGCCTGTGGCGCTAACATGGTTATTCCCTGGAACGCCCCGCTCTCCCGCTGTCTGACGATGATTGAAAGCGTGCAAGGGCAGAAGTTCAGCCGCTATGTTCCGGAAGATATCTCGACCTTGCTGTCAATGACCCAACCGCTGAAGCTGCGCGGTTTTCAAAAATGGGATGTGTTCTGTGAGGCGGTCAACAATATGATGAATAACACGTTGTTGCCTGCGCATGGCAAAGGCGTGCTGGTCGCTTTACGCCCAGTACCGGGCATCCGCGTTGAGCAAGCCCTGACGCTGTGCCGTCCCAACCGAACTGGCGACATTATGACCGTTGGTGGCAATCGGCTGGTGTTATTTCTCTCTTTCTGTCGGATCAACGATCTGGATACTGCGTTGAATCACATTTTCCCGTTACCCACCGGCGATATTTTCTCTAACCGTATGGTCTGGTTTGAAGATGACCAAATCAGCGCCGAGCTGGTGCAAATGCGTCTGCTGGCCCCGGAACAATGGGGGGTGCCACTGCCTTTAACTCAGGCCTCCATGCCGGTAATCAATGCCGAGCATGATGGGCGTAACTGGCGACGAATACCGGAACCGCTGCGACTGTTGAGTGATCCTGTGGAGCATTCATCATGATGACCATCAGCGATATCATTGAAATCATTGTCGTTTGTGCGCTTGTTTTTTTCCCGCTGGGCTATCTGGCGCGCCATTCCCTACGGCGCATTCGTGACACCCTGCGTTTGTTGTTTGCGAAACCTCGTTATGTAAAACCGGCCGGTACGTTACGCCGTGCAGAAAAAGCCAGGGCTACCAAAAAATGACTCAATTTACCCAAAATACCGCTATGCCTTCTTCCCTCTGGCAATACTGGCGCGGCCTTTCTGGCTGGAACTTTTATTTTCTGGTTAAGTTCGGCCTGTTGTGGGCGGGCTACCTTAACTTCCATCCGCTACTCAATCTGGTATTTGCCGCATTCTTGCTAATGCCGATTCCGCGCTACAGCCTGCATCGCCTGCGCCACTGGATCGCCCTGCCGATCGGCTTTGCCCTCTTCTGGCATGATACCTGGCTACCTGGCCCGGAAAGTATTATGAGCCAGGGGTCACAAGTGGCAGGCTTTAGTACCGATTATTTAATCGATCTGGTCACGCGCTTTATTAACTGGCAGATGATTGGTGCCGTCTTTGTTTTGTTAGTGGCCTGGTTATTCTTGTCGCAATGGATTCGCATCACCGTTTTTGTGGTCGCCATTCTGGTATGGCTGAACGTACTTACGCTGGCTGGTCCAAGTTTCTCCCTGTGGCCAGCCGGTCAACCGACCACCACGGTAACAACGACGGGCGGTAACGCTGCGGCAACAGTCGCGGCAACCGGCGGCACGCCAGTAGTTGGAGATATGCCAGCGCAAACTGCACCACCGACAACCGCAAACCTCAATGCCTGGCTGAATAATTTCTATAACGCCGAGGCGAAACGTAAATCGACCTTCCCATCCGCGCTGCCAGCGGATGCGCAGCCATTTGAGCTTCTGGTGATTAATATCTGTTCGCTTTCATGGTCGGATATTGAAGCTGCCGGATTAATGTCACATCCGTTGTGGTCGCATTTTGATATTGAGTTCAAGAATTTCAACTCTGCAACCTCATACAGCGGTCCGGCGGCGATTCGTTTGCTGCGCGCCAGTTGCGGTCAGCCATCGCACACCAATCTGTATCAACCAGCAAATAATGACTGCTATCTGTTCGATAACTTGTCAAAACTGGGCTTTACCCAGCACCTGATGATGGGACATAACGGCCAGTTTGGCGGCTTCCTGAAAGAAGTTCGCGAAAACGGCGGTATGCAAACCGAATTGATGGATCAAACAAATCTGCCGGTTATTTTACTGGGCTTTGATGGTTCGCCGGTTTATGACGATACTGCCGTGCTTAACCGCTGGCTGGACGTTACCGAAAAAGATAAAAACAGTCGTAGCGCCACGTTCTACAACACGCTTCCACTGCATGATGGCAACCATTATCCGGGCGTCAGCAAAACAGCGGATTACAAAGCGCGAGCGCAGAAGTTCTTTGATGAACTGGACGCCTTCTTTACTGAGCTGGAGAAATCGGGTCGTAAAGTGATGGTCGTCGTAGTACCGGAACACGGTGGCGCGTTGAAAGGTGACAGAATGCAAGTTTCTGGTTTGCGTGATATCCCCAGCCCGGCAATCACTAATGTACCGGTTGGCGTGAAATTCTTCGGCATGAAAACACCACATCAGGGCGCGCCAATTGTCATCGACCAACCAAGCAGCTTCCTGGCAATCTCTGATCTGGTGGTTCGCGTTCTCGATGGCAAGATTTTCACCGAAGACAATGTTGACTGGAAAAAACTCACTAGTGGATTACCACAGACTGCGCCTGTTTCCGAGAACTCGAATGCGGTGGTCATTCAATATCAAAATAAACCGTATGTTCGCCTGAACGGTGGCGACTGGGTGCCTTATCCGCAGTAATTACGAAAAAGGCCGCAGAGTTTCCCCCTGCGGCCTGGTCCGGGCGCAAATTGCCATTACGGCAGCCTGACGCCCGCATGACGCGTTACTTCCGCTTATTCAGCCAGCTCACGATCAGGCTGGCGAGAATGCCAGCAATGACCGGAGCCGCTAAATCGTGCCAGAAGGCCATGCTCAACTCTGCGAGCGTCATATAGCCGCCTCTGTTGTAATGACAACATTTCGCGGCTATCCTTGAGTTGTTGATGTTCAAGAATGGCCCCCGTCATATTGTCAGGTGTACACCTGCAACGTGCGGGGGTTTTCTCTTTCCAGCAACCAATGCCGCCGGGGATAAAGCCCCCGCAACATTGCGCCTCACCGGAATCCTTCCGGCTTGCCGCTGATTCTACGATTGTTTTTCTGTTCCGGAATCCGTCACTTCTTCACTCTGTGCTGCGCATTCCGCAGAATATTATCCGCTTGCAACCGTTACATTTTTCTTACGAAAAAGGCCGCAGAGTTCCCCCCTGCGGCCTGGTCCGGGCGCAAATTGCCATTACGGCAGCCTGACGCCCGCATGACATATTACTTCCGCTTATTCAGCCAGCTCACGATCAGGCTGGCGAGAATGCCAGCAATGACCGGAGCCGCTAAATCGTGCCAGAAGGCCATGCCCAACTCTGCGAGCGTCATATAGCCGCCTCTGTTGTAATGACAACGTTTCGCGGCTATCCTTGAGTGGTCTAGGTTCAAGAATGGCCCCCGTGATGTTGTCAGGTGCATACCTGCAGCGTGCGGGGGTTTTCTCTCTCCAGCAACCAATGCCACCAGGGATCAAGCCCCCCGCAACATTGCGCCTCACCGGAACCTTCCGGCTTGCCGCTGATTCTACGACCATTTTTGTGCTTCGAAATCCATCACTTCTTCACTCTGTGCTGCGCATTCCGCAGAATATTATCCACTTGCAACCGTTGCATTTTTCTTACGAAAAAGGCCGCAGAGTTTCCCCCCTGCGGCCTGGTCCGGGCGCAAATTGCCATTACGGCAGCCTGACGCCCGCATGGCATATTACTTCCGCTTATTCAGCCAGCTCACGATCAGGCTGGCAAGAATGCCAGCAATGACCGGAGCCGCTAAATCGTGCCAGAAGGCCATGCCCAACTCTGCGAGCGTCATATAGCCGCCTCTGTTGTAATGACAACGTTTCGCGGCTATTCTTGAATGGTCTAGATGCAAGAATGGCCCCCGTGATGTTGTCAGGTGCATACCTGCAACGTGCGGGGGTTTTCTCTCTCCAGCAACCAATGCCACCAGGGATAAAGCCCCCGCAACATTGCGCCTCACCGGAATCTTCCGGCTTGTCGCTGATTCTACGATTGTTTTTCTGCTCCGGAATCCGTCAATTCTTCACTCTGTGCTGCGCATTCCGCAGAATATTATCCGCTTGCAACCGTTGCATTTTTCTTACGAAAAAGGCCGCAGAGTTTCACCCCTGCGGCCTGGTCCGGGCGCAAATTGCCATTACGGCAGCCTGACGCCCGCGTCGCATATTACTTCCGCTTATTCAACCAGCTCACGATCAGGCTGGCGAGAATGCCAGCAATGACCGGAGCCGCTAAATCGTGCCAGAAGGCCATGCTCAACTCTGCGAGCGTCATATAGCCGCCTCTGTTGTAATGACAACGTTTCGCGGCTATCCTTGAGTCGTCTAGTTTCAAGAATGGCCCCCGTGATGTTGTCAGGTGCATACCTGCAACGTGCGGGGGTTTTCTCTCTCCAGCAACCAATGCCACCAGGGATAAAACCCCCGCAACATTGCGCCTCACCGGAATCCTTCCGGCTTGCCGCTGATTCTACGATTGCGTTTTACCGTCAGCATCTGGCAATTTTCCTCACTGCGTGATGCCTTCCAGCTTAATTTCTTTGTTTACAATAGTTGCAGTTCATATCCGAGCTGACTCCAGACTGGTAGTGAAATGCGCAATTTTGTAGAATTGCGCCTCCTCGCAATCTCCCCAGTGAATCTGTTGTCTCATTCGTTACACACTGCGTATTCAACTTCTCTACCAGTTGCGCAAGAGAAGCTGGGGTTATTCATTTTTACGAGGCTGACTTCTTTCTGGACAGGACTTTATGCAGCACAACACACAACCATTACACGATCACAAATTGCCGTTTACGCGCTACGACTTCGGCTGGGTTTTATTATGTATAGGAATGGCGATTGGTGCCGGAACCGTGCTGATGCCGGTACAAATTGGCCTGAAGGGGATTTGGGTATTTATTACCGCTGCAATCATTGCTTATCCGGCAACCTGGATAGTGCAGGACATTTATTTAAAGACACTTTCAGAAAGTGATTCCTGTAATGACTATACAGATATTATCAGTCATTACCTGGGCAAAAACTGGGGAATTTTCCTCGGGGTTATCTACTTTTTGATGATTATCCACGGGATTTTTATCTACTCTCTCTCCGTGGTTTTCGACAGCGCCTCATACCTGAAAACCTTCGGTTTAACCGATGCCGATCTTTCACAATCTCTACTTTATAAAGTCGCTATTTTCGCCGTACTGGTGGCGATTGCGTCTGGTGGTGAAAGGTTGCTATTTAAGATCTCCGGGCCAATGGTGGTGGTCAAAGTCGGCATTATTGTCGTGTTCGGTTTTGCGATGATCCCGCACTGGAATTTCGCCAATATAACCGCCTTCCCACAAGCCTCCATATTTTTCCGCGACGTCCTGCTCACCATTCCATTTTGTTTCTTCTCTGCGGTATTTATTCAGGTGCTTAACCCGATGAATATTGCCTATCGTAAACGGGAAACAGATAAAGTACTGGCAACTCGGCTCGCGCTGCGTACCCACCGGATTAGCTATATCACGCTCATCGCGGTGATCCTGTTTTTTGCCTTTTCGTTTACCTTCTCAATTAGCCACGAAGAAGCCGTTTCTGCCTTTGAACAAAATATCTCGGCACTGGCACTAGCCGCGCAGGTGATCCCCGGGCATATCATTCATATCACCTCTACGGTGCTGAATATCTTTGCCGTACTGACCGCATTCTTTGGCATTTATCTCGGTTTCCACGAGGCCATTAAAGGCATTATTCTCAATCTGTTAAGCCGTATTATTGATACCCAGAAAATTAACTCGCGTATGCTGACTCTGGCAATTTGCGCTTTTATCGTCATTACGTTGACGATTTGGGTTTCGTTTCGTGTATCGGTGCTGGTGTTCTTTCAGTTAGGAAGCCCGTTGTATGGCATTGTGTCGTGCCTGATTCCGTTTTTCCTGATCTCTAAAGTTTCACAACTGAAAAAACTACGCGGGCTAAAAACATGGCTTATCCTGTTTTATGGCATTTTGCTGTGCTTTTCGCCGCTGTTGAAGCTGATTGAATAAAAGTAACGGGGGCTGCTCACAGCAGCCCCAGACGATGTCGATAGCATTTCAGTACAGCCTGGACATGATCCTGAATCATAAAGGACTGTTCATACGTTTCCATAACAATGGCATTTTCTTTACGTATATCCTGAAAGAGTTTTTCCAGCAATCTGGGCGCTAATCCCATCGATTCACCCAACAGCAAAAAGTCCTGCCCGATATACTCGCCATAACCACTGTCAAATCCAGGAGCCAATTCCCGACCGCCTTCTTCTCGCATCAATAACGGCAGCGCCAGATAGTTTGAGTGAAAATATTCCGGATAGGGAGCGACAGAAACAAAGTCATACACCGGCGCTAACGCTGGCATCAAACCATCGGAGTACACTAAGCCAAAGTTTCGTAAATGCATGTCGTTATTACCCAGCAACCAGGCGTAAACAATGCGACGAAAGAGATCGATTTTAAATGCGATGTTGTCGTTAACATGGGCAATTAAAAATCGGGCCAGCGTTTCATAGCTGACGTATTGCTCGTTATCATTTCCCGTTTTGCCATATTTATCTGTAATCTGCATCGCGCCATCAAGTTGCTCCTGATGCACTGGCTGCCCCTTGTCATCCCGGTCATAGCGCCGGATAACAAACGCGTATTCAAGCTCCTCCTCTGATTGTGGTGCAAAACTCAGCAGGCCATGCACAGGTACGTCAAATCCCAAACGAGACATCAATGTCATTGTTGCGTGTTCATTTTCGGCCAAACCGGGAAAGTCGGCTGGAGAGGGCTTAAGGATAAAATTTCCCTGATGATCTACGACGCGGAACTCTCCATCATCCAGCACTAATTGCAATTTGGGCTGGTAACCGGAAATACTCATCCCTTTTTGTTGACGCGGAAGTTCCTGCACAAACTGAGTTCGCGTAAACCCCAGCCGAGGATTCAATTTTGCAGTGCCGCTCAGGCGCTTCAACCCCTGTGTCGAATATCCGCGCTGTTCGTCACGTTCATTCAGCGGCGTTAACAGAATGCGACAATTCGCCATTATTCCTCCCAAGGTAAAATCTGGATTGCCCCCAGCAGATTCTTGCCGTTATCAATAAGCATTCCCAGCGGATCGTTTTCGTCACGGTGCTGTATCTGGCTGTAGCGTTGACGCAGCCATCCTTCTGGCGCCAGTGAGGCAAAATAAGGATGCAACGTCTCACTGGGAAACTGACGCTGTGCGACGGGCAGACTGATTGAGATTGCCGGTCCGTGGTAATCCGGGGCGTACTGGAACAAAAAACCACTGTCGTTCTGAGAGAGTTCACCCACTACCTGACCATAGAGCAACACTTTCACTCGTCGATGCATAGTTTCACTCCAAGAACGTTCGCCACCGCAAACACACTGCCGAATTTAACCTGTTCAGGATCCTTAAAAAGTCGCTTTAACGTGGACGTTGAGATCCCCGTTTGTAGTTCAAGGGTGTATAAATCAATGCCCAATTCTTTGCGCCGTGCGTTCAGTTTTTCCCCCAAATGACGGGGAGTCTCAATGGTCCGGAGGGGGCGTGGTTGACTAATATTCGACCCCTGGATAAGTTTCTTCTGCAACTCCTGGAGCTGGTCGCCGATCGCTTTCAACTCTTGAGCCAGATTCTGTGACACCGTGTAGATCATTAAAGAACCTTTCAATTGATAAAAGACAAAAAAAAGATCATTTATGGTCAGATAAATTCGTTAAGCATCATAAATGAACCATTTTTTATTAATGATTATAATTTAGCTCATATATAATCCATTGACAACAAAAATGG
Source organism: Escherichia sp. E4930 (assembly GCF_005845405.1). NCBI lineage: Bacteria > Pseudomonadati > Pseudomonadota > Gammaproteobacteria > Enterobacterales > Enterobacteriaceae > Escherichia > Escherichia sp. E4930. Next base: position 133,099 of record NZ_VCDZ01000002.1, on the reverse strand, counting down.
TCACAAAAGATCTATAAGTGATAGTTAAAGCACAAGAGGGTCATATTTGACATGAGACCAGCATGAAAACCGGTCTCATCGGGTGGGTTATACCGCTGGCTTCTGCGGATTTTCATCCTGATCAACAGCAAAGCAGGCAACCAGTTGACCGCCGTAGTCTTTTAGCTGCGGCTGCAACTGGGTGCAGGGGCCGAAGCGTCGACGACAGCGGGCGTTGAAGGCGCAGCCCGGCGGTGGATTCAGCGGGCTTGGCAGTTCACCGGTGAGTTTGATGCGCTCGCGGCGATCGTCCGGGTTCAGGCGCGGCGTCGCAGAGAGCAGTGCCTGGGTGTACGGATGACGTGGGTTATTGAAGATTTGGTCCTTCGTTCCCTTCTCCACGCAGCGGCCCAGGTACATCACCATCACTTCATCAGCAATGTGCTCCACCACCGACAGGTCATGCGAGATGAAGACGTAAGAAAGCCCCAGCTCTTGCTGCAAATCCATCATCAGGTTGAGCACCTGCGCACGCACCGAGACGTCCAGCGCAGAAACCGGTTCATCGGCAATCACCACATCCGGGTCGAGCATCAGACCACGGGCAATGGCGATACGCTGACGCTGACCGCCGGAGAACATATGCGGATAGCGGTCGTAATGCTCGGTTTTCAGGCCAACTTTTGCCATCATCGACAAGGCTTTTTCCCGACGCTGTTCTTTGCTTAAGCTGGTATTAATCAGCAGCGGCTCTTCAAGAATTTGCCCGACTTTTTTACGCGGATTCAGCGAACCATAGGGATTCTGGAAGACGATCTGGATTTTCTGCCGACGCAGCTTCTGCGCCTGCGGATCGTGCTTGAGCAGATCCTGCCCCTGGTAATACAGTTCACCGCCGGTAGGTGTTTCAATCATCGTCAGCAACCGACCGAGGGTCGATTTACCGCAGCCAGATTCACCTACTACCGCCAGCGTTTTGCCACGTTCAAGGTTAAACGAAACGCCATCCAGCGCCTTCACCAGACGTTCCGGCGCGAACATACCTTTCTTCACCGGGTAATGTTTTTTCAGGTCGATAGCCTGCAACAGCGGTTGTTGCGAGGTGGCCTCTTGCGTACTCATAGTGTCGGCCTCCCGGCATCATCAAGTGGGTAATGGCATTTGGACTGACGCCCGTCAGCGAGCATATTCAGCGCCGGTTCTTCAGCGCGACATCTGTCAGTGGCATAGGGGCAGCGCGGGTTAAGCAGGCAGCCGTTCGGGCGGTCGTACTTGCCGGGAACGACGCCAGGCAACGATGCCAGACGTTCTTTGTCCTGAGCAAATTCCGGCAGCGCGCGTAGCAATGCCTGAGTATACGGATGACGCGGCGCATGGAAGATGGCGTGGGCATCACCCGTTTCCACCACCTGACCGGCATACATCACAATGATTTTATGCGCCGCTTCCGCCACCAGCGCCAGGTCATGGGTAATCAATACCAGCGCCATGTTCTCTTTCTGCTGTAGCTCCAGCAGCAGTTCGATAATTTGCGCCTGAATGGTCACGTCCAGCGCGGTAGTCGGTTCATCGGCAATCAGCAATTTTGGCCGACAGGCAATCGCCATCGCAATCATCACGCGCTGGCTCATGCCGCCGGAAAGCTGATGCGGGTAAACATCCAGACGCGATGCCGGATCGGGAATACCGACCAGATTCAGCAGGTCAATCGCCCGCTGACGGCGGGTACTTTTGTTGCCGCCCTGATGCACTTTAATCGCTTCCATAATCTGGAAACCCACGGTGTAGCACGGGTTAAGGCTGGTCATCGGGTCCTGGAAGATCATTGCCACTTCGGCACCCACCAGATTGCGGCGCTCTTTTTCCGAGATACGCTGCAAATCCTGGCCGTTAAACTCCAGTTTTTCTGCCATCACGCGGCCCGGATAATCAATCAGCCCCATAATCGCCAGTGAACTGACCGACTTACCAGAGCCAGACTCACCCACAATCCCGACCACTTCGCCCTGTTTTACGCTGTAGCTGATGCGGTCTACGGCGCGGAACGGTGCGCTTTCGTCGCCGAAATGCACCGATAATTTATCTATATTTAATAACGCCATCTCGAACCTCTTACTGCTTCAGTTTGGGATCGAGCGCGTCACGCAGACCGTCACCCATCAGGTTAAATGCCAGCACCGTCAGCAGGATCGCCAGACCCGGGAAGGTAACGACCCACCAGGCGCTTTGCGCGAACTGCAACACATCGGAGAGCATGGTGCCCCACTCCGGTGTTGGCGGCTGCGCCCCCATGCCGAGGAAACCAAGAGCAGCCATATCGAGAATGGCGTTAGAGAAACCGAGCGACGCCTGAACAATCAACGGTGCAAGGCAGTTGGGAAGAATATTGATAAACATCTGGCGCAGCGCCCCGGCACCTGCCACGCGAGACGCGGTGACGTAATCGCGATTCACCTCCACCAGCACGGCGGCGCGAGTTAAGCGCACATAGTGCGGCAAGGCAACGAAGGTTAGCGCCAGCGCGGCGTTACCAATCGACGGGCCGAAAATCGCCACCAGCACCAGTGCCAGCAGCAGACTTGGCAGCGCCAGCATGATATCGACCACGCGCATGATGATGTTATCGACCAGGCCGCCGAAGTAACCGGCGATCAGGCCGAGAATAACGCCCATAATCAGCGATAACACCACCACCAGACAGCCGACCAGCAGCGACAAGCGCGCGCCGTACATCAGGCGCGACATAACGTCACGACCGACGTCATCTGTACCGAGCAAGTGCGCCATGCTGCCGCCTTCCTGCCAGGCTGGCGGGGCGAGCAGTGCATCGCGGAACTGTTCCGCCGGGTTATACGGCGCAATCCAGTTGGCAAAGATCGCGATAAACAGCACGATGACGACGTAAACCAGCCCGACGACCGCGCCTTTGTTGCGTTTAAAATAGTGCCAGAACTCCTGTAAAGGGGTCATCGGCACCGGTGCGCTAATCACTTTATTTTCAGTAACCTGTGACATGATGTCCCCTTACTTCTTATGACGAATACGCGGGTTCACCACGCCGTACAGCAGATCGACCAGCAGGTTGACGAGGATAATCATCGTCGCCACCAGCAATACGCCGCCCTGCACTACCGGATAATCACGGCGTTGCAGTGCGTCAATCAACCAACGCCCCAGACCGGGCCACGAGAAGATGGTTTCGGTCAGAATCGCGCCTGCGAGCAATGTTCCCACCTGCAGGCCAATAACAGTTACCACCGGCAGCATGGCGTTACGCAGCGCGTGGACGATAATCACCCTAAGGCGGGTCAGCCCTTTGGCGCGCGCGGTGCGGATATAATCTTCACCCAGCACTTCCAGCATCGAGGAGCGCGTCATACGCACAATCACCGCCAGCGGTATCGTACCCAGCACAATCGCGGGCAGGATCATATGGGCGACGGCATCGATAAAGTTACCGTCTTCACCCCAGATGGCGGTGTCGATCAGCATAAAACCAGTTAACGGATTGGAATCATCGAGGAACACCATGTCGCTCACGCGACCGGAGACGGGCGTCAGGTTCCAGTGCACTGAAACCAGCATGATCAGCATCATGCCCCACCAGAAGATAGGCATTGAATAACCTGTCAGCGCCAGGCCAACCGCTGTGTGATCGAAAATGGAACCGCGTTTAACCGCCGCCAGCACGCCAACCGGAATGCCGACCGCGGTCGCAAAAATCATCGCGCAGACGCCAAGTTCCAGCGTGGCCTGAAAGCGCGGCACGAACTCTTCCCAAACCGGGATGCGGCTTTTCATTGAAATGCCTAGATCGCCATGCATAACGCCCCAAATGTAATGGAGATACTGCTGCCACATCGGTTTATCTAAGCCGAGTTCTGCCAGCAATTGCGCGTGACGCTCTGGGGAGATCCCACGTTCACCCGCCATGATCATCACCGGATCGCCCGGGATCATGTGGACAAAGGCAAATGTGAGAAGGGTAATACCGATAAACGTGGGGATGACGAGTCCCAAACGTCGGAGAATAAACTGCAACATAACCCGGATTCTCTGTAGTGACCCACAGCCTGGAACTGCGTGTCTGTATTGCTCACAAATCAATTCCCGCCCTGGCTGGGCAGGGAATGAAGTATTGCTGCCGGGTGGCGCTGCACGCAGAGGCACAGCGCCACCGGGTATACAGATTGTTGACAAAGTGCGCTTTGTTTATGCCGGATGCGGCGTTAACGCCTTATCCGGCCTACAAAATCGTGCAAACTCAATACATTGCAGAATTTTCGTAGGCCTGATAAGCGGAGCGCATCAGGCAGTTTTGCCTTTGCCATCAGTCTTGTATGGCTTTTAATTATTCGATAGAGACGTTTTCGAAGTGATGTTTGCCTAATGGATCAACCACATAGCCTTTAACTTCTTTGCGTACCGGTTCAAACACGGTGGAGTGAGCGATGATCAGTGCCGGAGCCTGATCGTGCATCACCACCTGTGCTTGTTTGTACAGTTCAACGCGCTTGTTGTGGTCGTCGGTGGCACGCGCCGGTTGAATCAGATCTTCAAACGGTTTGTAGCACCATTTTGAGTAGTTGGAGCCTTGTTCAGAGGCGGCGCAGCTGAACAGGGTGGCGAAGAAGTTATCCGGATCCCCGTTATCGCCAGTCCAGCCCATCATTACCGTCTGGTGCTCGCCATCTTTCGCGCGCTTGAGATACTCACCCCATTCGTAGGTGACGATTTTGGCCTGCACGCCGACTTTCGCCCAGTCAGCCTGAATCATCTCTGCCATGCGGCGAGCGTTCGGGTTATACGGACGTTGTACTGGCATAGCCCACAGGTCGATGGAGAAACCTTTTTCCAGACCCGCTTCTTTCAGCAAGGCTTTCGCCTTTTCAGGATCATAGGTGTAGTCCTGAACGTCATCGTTATAGCCCCACATGGTTGGCGGGATCAGGTTTTTCGCTGCTACGCCCGCGCCCTGATAAACCGCTTTGATGATCGCATCTTTGTTCACTGCGTAGGTCAGAGCCTGGCGAACTTTCACGTCATCCAGTGGTTTTTTCTGCACGTTATACGAGAGATAACCGACGTTCAGCCCCGGCATTTCCATCAGGTTGATGGATTTATCCTGCTTCATGCGAGCGATGTCTGCCGGGTTCGGGTACGGCATTACCTGGCATTCATTTTTCTGCAATTTCGCGTAACGCACGGAAGCGTCAGGAGTAATAGAGAAGACCAGCGTATCGATCTTCGGTTTGGTGCCCCAGTAGCCATCAAACGCTTTATAGCGAATACGGGAATCTTTCTGGTACTGCTGTAACTGGAACGGGCCGGTGCCGATTGGGTTGAGGTCCAGTTTTTCCGGCGTACCGGCTTTCATCATCGCGTCTGCATATTCTTTTGACAGAATAGAGGCGAAGTCCATTGCCAGATCAGCAAGGAACGGCGCTTCCGGGCGAGTCAGCACGAATTGAACGGTGTTGTCGTCCACCTTTTTCACTTCGCTGATCAGCTCCGGCAAGCCCATGCCTTCGAAGTATTCGTAGCTGCCGCCAGAAACTTTATGGTACGGGTTTTGCGCGTTTTTCTGACGATCGAACGAGAACACCACGTCATCGGCGTTCAGTTCGCGCGTCGGTTTGAATTCTTTGTTGTCGTGCCACTTCACACCTTTACGCAGGTGGAAGGTATAGGTTTTACCGTCTTCGCTGACTTCCCACTTTTCAGCGAGGCCCGGGATCACTTCGGTGGTGCCGATTTTAAATTCAACCAGACGGTTATAAAGCGGGACGGAAGAGGCGTCATAGGTGGTGCCGGAGGTAAACAGCTGCGGGTTAAACCCTTCCGGAGATCCTTCTGAGCAATAAACCAGAGTTTTAGCCTGAACACTTGCTGCGACGGTCATAGCCACCAGGCTGAGACCAAGCTTCAGCATCCCTGACTTTTTCAAGGAAATACGCATTATTCTGCTCCAATTGTGATGTTTGTTGTTTTAACCCTTTGCAGTGGGTTGTCGCTGCCTGACCTTTTTTGTTTTTTGCCCGGTCGGGTCAACGTTATGAGGTGGGGATGCCGTACTAATTAACATCAGTGTTACAGTGCGGATCCTCCATAAAATGCCCCTCGTGACCTACAATCTGTCAACAGAATGTGAAAACGTCAATACAGCCCACCGGGATTTACACCAACGGTGAGAATCCACAAACAAAGATTAAAAAAACTTCAAACAACTATTTGCAGCAGAGAAATTTGTGCTACGCCAACATAACCAGAACAATCAGCTTAATATTTAGCAACAATTGGTGATTAAGTTTTATGCATTTAATGAAAAAAATCTGAGGAAAAGGTGGATATCTGAGCGATTAATACCATGAACGCTAAAACGCACAGCTGAAAATGCCAGCGCCAGCCATAAGTAACGCAAAAAAAGATTTAAGCAAATATAAAAAAAGACAATGGTTTCTGTCACAAATCCGTTAATGGATAGTGAGATATGAGGCGCAAATTTGGCAGGGAAATGTGTGGTGTGTAGGTCGGATAAGGCGTTCACGCCGCATCCGACAATAAGTGCGGTGCCGTTGCCTGATGCGACGCTGCCGCGTCTTATCAGGCCTACGTCGAGTCGAACCTCCCTGCCCCCGGAGGTTCTCATCCTCATGGGCTACAAATGCAAAAAAGCCTGCTCGCTGAGCAGGCTTTTCGAATTTGGTCGGTGATAGAGGATTCGAACCTCCGACCCCTTCGTCCCGAACGAAGTGCGCTACCAGGCTGCGCCAATCACCGAATGCGGGGCGTATCTTACTGCGCAGATACGCCCTCGTCAATCCCTTAATAGCAAAATGCCTTTTGATCGGCGAGAAACTCAGCAGTGCATTTAGTTAGCTTCTGCCTTCTTCGCCTGAGGGATTCGACACCAGTTGTTGTTTTCGTTGATACCACCGTCCGGTGAAGTATAACCAAGGCAACCTAAAATGGTGTCGTACAGTTCTACATGACGGCGTGGCACTTTGATGTCCGCTTCTTTCTTCAATTGCGCGAATGCCTGCGCGTTGGCCGGATTCTCCAGATATTTATCCGACATCCAGACCATCATCGGTACGCGGAACTGCTCCGGTGGCGCATATTCGCGTGGTGTGCCATGCAAGTGCTCACGCTCGTTAATTGACTCACCGTGGTCCGCTGCATAGAAAATAATGGCCTTCTTATCGCGGAATTTGTCGATAACCGTGTCGATAAAATGATCAACATAGGTGATGGAGTTATCATATGAGTTAATCATCGGCGCTCGTGGGCATTTGCGGTCAATGGCATAGCACTCTGGCTTCCACTGGGCAAACTCACGAGGGTAACGTTGAGTATAGTTGTAGTGTGACCCTTTGGTATGCAGCACAATCAGATGCTTACCTTCTGGTTTTTTCTCCAGAGAACGCTCGATCTCATTGACCAGCAACATATCGTCCACCGCTTTCCCACGGTTACGCGGCTCTGCTGCAATTTGCTCGCGATAGGCAATGTTGTCAGCCATGGTGTTGCTGTAGAACCACATCTCACTCTGCATGGCGTATAAATCAGAGCTAAAGCCCAGCTGTTTGAGAACCGCAAATACGTTCTGCTCTTTAAGCGTACGTTGTGGGTTATCTTCCGTTCCACCTTCACGCACAAACATACAGCGTAGTGATAATTTAGTCGCGGTATCACAAGAATAACCACGGTACATCACCAGGTTTTTCTCTTTGGCCAGCTTCGGCGTGGTATCGCGCTCGTAGCCCAGCATCCCCATATGATCCCAACGCGTAGTTTCGCCAATAATGAAAACCACATAGGTATCGTCGAGATTTTGCGTCGGGGTATAGGTGAATTTTTTTGCCGGATTCATCAGCGACCTATTGTCTGACGATTCATCCACTTGCGCCCAGGCATACAGCCCCAACGCAGAAAGCCAGTTCGAAGGCAAATAAGAGTTCGCCAGCACGCCACCGTAGCTCGGCATATCCACTCCGGCCATACGGTCTGCACGCTTTTGCACTACATCCATCAGACGAATTGGACCCCATACCAACAAGCCCGCCAAAAGCACGGTAAGCGCACTACGCCAGCGAGTTTTCGGGGTACAAAGCTGACGCAAGAAGGAGTCTTGTGAACGGTTCATCCAGATAAATAGCAACGGGATAATACTCACCAGTACAACCCATGCGATAAGCGTCCAGCCAACCACTTCTTTCGACAGGTCGATGTCGGTGGTCATCACCGAAGCGACAATCCCGTAGCCAATCATGACATTCATAAATGTCATGTAGTAGCTGGCCCCGGCAGAAATCAGCACCAGCAATGAAGCCAGCACTTTCCAGGCCGTTCTGCCAAAGAGTGAAATTAAACGTAAAAAGAAGAAGGTTGCCAGAACCGTCCCTGCCAGTTCGATAACCGCCGAGACGCCATTAAGAAAAGTGAAGTTATGCGCGTAACCGTCAAACCGACGGAAATAGACTGCGCAATTCATAAACAGACCGATATAGACAGCGAGCAAAAAACTTAGCTTTTGCTGCGTTATCGTTTTGATATATCTCATGCAAACAAACCCTGGAAAAACAGGTGATAACACCCTGCATTATGGCCTTTCAAGCCAGGCAAGGGAAAAGTGCGAAGGTCGTCAGATAAGGAAAATCTGCACACGCTGATAAGTAGACCACAGCAAAGGGAAAAAGTGTGGGGAAAGAGTGTACTTGAAGCACAAATTTACAAAAATACAAGTATGAAAGGAGACTTATGTGGTAATTGAACGCTTTAAAGGGCCAGCTTTATGGCCCTTTTAATCTCAGGACAAGTCTAAAACCTGTCGCTAAACTCAACCATGTACTTCGCGCAACACTCTGATCTCTGGCTGGCGAATGGTCGTTGAAAGCGCCAATGACAGAATCAGCAGGGCAAAAATGACGTAGAAAGTCACATAGAAGCCGCCAAACAGTGAGGCGATAATCGAACCGCAGATACTACCGATACCGAAGCCGAGATAAATCACGCCGTAGTTTTTCGCCAGGTTATTGAGACCGAAGAACTCACTGACCAGTGACGGGAAAACGGTAATTGTGCCACCGAAGTTAAACGCCACGCAGGCAATTGCTGCAAAGAACGTCACTGCATTCAATGGTGCAAACAGCAGGGCCGCCATACCCACCAGCGAAATCACCTGTCCAATAGTGATGACGCGGATACGGGCGATTTTGTCAGACAGAATGCCCAATACCAGACGACCAGAAAGGTTAGCAATAGAAATAACCGTTACTGCGTTGGCCGCGGAAATTGCATCAAGATGCGCCAGGCTCTGAGCAATATCTTTCGCCACACCAATCACATACAGACCGCTCATGCAGGCCGTGAGGAACATCACCGCCAGCATCCAGTATTGCGGTTTACGCATAGACTCTGCCAGGGTGTAGTCCTTCTCTACTACGCCATTACTGGTTTTCACTTCCTGTTTCGGCGCATCTTTCATTAACGTCGCGCCAAAGACAATCATCACCAACGCAATCGCGCCCCAAATTACAAAGGTTTTTTCCAGACCGACCGTTTCCAGCAATTGTGTGTCGATGAATTTGAACCCCAGGCTTCCCAGGCCATAAGAACCAATGGCGAATGCGGAGATCAGACCTTTACGCTCCGGGAACCACTTCACGCAGTTAGAAAGGGTCAGCAGATAACCCGCACCATCTGCCAGACCAACCAGCACACCGGCGCTTAACCACAGCATCATTAGGCTGTTGGAATGCGCGGTAAGGAAGAAACCTACCCCCAGCAGAATACCGGAAGCCATTGTGACGCGCTTGACACCAAAACGTTCCTGTAACTTGCCAGCAACAGAAGAAGAAATTGCCAGTCCCAGACTCAACAGGCCGAAGGAGAAAGCAACCTGACTGACCGGCGCATCCAGTTTGGCAGAGAGCGCGCCATTAAACAGGCTCCAGGTATAAACTGACCCCAGCGCAAACTGGGTGATAATGGTACCGATAAGGGTAAGCCAGCGCGTACGCTGATAGTTTGAAGGTGTCATGGCAGTATTCCTGCGGTAGTAAAAAGGAAAATTCTCTGCCGACAAACATAACGAAGTGCATTTTATGCAGGGGAAAAAACGGCATGAAATGCCATCAAAACGGAATGAAATGCCTTAGTTCAGGAATGAATGACGTGACAAATATTCACCGCAATAATTATTTGGTCAGTTAGCACACACTATCATTGCAATGGTTGTTATTAGTAGCCCATAGTTGTAACAAATACGTTAAAACCTGGCACTCACGCCCATGGTATACAAATAATCACTATCATTGGCACTATTCTCCGCCTGGGATAACGCGGCATAGGCGGCAATATGTTGGTTAAGCAACATATCGGCTCCTACGGTCACATCAAGCCAATTACCATTCTGATTTGTCGCCGTCATGCGACTTAGGCCTGATTGAGCCTTCCAGATATTTTCACCAAATTGCTGGTTGTAGCTGATTTGCGCCCAGGGACGGAAATTGCCAAGCCGGGAATCAACACGCCAGCCTAACGTACTGACGCTGGCATGCCATAACGGATCAGTCAGCGTTGCAGTACTGTCACCAAACTCGTTATACATGGAGGTGGTTGTGCCATCGTAATGTAATGCGGCGACTGGACCCGTTGTAACCTGCTCATATAAAGGAAAGTTCCAGCCCATACTCATACTGCTGGTCACATCCGCAGGGGTTTCTTCCGCCAGATTAACTTCCAGTCCCAGCGCTCTTTGGCTACTTTGAATACGTTGCGACAAAATATCGTTGTAGTCCGGTTGGTGATCGCTATCCCAGGTATAACGCTCAGTGGTATGTCCTGGTTGCGTATCAACGATATATTCTTGCTGCCAGGCGTAAGCTGTGTTGAGAAAAAAAGAACTGATTACCACGCTCGCCAGCAGACTTAAGTGCCAGCGACCACCGCATTTTTTTATGATCATTAACACGACTCCAGGGAAGAGCCGAATTCGGCAATATTATTGTCATTGTATGTAGGATATCGGGCATCTTAGCCCTGTATTAAATATTGACTTTTTCACCGATGCGTCAAGACAAGAGGGTGAAATATTTACGATCTGGTACATAGCGAGGGAAAGTATGGAACGTTGCGGCTGGGTGAGTCAGGACCCGCTTTATATTGCCTACCACGATAATGAGTGGGGCGTGCCTGAAACCAATAGTAATAAACTATTCGAAATGATCTGCCTTGAAGGACAACAGGCAGGGTTATCCTGGATTACCGTTCTCAAAAAACGTGAAAACTATCGCGCCTGTTTTCATCAGTTCGATCCGGTAAAAGTCGCGGCTATGCAGGAAGAGGACGTTGAAAGACTGGTGCTTGATGCCGGGATTATCCGCCATCGTGGGAAAATTCAGGCGATAATTGGTAACGCACGGGCATACCTGCAAATGGAGCAGAACGGCGAACCGTTTGCCGACTTTGTCTGGTCGTTCGTAAACCATCAACCACAGGTGACACAAGCCAAAACGTTGAGCGAAATCCCCACCTCAACACCCGCCTCTGATGCGCTTTCCAAAGCACTGAAAAAACGCGGCTTCAAATTTGTTGGTACGACGATTTGTTACTCCTTTATGCAGGCATGCGGACTGGTGAACGATCATGTCGTTGGCTGCTGTTGCCATCCGGGGAGGAAATAATGATTCGAGAAGCGCAACGTTTGGAATTACCTGCGATCCTTGAATTATGGCTGGAAAGTACAACCTGGGGACATCCTTTCATAGAAGAAAGCTACTGGCGTGACTGCATTCCACTGGTGCGTGATGCTTATCTTGCCAACGCGCAAAACTGGGTGTGGGAAGAAGATGGCAAGCTTCTCGGTTTTGTCAGCGTGATGGAAGGACGATTTTTAGCTGCGATGTTTGTCGCACCAAAGGCCGTCAGGCGCGGTATTGGTAAGGCGCTGATGCAACATGTGCAACAACGCCATCCCCATTTATTGTTGGAGGTTTACCAGAAAAACCAGCCCGCGATAAATTTCTACCATGCGCAAGGATTCCATATTGTCGACTGCGCCTGGCAGGAAGAAACCCAACTTCCCACCTGGATTATGGATTGGCAGGCGGATCAAACGCCGTAAGTGGCAGTTCCGGGCCAGTGTATTTCTCCAGCCACGCTAACGCCGTGTTACCCGCGCATCCATTCCCCAGCCGCGAGCTGGGGAGATCTTTCGTCAACACGTTCACAGCGCCGTTTTTACAAATGCCGCCAGCGGTTAAATCCAGATCGGGCCATGCCCCTTCGTGAATGCAAATCACGCCAGGTTTAATACCTTCGCTAATGACTGCGCCGGCAAGAATTTGCCCGCGCGAGTTCCACACTCGTACCGTGTCGCCCTCTTTTATGCCTCGCGCTCGTGCATCATCAGGGTGAATGGTGACAGGTTCACGGTTTGCCACCGCATATAATTCACGCAGAGAACTGTAATTTAGCTGGCTGTGCAAACGATGTGCGGGGTGGGCAGAAAGTACCTGCAACTGTTCCGGTTCGGCATTGCCCTGCCACTCATCCGGCTCCAGCCACATGGGATGCCCCGGACAATCCGGGTAACCGTAATCCGCGATACGCTGCGAGAAGATTTCAATCTTACCACTGGCCGTTTTTAACGGATGCGTCTGTGGGTCGCGGCGAAAATCAGCAAACCGGATAAACTGTTCGCTGATTGGGTTTTCCGGCATCTCAATGAATTGGTTTGCTTCCCAAAACGCGTCAAACGATGGTAATTCAACCTGCTGACTTGCCCCTCGTTGTCGGGCGACGTTATAAAAAGTTTCCAGCCATTGCAGCTCAGTTTTCCCTTCCGTAAACCGCGCGTAGCCACCCTTCTCCCAACGTTCGCTTAATTCAGCAAAGACGTCGAAATCATTACGCGCTTCGTCACGCGGCGGCACGACTTGTTTCATCGGAACAAGATGCTGATTGCTGTAATCTCCGGTCATGGTGAGATCGTTACGCTCAAAAGACGTGGTTGCAGGCAGGACGATATCGGCATGTTTCGCCGCCGCCGTCCAGAAGCATTCTGAAATGACCACCAGTTCCGGTTTTTGCCAGGCACGAATCAGACGATTAGTGTCCTGATGATGTGTAAAATTGGCACCGCCCGCCCACCAGATAAAACGAATATCCGGGAAATGTCGGTTCATGCCGTTGTGTTGATACGCGCCACCAGGGTTTTCCAGCGCCTCGACAATACGGGCAACGGGGATTTTATCTACCGCATCCGTACCACCCGGCAAACTGCCCTGCATGGATGAAAGTACCGCAGCACGGCGCGTGGGATTACCACCGTTGGCAAAATGATAAGAAAGCCCAAAACCGCCACCTGGTGTACCGATTTGCCCCAACATTGCCGCCAGCGTGACGAGCATCCAGTGCTTTTGCTCGCCAAACTGCTGACGCTGCATTCCCCATCCTGCCATCAGCATAGTGGTATTTTGATGGAAAATAGCCGCCAGTTCGCGGATTTTATCTGCCGGAACACCACAAATCTCCGCCGCCCATTCGGCAGTTTTCGCTATGCCATCACTCTCGCCCTGTAAATAAGAAGCGAAGGCGTCATAGCCGATAGTACAACGTGCCAGAAACTCTTCGTCGTGCCAGCAGTTTTCCACCAGCGTATGGGCGATCCCTAGCATCAGCGCCACATCTGTTCCCATATGCGGTGCTACCCATTCCATTTTATCGCCGAAGAAATCAACGGTTTCCGATCGCATGGGATCAATGCAGATCAGCTTTTTCCCACTGTCACGCAGTGCACAAAAGTAAGAAAGCCCCTGCTCATCAGACGCATTCCACGCAATTTTCAGTGTATTTAGAGGGTTAGCACTCCACAGCACCACCACATCGCTATGTTCAAGCACCAGCGGCCAGCTGGTCTGCTGCTGATAAACTTCGCTGCCACCCACAACATACGGCATGATCGCCTGTGCTGCGCCAGTCGAATAATCCCCCAGATGGCCGGTATAGCCGCCTGCCAGCGCCATATAGCGTTGTAACAAGGTTGACGCTTTATGCAGCACGCCATTTGAACGCCAGCCGTAGGAACCGGCAAAAATCGACGCTGAACCATAAGCTCCGCGAATGCGTTTGTGTTGTTGGTGAATAAGATCCAGTGCCTCATCCCAACTCACGCGAACAAATTCGTCCTGCCCGCGAATCCCTTGTGGATTTTCTGGTGACGCAAGAAAGCCTTTACGCACCATCGGAAATCGCACCCGCGCATTGCTATGAACCTGGTCGCGAACCGCACTCTGCAAGGAGTTTTCCATTCCTGTGGTTAACGCACCACGCGAGCTGAAAACTGTTTTACCGTCGGTTTCAACCAGCATTGGTCCCCAGTGGGCGGCAGTCAGAACAGAATAACGTGAGGATGAGTTGGCCAAACCGAAGGCTCCTGAAAAGTTAGATGTATTGAGCAGTTAAATATTACTTACAAATTTCCGAGTATTCCCAGGAATAATCTTCATGTTCACACGGCATAATCTTCCGCCACGAAACCCGTGGCAAAGAATAAAAAGGTTATTAAGGATTAACAATGAAGAAACGTGTTTATCTTATTGCCGCCGTTGTGAGTGGCGCTCTGGCGGTATCTGGCTGTACAACTAACCCTTACACCGGCGAACGCGAAGCGGGTAAATCTGCTATTGGCGCGGGTCTGGGCTCTCTCGTTGGCGCGGGCATTGGCGCACTCTCTTCTTCGAAGAAAGATCGTGGTAAAGGCGCACTGATTGGCGCAGCAGCAGGCGCGGCACTGGGCGGCGGCGTTGGCTATTACATGGATGTGCAGGAAGCGAAACTGCGCGACAAAATGCGCGGCACAGGCGTTAGCGTAACGCGCAGTGGGGACAACATTATCCTCAACATGCCGAACAATGTGACCTTCGACAGCAGCAGCGCCACTCTGAAACCAGCAGGTGCTAACACTCTGACCGGTGTTGCAATGGTACTGAAAGAGTACCCGAAAACGGCGGTTAACGTGATTGGTTACACCGACAGCACTGGCGGTCATGACCTGAACATGCGTCTGTCGCAGCAGCGTGCAGATTCCGTTGCCAGCGCGTTGATTACCCAGGGCGTTGACGCCAGCCGTATTCGTACTCAGGGTCTTGGCCCGGCTAACCCGATCGCCAGCAACAGCACCGCAGAAGGCAAAGCCCAAAACCGTCGCGTAGAAATTACCTTAAGCCCGCTGTAATCACTTTCATGCCAGGTGGTGATTCAATCACCTGGTATTCTTAGGTTTTCCTGCTTCATTTTTCAGGCTAAGGTGATCGCCTTATCAGTGAATGGAGAGAAGCATGAAGCCGTCCGTTATCCTCTACAAAGCCTTACCTGATGATTTACTACAACGCCTGCAAGCACATTTCACCGTTCACCAGGTGACAGACCTCACTCCACAGACCGTTGCGCAAAACGCGGAAATTTTTGCCGAAGCCGAGGGCTTGTTAGGTTCAAATGAAAATGTTGATGCCGCGTTGCTGGACAAAATGCCGAAACTGCGTGCCACATCAACTATCTCTGTAGGCTACGACAATTTCGATGTCGATGCGCTTACCGCCCGAAAAATCCTGCTAATGCATACGCCAACCGTATTAACGGAAACGGTGGCCGATACGCTGATGGCGTTGATGCTGTGTACCGCGCGTCGGGTTGTCGAGGTAGCAGAACGCGTAAAAGCAGGCGAATGGACCGCGAGCATTGGCCCGGACTGGTACGGCAGCGACGTGCATCATAAAACTCTTGGCATTGTCGGGATGGGACGGATCGGCATGGCACTGGCACAACGGGCGCACTTTGGCTTCAACATGCCTATCCTCTATAACGCTCGCCGCCACCATAAAGAAGCGGAAGAACGCTTTAACGCCCGTTATTGCGATCTGGATACGCTGTTACAAGAATCTGATTTCGTTTGCCTGATCCTGCCGCTAACTGAAGAAACGCATCACCTGTTTGGCGCTGAACAATTCGCCAAAATGAAATCCTCCGCCATCTTCATTAATGCAGGACGTGGACCGGTGGTTGACGAAAATGCACTGATTGCGGCATTGCAGAAAGGGGAAATTCACGCCGCCGGACTGGATGTCTTCGAACAAGAGCCACTGTCAGTAGATTCACCGCTGCTCTCAATGGCAAATGTCGTCGCAGTCCCACATATTGGTTCTGCTACTCATGAGACGCGTTATGGCATGTCCGCCTGTGCGGTGGATAATTTGATTAATGCGTTACAAGGGAATGTCGAGAAGAACTGTGTGAACCCGCAAGTCGCGGAATAACCGCGACTGCGTGAAGAAAAGCCCGAAAATCTCTCGGGCTTTTACTCTTTATTGGGTTGCAGTTACTGCTGCGGTCCAGGCCTGATTAAACGCCTGATGCTGTGCCGGTAATGGCGCAATCAGCTTGTTATATTCACTCGCCTGCTGCGAAGTCGGGAACTGAATGCCATTCGCCACAAAGCTTACCTGAGTACCCTGCTGGGAAATATAGTCACCAACCATTACCAGTTGTTGTGTAAAGGTTTGTGCCGCCGGAATCAACGGTTGTAACGCATCAGCCGGTGTCGTCACCACTTTGGTGAATGCCTGATCAAAGACCGGTTTCAGGTCATCAGTCTGTTTCAGCGCAGAGTGCGCAGCATCGGCCTGCAACTTCGCATTTTGTAGCTGTTGCGCCAATACACCCAGCGAACCGTTCATTTCACGCAGCGGACCACTTTGCGTGACATAATCCTGTGGTACACGAATTGCGTTAACGCTGTCTACAACCGGACGCAGACCGGAATCCATCGCCTGATTCACCTGTTGGGAATAGCCATACAGAATCGCGTAATCAGAGACAAAAGGACCAAATTGTTTTTTCTGATCGGCAGTCAGGGTTGGTAGACGTTCACCGCTACGCATCACTGTATTCTGCAGGAAGTCGATAAACGCTTTACGCTGATCGCCTTCTTTATCAAAACACCCACTCAGGCTAACTACCATTAATAACGCCGCAAGAGGCGCAAACCAGCGAGAGCAGGACTTTCCTGTCGCCATTTTCTTACTCCTTTCACCCAAAAAAAGCGCACAACGACACACGCGTGTCTGACGTGACAAGGATAGTCCAGGACAAGCTTGCAAGATACCCTTTATGCATAATCTTCCTGGGAAAATGATGTAGAAAATGAAGGAAGGTTAATTTGTTGTTTCATTGTTAAAAACAGGCATTGCTATTGCGTTTTTTAGCCAGGACCTTACTTCTCTTCGCTAAGTGAAATTTTCGGAATCTTTACAATTCGGGATTCTGCGAAATATATCGGCATTAATCATATCGTTAGGCAACTATAAGTCACAGTTATTGATAAGCTGAATCGAATCGCACTCCGGCTGCTTCCCGCTGAGTCAGTTTTTCCCGACTATTCTTAATGAGCTTCAATGCAATTCACGATCCCGCAGTGTGATTTGAGGAGTTTTCAATGGAATATAAAGATCCAATGCTTGAGCTGTTGAGCAGCCTGGAACAAATTGTTTTTAAAGATGAAACACAGAAGATTACCCTGACGCACAGACCTACGCCCTGTACCGAGATTGAGCAATTACGCAAAGGAACGGGGTTAAAAATTGATGATTTCGCCCGTGTTTTGGGCGTATCCGTTGCGATGGTAAAGGAATGGGAATCCAGACGAGTGAAGCCTTCCAGTGCTGAACTAAAATTAATGCGTCTGATTCAGGCCAATCCGGCATTAAGTAAGCAGTTGATGGAATAGAGTTTTATTAACTTTTTTGATGTTTACGGTCCTGATGACAGGGCCGTTTTCCGACCGATTAATCATAAATTTGAAAAATAATTGTTGCATCCACCTCCAATGCGTGGCTTAATGCACATCAACGGTTTGACGTACAGACCATTAAAGCAGTGTAGTAAGGCAAGTCCCTTCAAGAGTTATCGTTGATACCCCTCGTAGTGCACATTTCCTTTAACGCTTCAAAATCTGTAAAGCACGCCATATCGCCGAAAGGCACACTTAATTATTAAAGGTAATACACTATGTCCGGTAAAATGACTGGTATCGTAAAATGGTTCAACGCTGACAAAGGCTTCGGCTTCATCACTCCTGACGATGGCTCTAAAGACGTGTTCGTACACTTCTCTGCTATCCAGAACGATGGTTACAAATCTCTGGACGAAGGTCAGAAAGTGTCCTTCACCATCGAAAGCGGCGCTAAAGGCCCAGCAGCTGGTAACGTAACCAGCCTGTAATCTCTGCTTAAAAGCACAGAATCTAAGATCCCTGCCATTTGGCGGGGATTTTTTTATTGGAAAAACCGCCTTATATGTAAAGAAGAACAGTCCCAGGAACAATCCAGATCCGGCACCGGGATGTGGCAATCACGACAGACCGTACCATCACACCCGGAACAATCACAATCATTACACTCATTATTCTTCTTTTTACGTATAACCTCGTTCAGGTGTTGCTTCTGCCTGATTGTCTGTGCCGCAAGTCGGCAATCTGCAAAACGCTGACGTATCTCGCCCCAGCCTGCAATAACACCTTTCTGTTGAATAATCTCTTTGACTGCCCCCGAACATCCCTGCGTTTGGTACAACACACTGTAAGCACAGCGATATCCTTTGCGAGGAGAAAGATGTCGTTGATAAAGCATTATCAACAGTAAAAGCAGTTTATTCATGAAGGCTCCGAACCATTCCTGTTCTCAATTAAAAACCTATTTAATAGCCAAATCCGTTCGTATTTTTTAAATAATATTCATCAAGGAAATAAATTAGGGTGCATTGAGAATACCCAACACCGGAAGAAAGGCGGGAATAACTTCCCGCCGAAGACTCTTACTCTTTCAAATTGCAGGCTAAAACTGCCGCCAGCTCATAACTCTCCTGTTTAATATGCAATTCACACAGTGAATCTCTTATCATCCAGGTGAAAAATAAAAGCGTAAAACAAATCACTATTAAAGAAAGCAATTTATATTTCTGCGGCATTCCCAGCCTCCTGTGTTGATTTCCAACGAGTAAGAGGCTAACCTTATGGTGTTCAGGCATAGGGTAGCCTCACTTTGATTTATAGTCAGGTGGGGCTTTTCTCTGTCTGCCTTTCGGTGATACCTGAGACAAACAGTCTCAAGCACCCGCAGCTATTCTAGCGTAATAAATTCCTTTCCTCTCCTTAATAAAATCCTAAAAAAATCTCATGAAATTAATATATGAGATAATTTTTATTCAGCAGAAAATTATTAAAGGTAGCTGTATTATTAGCGATAAAAAAAGCCTGCCAAGTGGCAGGCTATTTAATAACGCTGTTATTACTGCAACAGCGAAATATCCGCAACGCGCAGGAACAATTCGCGCAGTTTTTCCAGCATGGTCAGGCGGTTGATACGCAGATCTTTATCATCAACCATGACCATCACTTTATCGAAGAAAGCATCGACAGGTTCACGCAACTCGGCCAGTTCGACCAGCGCATCCTGGTAACGACCTTCAGCAAAGTACGGCTCCAGTTTGTCTCGCAGAACAACCACCTGCATCGCCAGTTTAATTTCTTCCGGCTCTTTCAGGGTAGAGGCATTCACGCGGTCGCTCAGCACTTCGTCAGATTTCGCCAGAATGTTGGATACACGTTTGTTCGCCGCCGCCAGTGCAGCAGCTGCATCCAGGGTACGGAAATGCGATACCGCCTTCATACGGGCATCGAAATCTG
The DNA here is from genome assembly GCF_005845405.1 of Escherichia sp. E4930. NCBI lineage: Bacteria > Pseudomonadati > Pseudomonadota > Gammaproteobacteria > Enterobacterales > Enterobacteriaceae > Escherichia > Escherichia sp. E4930. The sequence goes on along the minus strand of NZ_VCDZ01000002.1, from coordinate 113,376 downwards.
CCGGACGGGTCGGACGACGCGCCAGTACCGCCTGGATGGTGTCAACGGTGTAACCTTCGTCCTGATACCTGGCGCGGAAGCGACCGAGCATAAAGTCGATAACATCATCAACCACGTTGGCATTAGTCAGCTTATCGCCATACAGACGCACCGCTTCTTCAGTCAGCGTTTGCAGATCAAGGTTGAGGTTCTTCTCGACGATAATGCGCAGCACGCCAAGGGCCGCACGACGCAGCGCAAACGGGTCTTTGTCGCCTTTCGGATGCTGACCGATACCGAAGATACCCGCCAGGGTGTCCATCTTGTCAGCAATCGCCAGCGCACAAGCTACCGGGTTGGACGGCAGGTCATCACCGGCAAAGCGCGGCTGATACTGCTCATTCAGCGCAACAGCAACATCTTCCGCTTCGCCATCGTGACGCGCGTAGTGCATCCCCATAACGCCCTGGGTGTCGGTGAACTCGAAGACCATGTTGGTCATCAGGTCGCACTTAGACAGCAGGCCCGCACGGGTAGCGTGGTTAACGTCTGCACCAATCTGTTCAGCAATCCAGCCAGCCAGCGCCTGGATGCGGTCAGTTTTGTCGCGCAGCGTACCCAGCTGTTGCTGGAACAGCACGGTTTGCAGGCGCGGCAGGTTATCTTCAAGACGTTTTTTACGGTCAGTGTTGAAGAAGAACTCGGCATCTGCCAGACGTGGACGAACGACTTTCTCGTTACCAGAGATAATTTGCTGCGGATCTTTCGATTCGATGTTGGCAACGAAGATGAAGTTCGGCAGCAGTTTGCCGTCGTTCGCATACACCGGGAAGTACTTCTGGTCACCTTTCATGGTGTAAACCAGTGCTTCAGACGGCACCGCGAGGAATTTCTCTTCGAATTTCGCGGTCAGAACAACCGGCCATTCAACCAGAGAAGCCACTTCTTCCAGCAGACTTTCGCTTAAGTCAGCGTTACCGCCAATCTTACGCGCCGCTTCTTCAGCATCGGCTTTAATCTTCGCTTTACGTTCTTCGTAATCGGCGATGACTTTACCGCGCTCACGCAGAATCTCCGGATACTGATCGGCATTGTCGATAGTGAATTCCGGTTCGCCCATAAAGCGGTGACCGCGAATCACGCGATCGGACTGAATCCCCAGAATGGTTGCCGGAATGACTTTGTCGCCCAGCAGCAGGGTCACGGTGTGCACCGGACGCACAAAATGCACGTCGCTTGCACCCCAGCGCATCAATTTCGGAATCGGCAGTTTCGCCAGCGAAGTCGCAACCATATTCGGCAGCAGTGCTTCGGTGCTTTCGCCCTTCACATGGGCGCGATACAGCAGCCATTCGCCTTTATCGGTAGTCAGACGCTCAGCCTGGTCAACGGTAATACCGCAACCACGCGCCCAACCTTCTGCCGCTTTGCTCGGTTTACCTTCGGCATCGAACGCCTGGGCAATCGCCGGGCCGCGTTTTTCGATTTCACGATCCGGTTGCGCTTCCGCCAGGTTAGCTACTTTCAGCGCCAGACGACGCGGAGCAGCAAACCATTGAACGGTACCGTGTGCGAGGCCAGCGTTATCCAGCTCCGCAGTAAAGTTCGCAGCAAAGGACTCAGCCAGGCTGCGCAGTGCTTTTGGTGGCAGCTCTTCAGTGCCGATTTCCACCAGAAAAGTTTTCTCAGACATAGCCGCCTCTTACTTATCTTTGTTGCACATCGGGAAGCCGAGGGCTTCACGGGAAGCGTAGTATGCTTCTGCCACTGCTTTAGTCAGGGTGCGAATGCGCAGAATATAGCGCTGACGCTCAGTGACGGAGATGGCTTTACGCGCATCCAGCAAGTTGAAGCTGTGGGCGGCTTTCAGAATACGCTCGTAGGCTGGCAGCGGCAGCGGATTTTCCAGCGCCAGCAACTGCTGCGCTTCTTTCTCATATTGCTCGAAGCAGGTGAACAGGAAGTCCACATCCGCGTATTCGAAGTTGTAAGTGGACTGCTCCACTTCGTTCTGATGGAACACGTCGCCGTAGGTGGTTTTACCCAGCGGGCCGTCGCTCCAGACCAGGTCGTAAACGCTGTCTACGCCCTGAATGTACATTGCCAGACGTTCCAGACCGTAGGTGATCTCGCCGGTAACCGGTTTACACTCCAGACCACCAACCTGCTGGAAGTAAGTGAACTGCGTCACTTCCATGCCGTTCAGCCACACTTCCCAGCCCAGCCCCCAGGCACCCAGCGTCGGGTTTTCCCAGTTATCTTCCACGAAACGGATATCGTGGATAGTCGGGTCCATGCCCAGCTCTTTCAGAGAACCGAGGTACAGCTCCTGAATATTGTCCGGCGATGGCTTAATGACCACCTGGAACTGATAGTAGTGCTGTAAACGGTTGGGGTTTTCGCCGTAGCGACCATCGGTCGGGCGACGAGAAGGCTGAACATAAGCAGCCGCCATCGGTTCTGGCCCCAGCGCGCGCAGACAGGTCATTGGGTGAGAGGTTCCCGCGCCGACTTCCATGTCCAATGGTTGAACAATGGTGCAGCCCTGGCGAGCCCAGTAATCCTGTAAGGTCAGGATCAAGCCCTGGAAGGTCCTGGTATCAAACTTTTGCATATTATTTCGTGCTGGATACGTGTGGATTTAAAGGAAGGGATCAGTATACCCGCTGGATGGAAGATATACAGTACGAAACGGGAAAAAGCAGGGCTTAACGCATGGAAAGATGCAAAAAATGGCCATCTGCGTCAAAAGAACAGACAAACTGCTCTTTCCGGAAGGTATAACCACGCATTTCGTAGCTCCCCTGGAACTGTTCAAATGCGGTGACGTCGATTTTTTGCTCACCGGTGTTATAACGTTTTGCTGCCTGCTCCTTGCACAACGCTTCCATATTCAATGAACGCAGCGGCTCAACCTTTACCCGCTGTGCTTTCTGCTCGGGTGGCGGTGTCGAGCATCCCACTAACACAATAAGTGCCATTGCTGGAAAGAAATAGTTCATCATCATTAAATTACCGTCTTATTTGCAGGTGAGTCTTATTATTAATATCGGTATAGTGGCTGAATCTAACGAATTTCCTCAAGCCTCTATAAGCTGTAGAGATAAAACTCGGATTATTCCAGTGCACCAGCTGAATGATTTATCGGTCAGACCTTTTTTTAACCAGTTACAGAGACACAGATGCAGCCCAAAATTTATTGGATTGATAACCTGCGAGGGATAGCCTGTTTAATGGTGGTGATGATTCATACCACCACCTGGTATGTAACTAACGCCCATAGCGTTAGCCCCATAACCTGGGATATCGCGAATGTTCTAAATTCTGCCTCCCGTGTCAGCGTGCCGCTATTTTTCATGATTTCAGGCTATCTCTTTTTTGGCGAACGTAGCGCCCAGCCCCGTCATTTCTTGCGTATTGGCTTATGTCTGCTGTTTTATAGTGTCATCGCGTTGATCTACATTGCGCTTTTTACCGCTATCAATGTGGAGTTAGCGCTGAAAAACCTGCTACAAAAGCCTGTGTTTTATCACTTATGGTTTTTCTTCGCGATTGCGGTGATTTATCTGGTTTCGCCGCTGGTTCAGGTGAAAAACGTTAGCGGTAAAATGTTGCTGGTACTCATGGTGGTGATTGGCATCATCGCTAACCCAAACACAGTGCCACAGAAGATCGACGGCTTCGAATGGCTACCGATTAACTTATATATCAATGGCGATACTTTTTACTACATCCTGTATGGCATGTTGGGCCGCGCCATTGGCATGATGGATACGCAACATAAATCACTGTCGTGGGTGAGCGCCGTACTGTTTGTTGCGGGGGTATTTATCATCTCTCGCGGGACATTATATGAATTACAGTGGCGCGGAAATTTTGCCGATACCTGGTATCTCTATTGCGGACCGATGGTTTTTATCTGCGCAATCGCGTTACTGACTCTGGTAAAAAATACGCTGGATACACACACTGTTCCCGGGCTTGGGCTGATATCACGCCATTCTTTAGGTATATACGGGTTCCACGCTTTGATTATCCATGCGCTGCGTACCCGGGGGATTGAGCTTAAAAACTGGCCAATACTGGATATTATCTGGATCTTCTGCGCCACGCTGGCCACAAGCTTATTACTTTCTGTGCTGGTGCAACGAATCGACCGAAACAGATTCGTAAGTTGAGCAAAAGCCCGGTCACACTGACCGGGCTTGCAAGGATTATTCGCTATATTCTTCCTGAGCAACCACAGTTTCTTTTGATGGGTTAACTCCAGCATCACGAATATTCTTCTGTACTGCTACTGCACCAAACAAACTTAAAAAGAAGGCCAGGCCATAAAACCCTTTTTCGCTGAGTAATAATGTTGCATTCCACAGACCAACTATCAGTAATGCGACAGAAATGATAAAGACAACCAGACAGGTCATATAATAAATGGATGTAGTGGGTATGCCTTCATATTTGTCCCGCACAGTTTTTTGATAAGATGCGGCTGAAAATAGTCCTAGCACCAGAACAGCAAAGTAATATCCTTTTTCATTTAATTGCATTTCCGCATTCCATAGCCCTAATAAATAGGTAACAATACCGCCGCCAAGCGCTATCCATGACACAATGCTAAATGCTGGAGAATAGGTTGATATTTTGTTTTCCATCACAGTATTCCTTTCATTCCTGAATGTGTAAGAGCTTTATGTTGCTCATGCCGAGCGAAACAAACGCATTTGACCAAACAAGCAGACAAAAAAGGCGATGGGGTAGATCACCATTTCATAAGCATTGATAGGTGCATTTAAAACACCGATAAACAACAGACCGATAGTGATTAACGCAACTAACTGGCAGATGCGAATAAACATGTCATCCAGTTGCCCGAGTTTTTCAGCACGAAGATAAGCATAATTGCCAAACGTTCCCGTCATTAACACGCCGAGAAAATAGCCTTTGCCGCTTAACAATGGGCATGAGATCCATAGCCCAACCAGATAAACCAACGCCCCGACAACAAATAATAGTTTTGCCACAGTCTTTGAGGTTTTCATAATGATCTCCATATCTACCAGCGATACATTACGATTAACCAACGAAAGACAAAACTGAAAAACACCATTAACAAATGATTTTCAGAATAAATTCATATGAAATATTAATGAATTGATAGTATATATAGACGAGAATTATTCCCTGCCCGGCCAGGCAGGGGATACGTTTACGCCATTAGTGGCAGAAGTTGCTGATAGAGACGACGGAATGTTTCGCGTCGTGGCTGATAAGCGGCATGATGCTGCGCGTTCGGCATATGCGACTGCTCTAACGGCAGTTGCGGCAACAATTCACTGAGCGATTTATCTGGATTCACCGCAATCTGCGCCAACCTTGCTGCGCCCAGTGCAGGCCCTACATCACCACCCGTGCGGTAATCCAACTGCTGACCGCAGATATCCGCCAGCATCTGACGCCAGTACTCACTACGCGCTCCACCACCAATCAGGGTAATACTTTGCGGTTTAATGCCGCAGGCGTGCACTACATCCATGCCATCGGCCAGCGCATAACCCACGCCTTCCAGCACTGCTCGCGCCAGTTCATTAGGGCCGTGTTGATGGGTCAGGCCAAAGAAAACCCCCTTCGCCTGTGGATTATTGTGCGGGGTACGCTCGCCGGAAAGATAAGGCAAAAACCAGATTGGCTCGGCACTTTCATCTGCCTGTTGCGCAGCTGCAATTAAGCCTGGGACATTACTCAGGCCGGTTAATTTCGCAGCCCAATCCAGACACGATGCCGCACTCAACATCACCGACATTAAATGCCAACGCTGTGGTAATGCATGGCAAAAGCTGTGTACGGCGCTTTCCGGCTTGCTTAAGAACCCTTCGCTCACCGCAAAATAAACACCAGAAGTTCCCAGCGACAGCATTGCCTGGTTGGCATCAACCATACCCACACCAACCGCGCCAGCCGCATTATCGCCGCCGCCCGCGACAACAGGCACTGCCGCCATTCCCCATGCTTTTGCCACCTCGGGTAGCAAAGTCCCGGTAATTTCACTGCCTTCGTATAATGCTGGCATCTGGTCACGGGACAGCTGGCAAGCTTGCAGCATGACATCACTCCAGTCACGCTTCGCGACATCCAGCCACATGGTGCCTGCCGCATCAGACATATCACTGGCAAACTCTCCGGTCATACGCAGACGCAAATAATCTTTTGGCAATAAAACCTTGTCTACCTGACGGAATATATCTGGCTCATGGCGTTGCACCCACAGCAGCTTAGGCGCGGTAAATCCGGGCATCATCAGATTGCCGGTTATAGCGCGCGAATCCGGGACTCGTGTTTCAAGCAAAGCGCACTCTTGCGCACAGCGCCCGTCATTCCACAAAATCGCTGGACGTAATACCTGCTGCCGAGCATCAAGTAACGTTGCTCCGTGCATCTGTCCGGCAATACCTAACGCCTTAACCTCTTGCAAAGAATATTGTCGCGCAAGCGTTCTCACTGCACGATCTGTTGCCTGCCACCACTGTTCCGGGTCTTGTTCAGACCAGAGGGGATGCGGGCGCGAAACGGTCAGCTTTTCTGTTTGTGAAGCAATTACCTCACCCTGTTCGTTGAGCAGAATGACTTTCACGCCCGATGTGCCAAGATCTATCCCGATATACATAGCGATCGTTCCTTAAAAAATGCCCGGTATCGCTACCGATAACCGGGCCAACGGACTGCACAGTTAGCCGTTATTTGTCGAACAGATAATGGTTTACCAGATTTTCTAACTGCTCCTGGCGACCACTCTGATGCACCGGTGCAAGATTATGTTCCTGGGCATATTTTGCTAAATCCGCCAGTGACATTTGGCCTTTCAGAATTTGCTGGCCCAGTTCGCTATTCCAGCCGGAATAACGTTGCGCGACGCGTTTATCCAGCTCACCGTCTTCAATCATGCGTGCTGCAATTTTCAGCGCCAGTGCCATCGTATCCATCGCGCCAATATGACCGTAGAACAGGTCATATTTATCGGTGCTCTGACGACGTACTTTGGCATCGAAGTTCAAACCACCGGTGGTAAAACCGCCCGCTTTGAGAATTTCATACATCACCAGCGCATTTTCTTCCACGCTGTTCGGGAACTGGTCGGTATCCCAGCCCAACTGCGCGTCACCACGGTTAGCATCGACAGAACCGAACAGACCAAGCGCAATGGCGGTGGCAATTTCATGGTGGAAAGAGTGACCCGCCAACGTTGCATGGTTTGCTTCAATATTCAGTTTAATCTCTTTTTCCAGGCCAAACTGCTTCAGGAAGCCGTAGACCGTCGCGGCATCGTAATCATATTGATGTTTGGTCGGCTCTTGCGGTTTCGGTTCGATAAGCAGAGTACCCTGGAAACCGATTTTATGTTTATGCTCAACCACCATCTGCATAAAGCGGCCAATCTGTTCACGCTCCTGACGCAAATCGGTATTCAGCAGCGTTTCGTAACCTTCGCGACCGCCCCACAGCACATAGTTTTCACCACCCAGTTTATGCGTCGCTTCCATCGCCGTAACGACTTGTGTTGCTGCCCAGCTGAAAACTTCCGGGTCGGGATTCGTAGCTGCGCCTGCACCATAACGTGGGTTAGTAAAGCAGTTAGCGGTTCCCCACAGCAGTTTCACGCCGCTCTCTTCTTGTTTACCTGCCAGCACATCGACCATTTGCGCAAAGTTATTGATGTACTCTTTTAACGATGCGCCTTCCGGGGAAACGTCCACATCGTGGAAGCAATAAAAAGGCACATGTAATTTGTGGAAAAACTCAAATGCGACATCTGCTTTACGCTTCGCCAATGCCAGCGCCTCGCCAGGTTGCTGCCAGGGACGGTTAAACGCGCCTACGCCAAACATATCCGCCCCGTTCCAGCAGAAGGTGTGCCAGTAGCAAGCGGCAAAACGCAAATGGTCTTCCATACGCTTACCCAACACCAATTCGTCGGGGTTGTAGTGACGGAATGCTAACGGGTTAGAGGATTTCGGGCCTTCATAACGAACGCGATCGAGCTGGTCAAAATAAGCTTGCATAATGAACTCCATAATCAGGTAATGCCGCGGGTGATGGATGATGTCGTAATATTGGGCACACCCTTTAAGTTGCTCAATTATGTTATTTCACACTGCTATTGAGATAATTCACAAGTGTGCGCTCGCTCGCAAAATAAAATGGAATGATGAAATTGGGTAATTACTCGAAGAGAAAAATGCAACAAATTCGATTAACCAACAAAAATAAGATCTCGGTCATAAATCAAGAAATAAACGAAAAATCGTAATCGAAAGATAAAAATCTGTAATTGTTTTCCCCCATTTAGTTGCTAAAAATTGGTCACGTTTAACGCGGTGATTGTTACTTTTTAAAGCTACCCTCTAACAAAAGAAGGCCTCTGAACCATGAAAATAAAGAACATTTTACTCACCCTGTGCACCTCACTTCTGCTAACCAACGTTGCGGCACATGCTAAAGAAGTCAAAATCGGTATGGCTATTGATGATCTCCGTCTTGAGCGCTGGCAGAAAGACCGGGATATTTTCGTGAAAAAAGCTGAATCTCTCGGCGCCAAAGTATTTGTGCAGTCTGCAAATGGCAACGAAGAAACTCAAATGTCGCAGATTGAAAACATGATTAACCGGGGAGTCGATGTTCTTGTCATTATTCCGTATAACGGACAGGTATTAAGTAACGTTGTAAAAGAAGCAAAACAAGAAGGCATTAAAGTATTAGCTTACGACCGCATGATTAATGATGCTGATATCGACTTTTATATTTCTTTCGATAACGAAAAAGTGGGTGAACTACAAGCAAAAGCGCTGGTCGATATCGTCCCGCAAGGAAATTATTTCCTGATGGGCGGCTCTCCGGTAGATAACAACGCTAAGCTTTTCCGCGCCGGGCAAATGAAAGTATTAAAACCTTACGTCGACTCCGGGAAAATTAAAGTCGTAGGCGACCAATGGGTTGATGGCTGGTTACCAGAAAACGCGCTGAAAATTATGGAAAACGCGTTGACCGCCAACAATAACAAAATTGACGCTGTTGTTGCTTCTAACGATGCTACTGCTGGCGGGGCTATTCAGGCATTAAGCGCGCAAGGTTTGTCAGGGAAAGTCGCCATTTCCGGTCAGGATGCGGATCTCGCCGGCATTAAACGTATTGCTGCGGGTACGCAAACCATGACGGTGTATAAACCGATTACTCTTCTGGCAAATACTGCCGCGGAAATTGCCGTTGAACTGGGTAACGATCAACAACCTAAAGCAGATACCACGCTGAATAATGGGCTGAAAGATGTTCCATCCCGCCTGCTGACACCTATTGATGTGAATAAAAACAACATCAAAGACACGGTGATTAAAGACGGTTTCCACAAGGAGAGCGAGCTTTAAGCGTTACGTCCCTGTCGACAACGGGGACGTGATTTCTCTCCATGCCGCATGAACTGATTGGCTTAGGTGGAGTCGTTATGTCTTATCTACTTGAAATGAAGAGCATTACCAAAACTTTCGGCAGCGTAAAGGCGATAGATAACGTCAGTTTGCGGCTAAATGCTGGTGAGATCGTCTCACTTTGCGGTGAGAACGGTTCTGGTAAATCAACATTAATGAAAGTGCTATGCGGAATTTATCCCTTTGGCAGTTACGAAGGCGAAATTACTTTTGCTGGTGAAGTAATACAGGCAAGTCACATCCGCGATACCGAACGCAAAGGTATTGCCATCATTCACCAGGAATTAGCATTGGTGAAAGAATTGACCGTGCTGGAAAATATCTTTCTTGGCAATGAGATAACCCGCAATGGAGTCATGGATTATGACCAGATGACGCTACGCTGTCAGAAACTGTTAGCGCAAGTCAGCTTATCCATTTCACCGGATACCCGCGTTGGTGATTTAGGGCTTGGGCAACAACAACTCGTTGAAATTGCCAAGGCACTAAATAAACAGGTGCGTTTATTAATTCTCGATGAACCAACCGCCTCATTAACTGAGCTGGAAACCACAGTTTTACTGGATATTATTCGCGATCTGCAACAACACGGCATCGCATGTATCTATATTTCTCACAAGCTCAACGAAGTCAAAGCGATTTCCGACACAATTTGTGTTATTCGCGACGGTCAACACATAGGTACGCGTGATGCAGCCGGAATGAGCGAAGACGATATTATCACCATGATGGTTGGGCGAGAATTAACGGCACTGTACCCAAACGAACCACATACCACTGGCGATGAAATATTACGCATAGAACATCTGACGGCATGGCATCCGGTTAATCGTCATATTAAACGGGTTAACGATGTCTCGTTTTCCCTGAAACGTGGCGAAATACTGGGGATTGCTGGACTGGTCGGCGCTGGTCGCACCGAAACTATTCAATGCCTTTTTGGCGTTTGGCCCGGACAATGGGAAGGGAAAATCTATATTGATGGCAAACAAGTGGATATTCGTAATTGCCAGCAAGCCATCGCCCAGGGTATTGCAATGGTGCCAGAAGACAGAAAGCGTGATGGCATCGTTCCGGTAATGGCGGTTGGTAAAAATATTACCCTCGCCGCACTCAACAAATTTACCGGGGGTATTAGCCAGCTTGATGATGCCGCAGAGCAAAAATGTATTCTGGAATCTATCCAGCGACTCAAAGTGAAAACGTCGTCTCCGGAACTTGCTATTGGACGTTTAAGCGGCGGCAATCAACAAAAAGCGATCCTGGCACGCTGTCTGTTACTCAACCCGCGCATTCTCATTCTTGATGAACCTACCAGGGGTATCGATATTGGCGCGAAATACGAGATCTACAAATTAATTAACCAACTCGTCCAGCAGGGTATCGCCGTTATTGTCATCTCTTCTGAATTACCTGAAGTACTTGGTCTTAGCGATCGCGTACTGGTGATGCATGAAGGAAAACTAAAAGCCAACCTGATAAATCATAACCTGACTCAGGAGCAGGTGATGGAAGCCGCATTGAGGAGCGAACATCATGTCGAAAAGCAATCCGTCTGAAGTGAAATTAGCCGTACCGACATCCGGTGGCTTCTCTGTGCTGAAGTCACTGAATTTACAAGTTTTCGTGATGATTGCAGCAATCATCGCCATCATGCTGTTCTTTACCTGGACTACTGACGGCGCCTATTTAAGCGCCCGTAACGTCTCCAACTTGCTGCGCCAGACCGCGATTACCGGCATCCTTGCGGTAGGGATGGTGTTCGTCATAATTTCTGCCGAAATCGACCTCTCGGTCGGCTCGATGATGGGGCTATTAGGCGGCGTCGCCGCTATCTGCGACGTCTGGTTAGGCTGGCCTCTGCCGCTCACCATTATTGTGACGCTGGTTCTGGGCCTGCTTCTCGGCGCATGGAATGGTTGGTGGGTCGCGTACCGCAAAGTGCCTTCATTTATTGTCACCCTGGCGGGCATGTTGGCATTTCGCGGCATCCTCATTGGCATCACCAACGGTACGACGGTTTCACCCACCAGCGCCGCGATGTCACAAATTGGACAGAGCTATCTACCCGCCAGCACCGGTTTCATTATTGGCGCGCTTGGCTTAATGGCTTTTGTCGGCTGGCAATGGCGTGGAAGAATGCGCCGACAAGCTTTGGGTTTACAGTCTCCGGCATCTACAGCGGTGGTCGGTCGCCAGGCTTTGACCGCCATCATCGTATTAGGCGCAATCTGGCTACTGAATGATTACCGTGGCGTTCCTACTCCTGTCCTGCTGCTGACGTTGCTGTTACTCGGCGGCATGTTTATGGCAACAAGGACAGCTTTCGGGCGGCGCATTTACGCTATTGGCGGCAATCTGGAAGCGGCGCGACTCTCCGGGATTAACGTAGAACGCACCAAACTTGTCGTGTTTGCTATCAACGGTTTGATGGTGGCCATCGCGGGGTTAATCCTCAGTTCACGGCTTGGTGCAGGCTCGCCTTCTGCCGGTAATATCGCCGAACTGGATGCCATTGCAGCCTGCGTGATTGGCGGCACCAGTCTGGCTGGCGGCGTAGGGAGTGTTGCGGGGGCTGTGATGGGGGCATTCATCATGGCTTCGCTGGATAACGGCATGAGTATGATGGATGTTCCGACCTTCTGGCAGTATATCGTCAAAGGTGCGATTCTGTTGCTGGCAGTATGGATGGACTCCGCAACCAAACGCCGTTCCTGATTTTGATAAAAATTTTCTCAAAACCGGTAACGTGTTGCCGGTTTTGAGTTTTTGCATGATTCAGCAGGAAAAGAACCATGTTTACTAAACGTCACCGAATCACATTACTGTTCAATGCTAATAAAGCCTATGACCGTCAAGTTGTAGAAGGTGTGGGGGAATATTTACAGGCGTCACAATCGGAATGGGATATTTTCATTGAAGAAGATTTCCGCGCCCGCATTGATAAAATCAAGGACTGGTTAGGAGATGGCGTTATTGCCGACTTTGACGATAAACAAATCGAGCAAGCGTTGGCTGATGTCGATGTCCCCATTGTCGGGGTTGGCGGCTCGTATCACCTGGCAGAAAGCTATCCGCCCGTACATTACATTGCCACTGATAACTATGCGCTGGTTGAAAGCGCATTTTTGCATTTAAAAGAAAAAGGCGTTAACCGCTTTGCTTTTTATGGTCTGCCAGAGTCGAGTGGCAAAAGATGGGCAGCCGAACGCGAATATGCTTTTCGCCAGCTTGTTGCCGAAGAAAAGTACCGTGGTGTCGTTTATCAGGGACTGGAAACTGCACCAGAAAACTGGCAGCACGCGCAAAACCGGTTGGCCGACTGGTTGCAAACGCTGCCACCGCAAACCGGGATTATTGCCGTTACTGACGCCCGGGCGCGGCATATTCTGCAAGTTTGCGAGCATCTGCATATTCCCGTACCGGAAAAACTATGCGTAATTGGCATCGATAACGAAGAGCTGACCCGCTATCTTTCTCGCGTCGCGCTTTCTTCGGTTGCCCAGGGCGCACGGCAAATGGGCTATCAGGCGGCAAAACTTCTGCATCGGTTGTTAGATAAAGAAGCGATGCCGTTGCAGCGGATTTTGGTCCCGCCAGTACGCGTCATTGAACGGCGTTCTACAGATTACCGTTCGTTGACCGACCCGGCTGTTATTCAGGCCATGCATTACATCCGCAATCATGCCTGCAAAGGGATTAAAGTGGATCAGGTGCTGGACGCTGTTGGCATATCACGCTCCAATCTTGAGAAGCGTTTTAAAGAAGAGGTGGGCGAAACCATTCACGCAATGATTCATGCCGAGAAGCTGGAGAAAGCGCGCAGCCTGCTAATTTCAACAACCTTATCAATCAACGAAATATCGCAAATGTGCGGTTATCCATCGTTGCAATATTTCTACTCTGTATTTAAAAAAGCATATGACACAACGCCGAAAGAGTATCGCGATGTAAACAGCGAGGTCCTGCTGTAGCAGGAGGGGAAAAGCCGCCAGGCATGATAAGACGCGCCAGCGTCGCATCAGGTAACGCAGCACAACCGCCTGATGCGAGCAAAAGCCTTATCCGACCAACAAGTCGGATAAGGCTCGAGGGAATGCAATTACATATGCGCAGCGATTAACCGCTGGTTATCCTGGTACATCGCGAACAGGTAGTTGTTATAACTCTGTCCCTTCGTTGAATAACCTTTCAGCTTGTGAATCATCGCTGTGGCGGTGACTTCCTGATCAGCTTTACGCAATTGTGCACGTGATTTACGGAACGAAGCGTAAGCCGGGTGCGTATTCAGGTTAGTAACATAGGCGCTCACCGACTCTTTGACAGAATCAAAGTGAGAATAGCCTTTCACTTTACCCGGACCATTATTACAACGACCTTTGCCACACTTCATGCCAAACAGGTTGTTGTTGTTACGCGCCAGCTTCGACGTCCCCCAACCACTTTCTGCCGCAGCCATCGTCGCCACCATACTGGTCGGGATAATGTCTACGCGTTCAAGCAGCGTATTCCACGGGATTTTTCGTGTATTACCAGACCACTTCACCTTATAGCGTTTGGCGATGTCTTTCAGACGCGCACGCTCTGCAGGCGACCATTGGCCCTGGTACTGTTTTGAAATCAGCCAGTTACGTTCCGCCGTAATGGCAGCATTTTGGCTGGTAATGTAAGGCATTACGGTCCGGAGAAACGCTTTTTTCCTTGGTGTTCCGGAAGGGTATTTTCGCAAATCAGGAAGTGAACTGCTCTTTGCACTATTGCGAGAATACTCTTGTTTACTGCTTACCTGTTTATTACTAGCTTTGGTTATGTGGGACTTTTGACTCGCTGTTGTCGTGTGCGTTTTCGCTAACACCTCACTCGAAAACATCAGAGTGAGTAACATAAGAATCATCGCCCCATATCGTCGTATGGGAGTCAAAATCATCAGTTCTCCTGGTCGGATTTAATCATTCCAACACCTTATATTTTTCACAAATTTGAGAGTTGAATCTCAAATCATATCAAAAATAGCTGTCAAGAGCACCCCAAGGAATAGTCCAAATCTGAAACTATGTCACGTGTTAACCGTTCAGATTGGCGCTAAATCGCAGAAAATGTGGGGTTTATCGCAAAAAATAAACTTAAATCTCAGGTGAAATACTCCCCCTTTCGTCTCATCCTGGCGCAATCCTCATCAGGGATGAGTTTTACCAGTATTATCACTGGCAAACTGGTGAAATTCGCAGCAACAAGGACCCATCCGTTATGAAACTTGCCGCCTGTTTTCTGATACTCCTGCCCAGTGTTGCCATTGCCGCCGACTGGACATCTCAGGGATTTCCCACCTTTGCTGAACAAAGTGCAGGAACATTTGTTAGTCATGCCCAGCTGACCAAAGGTACGCGACCGCTGACGCTAAATTTTAACCAACAATGCTGGCAGCCTGCGGATGCGATAAAACTCAATCAGATGCTTTCTCTCAAACCTTGCGACAGCACGCCCCCTCAGTGGCGATTGTTCAGGAACGGTGAATATACGCTGCAAATAAATACCCGCTCCGGCACACCAACGTTGATGATTTCGGTCCAGAACACCGCCGAACCGGTAGCAAAACAGGTCCGCGAATGCCCCAAATGGGATGGAAAACCACTGACGCTTAATGTCAGCGGCACTTTCCCGGAAGGTACGGTAGTCCGGGATTATTACAGCCAGCAAATCGCGACGGTGAAGAACGGCCAAATAACGTTACAACCTGCCGCCACCAGCAATGGTTTACTTCTGTTGGAACGCGCGGAAACTGACGCACCTGCCCCTTTCGACTGGCATAACGCCACGGTTTACTTTGTGCTAACAGACCGTTTCGAAAACGGCGATCCCAGCAATGACCAGAGCTACGGACGTCATAAAGACGGCATGGAGGAAATTGGCACTTTCCACGGCGGTGATTTACGCGGCCTGACCAACAAACTGGATTATCTCCAGCAGCTGGGCGTCAATGCTTTATGGATAAGCGCCCCATTTGAGCAAATTCACGGCTGGGTCGGCGGCGGTACAAAAGGCGATTTCCCACATTATGCCTACCACGGATATTACACACAGGACTGGACGAATCTTGATGCCAATATGGGCAACGAAGCAGATCTACGGACGCTGGTTGATAGCGCGCACCAGCGCGGTATCCGCATTATTTTTGATGTGGTGATGAACCACACCGGCTATGCCACACTGGCAGATATGCAGGAGTATCAGTTTGGCGCGTTATACCTTTCAGGTGACGAAGTGAAAAAAACGCTGGGTGAACGCTGGAGCGACTGGAAACCTACCGCCGGGCAAACCTGGCATAGCTTTAACGATTACATTAATTTCAGCGACAAAACAGGCTGGGATAAATGGTGGGGGAAAAACTGGATCCGTACCGATATCGGCGATTACGACAATCCTGGATTCGACGATCTCACCATGTCGCTAGCCTTTTTGCCGGATATCAAAACCGAATCAACTACCGCTTCTGGTCTGCCGGTGTTCTATAAAAACAAACCGGATACCCACGCCAAAGCCATTAACGGCTATACGCCGCGCGATTACTTAACCCACTGGTTAAGTCAATGGGTCCGCGACTACGGTATTGATGGTTTTCGGGTCGATACCGCCAAACATGTTGAGTTGCCCGCCTGGCAGCAACTGAAAACTCAGGCCAGCGCCGCACTTCGCGAATGGAAAAAAGCTAACCCCGAGAAAGCATTAGATGACAAACCTTTCTGGATGACCGGCGAGGCCTGGGGCCACGGCGTGATGCAAAGTGACTACTATCGCCACGGCTTCGATGCGATGATCAATTTCGATTATCAGGAGCAGGCGGCGAAAGCAGTCGATTGTCTTGCGCAGATAGATACCACCTGGCAGCAAATGGCGGAGAAATTGCAGGATTTCAACGTGTTGAGCTATCTCTCCTCGCATGATACCCGCTTGTTCCGCGAAGGGGGCGACAAAGCAGCAGAGTTATTGTTACTCGCGCCAGGTGCAGTGCAAATCTTTTACGGTGATGAATCCTTACGTCCGTTCGGTCCCACCGGTTCTGATCCCCTACAAGGCACACGTTCTGATATGAACTGGCAGGATATCAGTGGTAAATCTACCGCCAGCGTCGCGCACTGGCAGCGCATCAGTCAGTTCCGCGCACGGCATCCAGCCATTGGCGCAGGCAAACAAACGGCGCTTTCGCTGAAACAGGGGTACGGATTTGTCCGTGAACACGGCGACGATAAAGTAATGGTCGTCTGGGCGGGGCAACAGTAACTTTTCCGGCTTCCCGTGCGGCAGTACGTCGGGAAGCCACGCAGCCTAAAATACCAGCCTAATCGAAAACCACAGCATAAAGTGTCAATCCACCGTCAACGGCGTGATTTGCACCCCGGCAAATGTAGCGTTATTGTTACCTTCCTTGCTACAGAGTTCGACAGATATCCCGCTATGACATTCTCCCTTTTTGGTGACAAATTTACCCGCCACTCCGGCATTACGCTGCTGATGGAAGATCTGAACGACGGTTTACGCACCCCCGGCGCGATTATGCTTGGCGGCGGCAATCCGGCGCAGATCCCGGAAATGCAGGACTATTTCCAGACGCTGCTAACCGACATGCTGGAAAGTGGCAAAGCCACTGATGCGCTGTGCAATTACGATGGGCCACAGGGGAAAACGGAGCTGCTGTCTCTGCTTGCCGGTATGTTACGCGAGAAGCTGGGTTGGGATATCGAACCACAGAATATTGCACTAACAAACGGTAGCCAGAGCGCCTTTTTCTACTTATTTAACCTGTTTGCCGGACGCCGTGCCGATGGCCGGGTCAAAAAAGTACTGTTCCCGCTGGCACCGGAATATATTGGCTACGCGGATGCCGGGCTGGAAGAGGATCTGTTTGTCTCTACGCGTCCGAATATCGAACTACTGCCAGAGGGCCAGTTTAAATATCACGTCGATTTCGAACATCTGCGCATTGGCGAAGAGACGGGGATGATTTGCGTCTCGCGACCGACGAACCCAACAGGTAATGTGATAACCGATGAAGAGTTGCTGAAGCTGGATGCGCTGGCGAATCAGCACGGGATCCCGCTGGTGATTGATAACGCCTATGGCGTCCCGTTCCCGGGCATCATCTTTAGCGAAGCGCGCCCGCTGTGGAATCCGAATATCGTGCTATGCATGAGCCTTTCCAAGCTAGGTCTGCCAGGTTCGCGCTGCGGCATTATCATCGCCAATGAAAAAATCATCACCGCCATCACTAATATGAACGGCATTATCAGTCTCGCGCCTGGCGGCATTGGTCCGGCGATAATGTGTGAAATGATTAAGCGTAACGATCTGCTGCGCCTGTCAGAAACGGTCATCAAGCCGTTCTATTACCAGCGTGTTCAGGAGACTATCGCCATCATTCGCCGCTATTTACCGGAAGATCGCTGCCTGATTCATAAACCAGAAGGGGCAATATTCCTCTGGTTATGGTTTAAGGATTTGCCGATTACCACCGAGCAACTCTATCAGCGCCTGAAAGCGCGCGGCGTGCTGATGGTGCCAGGCCACAACTTCTTCCCAGGGCTGGATAAACCGTGGCCGCATACGCATCAATGTATGCGCATGAACTACGTACCAGAGCCGGAGAAAATTGAGGCGGGTGTGAAGATTCTGGCGGAAGAGATTGAACGCGCCTGGGCTGAAAGCCATTAAAAATTGCCTGATGCGCTGCGCTTATCAGACCTACATAATTTCTGCAATCAATTGAATTTGTAGGCCGAATAAGGTGTTCACGCCGCATCCGGCATAAACAAAGTGCACTATTCCGGCGATGAGAATCGCCGGAATAAAATCTCAAACAGGTTGCTGGTGTAACCGTTGACGCTGGATTTTTTCGACATCCATACACTGCAACGCCTTTGTCGGGCAGGCTTCAACACAAGCCGGTCCCGTCGCCCGATGCCAGCACAGGTCACACTTAATCGCCCTCGCCTTTTTGCGCGAAGAAACGACCTCCATCGCACCAAACGGGCAAGCCAGCATACAGCTTTTACAGCCAATGCAACGTGATTGTTCAACGAAAATATGCCCATGTTCGCGGCTTATCGCGTCAACAGGGCAGACATTCGCGCACGGTGCATCTTCACACTGATGACAGGCTACTGCCGTGGTCCAGCTGTGGTCTTTAATAACACGAATACGGGAAATAAACTCGCCCGGCGACAACGCAGAGCAATCCTGATTTTCCTGATGCGACACTGCGCAAGCCACTTCACAGGTACGGCAACCGATACATTTCGTCGCATCCGCAATAATAAACCGGTTCATGATCACTCCTTTGCACTAAAACAGCAGAGTGCCAGAGAGCGCGTCCCTACTGCTTTGATCCAACGAAGGAAATGTTAAAGTTTTGGCACTTGTCCAAAGCGTTATGTGATCGCGCCCTGGTCGTCCCTGACAGTAAATCCCAGCTCATTAGAAATAGCCTGCGCGGTTTCACGCAGTGGTTTCAGGAGATTTTTCTCCCCCACCTGTTTCAACCGTGATGTCGAAAGCGAAATCGACACGGCGTACGGCACCCGCCCATGAATATCAAACACCGGAACAGCAATACAGGAGACGCCGAGTTCGTTTTCTTCTCTGTCCATCGCCGCTCCGCTTTCACGAATGTGCGCCAGTTCGTCGAACATCGCAGGCAGTTCGGTAATGGTATTGCGGGTTAACGGCTGAATTTCATTCTGATGGCTTTCCCAATACGATTTCACGTAGTCCGGGTGACCAAACGCCATGTAGACCTTACCCATTGCGGAACAGTAGAGCGGCATATGCTGGCCAATATAGGCGCGGGTTCGTAGCATACCGGTAGTAGGTTCCAGTTTATAAATCAAAATAGCGTGATCATCTTCGCGGCTGGAGAAGTTAATGGTTTCTCCGGTGGCAATGTTCAGCGTCTCAAGATGCGGCGCAGCAATATGAATAATATTCAGCGAAGACAGAGCCTTCTGACCGACGGCAATAAATTTGGTGGTCAGGCGGTAACTCCCTGCGGCGGGCGCGGTAGTCACATAGCCACAGGATTGTAACCCCTGCAATAAGCGATGGACGGTACTCTTATTTAAACCTGCCAGTTCCGAAAGATGCGCCAGCGGGCAACCGTTTGGATAGTTGCTGAGGATCTCAATTAACATCAAACCACGAAATAGGCTCTGGCTTCCGGCTGGCCTTTCTTTTTCTTGCGTCATCTCGCCCTCTTTTTTCCCCATGTCCAGGTTCCCCTTTTGTCGCGTCCTGATGGTAGCGCAAAGTGTGTCATAGTTCACGATCTGGGCAGATAATTTGCAACCATTTGATTTTAATGATTTTTGAAATTCACGGCGCGGATTGCTTTGTTAAAACGCGATCGATATATTTGAAATCAAATTTCGCATATTGAAATTTAAAGACAAAAAAGCGATCAAAAAAAACAAGGAAGCCAGGGATGAAAGTGACATTTGAGCAGTTAAAAACAGCCTTTAATCGGGTATTAATTTCACGTGGTGTTGACAGCGAAACGGCCGATGCCTGTGCAGAGATGTTCGCCCGCACCACCGAGTCCGGCGTTTATTCTCACGGTGTTAACCGTTTCCCACGCTTCATTCAACAACTGGATAATGGCGATATCATTCCTGACGCCCAACCAAAACGCGTGACCAGCCTCGGCGCAATTGAGCAGTGGGACGCCCAGCGTTCGATCGGTAACCTGACGGCGAAAAAGATGATGGATCGCGCCATTGAACTGGCGGCAAATCATGGGATTGGCCTGGTGGCGTTACGTAATGCCAACCACTGGATGCGCGGTGGCAGCTATGGCTGGCAGGCGGCGGAAAAAGGCTATATTGGCATTTGCTGGACCAACTCCATCGCCGTAATGCCGCCGTGGGGCGCAAAAGAGTGTCGCATCGGCACCAACCCGCTGATCGTCGCCATTCCTTCCACGCCGATCACCATGGTCGATATGTCGATGTCGATGTTTTCCTACGGCATGTTAGAAGTTAACCGTCTGGCAGGTCGTCAGCTCCCGGTAGATGGTGGCTTTGATGATGAGGGCAATTTGACCAAAGAACCTGGCGTTATCGAGAAAAATCGCCGCATTTTGCCGATGGGCTACTGGAAAGGTTCGGGCATGTCGATTGTGCTGGATATGATCGCTACTCTCCTTTCTGATGGCGCATCGGTTGCTGAAGTCACCCAGGATAACAGCGACGAATACGGCATTTCGCAAATCTTTATCGCCATTGAAGTAGACAAACTGATCGAAGGCACCACCCGCGACGCCAAGCTGCAACGCATCATGGATTACGTTACCAGTGCCGAGCGTGCTGACGAAAATCAGGCCATTCGCTTACCCGGCCACGAATTTACTACCCTGCTGGCCGAAAACCGCCGTAACGGCATCACCGTTGATGACAGTGTGTGGGAAAAAATCCAGGCGTTATAAGGAGATAAGCCATGATTTTTGGACATATTGCGCAGCCTAACCCGTGCCGTTTGCCTGCCGCCATTGAAAAGGCGCTCGATTTTCTGCGCACTACCGATTTCAACGCCCTGGAATCGGGCGTTGTCGAAATCGACGGTAAAAATATTTATGCGCAAATTATCGATTTAACGACGCGCGAGGCGGTGGAAAACCGCCCGGAAGTGCATCGTCGCTATATCGATATCCAGTTCCTGGCGTGGGGTGAAGAGAAAATCGGCATTGCTATTGATACAGGAAATAATAAAGTCAGCGAATCCCTATTAGAGCAGCGCGATATTATTTTTTATCACAATAGTGAACATGAATCATTTATAGAAATGATACCGGGTAGCTACGCTATTTTCTTCCCGCAGGATGTTCACCGCCCGGCATGTAATAAAAATGCCACAACGGCAATACGGAAAATCGTGGTTAAAGTGGCCCTCTCTGCTTTATAAAAAAGTTATTACTGGAGCACAAAATGAAAGCGAATAATGCCGGTTATATTATCGGTGCGTATCCCTGTGCACCTTCTTTTCACCAAAGAAGTGAAGAGGAAGAGAAGGAATTCTGGCGACAATTATCAGATACCCCTGATATTTGCGGTCTGGAACAACCCTGCCTGGAAAATTTTCATCCTCTTGGCGACCAATGGTTACTCCGTCATACGCCAGAGAGCTGGAAATTTGTCGTCACCGCTGTGATGGAAACCATGCGTCGCCGCAGCGAAAACAACGGTTTTGGCCTCGCCTCCAGTGATGAAGAGCAACGCAAGGCGTGCGTGGCGTACTATCGCCACTTGTTGAATAAAATCAACTCATTGCAGGTAAATAAAGTACTCGCACTGGAGATCCAGGCTGCACCGTTAGCAACGAATCCCAATGTTATGCAAGCGACAGATGCTTTTGCCCGCTCGTTGAAAGAAATCGTCAGTTGGGACTGGCCGTGCAAACTGGTGCTCGAACACTGCGATGCCATGACGTCTGCCTCTCCACGCAAAGGCTTTTTGCCTTTAGAAAATGTGTTGGAAGTTATTGCCGATTATGACATCAGCATCTGTATTAACTGGGCGCGATCCGCCATTGAAGGGCGCAATACAACGTTGCCGCTGACCCATACCCAAATGGCGAAACAGGCCGGCAAACTCGGCGGGTTGATGTTCTCTGGTACGACGCTAAACGGAGCATACGGAGAATGGCAGGATTTACACGCGCCGTTTGCGCCTTTCTGTGCAGAAAGCCTGATGACCACAGACCATGTTCGCGAGTTATTTAATGCAGCAGAACCGTCAACATTGCATTTTGCTGGCATCAAGCTGCTAGAAATAAATGCGACGGCTGATGTACAACATCGAATCGAAATATTACGTAACGGCATTCACACTCTGAATGAACCTCGTTAATCCGTTTCACTTAAATAGCACATTGAATGTCTGATTAGTCGCTTTCCAATAAATATTACGAATACCAACAACATTAATTAATGAA
This sequence comes from Escherichia sp. E4930, assembly GCF_005845405.1. Classification (NCBI taxonomy): domain Bacteria; kingdom Pseudomonadati; phylum Pseudomonadota; class Gammaproteobacteria; order Enterobacterales; family Enterobacteriaceae; genus Escherichia; species Escherichia sp. E4930. The sequence continues at coordinate 90,949 of NZ_VCDZ01000002.1, read as the reverse complement.
AACATATTGCATAACAAGAAGGACTCGTTATGAAACGGATACTCGAAGGCATTCTAGCGATCATCATCGCAATACTGTCTTGTATTATTTTTATTAATATAATTCTTCGATATGGATTCCACACAAGCATATTATCGATTGATGAATTATCCCGACTTTTATTTGTCTGGTTAACCTTTATTGGCGCTATCGTTGCTTATATGGACAACAGCCATGTGCAGGTTACTTTTTTAGTCGAAAAACTCTCACCTGCTAATCAACAACGTGTTTCGCTGCTAACCCATACGCTCATTTTATTGCTGTGTCTGGGGCTGGCCTGGGGCGCTATAGAAAAAACAGCGCAGGACTGGAGCAACTTATCTCCCATTCTCGGTGTCCCCGTTGGCTTAATGTACGCCGCCGCTATCCCCACCAGCCTGATTATCGCGATGCTGGAATTACGTCACTTATACCGGCAGTTCACAAATACCCCCAGCCGAAACCAACAAGGAGCCTGACGATGACAATCCTTATATTTATTGTCAGTTTGTTGGGGGCTATCGCGATTGGTGTTCCCATCGCCTGGGCATTATTGCTGTGCGGCATTTCATTGATGTTCTGGATGGATATCTTTGATGTGCAAATTCTGGCACAAACGTTGGTAAATGGCGCAGACAGCTTCTCCCTGTTAGCCATTCCCTTCTTTGTACTGGCGGGTGAGATCATGAACGCGGGCGGCCTGTCGCAACGTATTGTCGACTTGCCAATGAAGCTGGTAGGCCACAGGCCAGGCGGTCTGGGCTACGTTGGTGTACTGGCGGCAATGATCATGGCAAGCCTGTCCGGTTCTGCGGTGGCCGATACCGCAGCCGTCGCGGCGCTGCTGGTGCCGATGATGCGTCAGGCCAACTATCCGGTAAACCGCGCCGCTGGGCTAATCGGTTCTGGCGGTATTATTGCAGCTATTATTCCGCCATCCATTCCGCTCATTATCTTCGGCGTCTCCAGCGGACTCTCCATCAGTAAATTGTTTATGGCGGGCATCGCGCCGGGCATCATGATGGGCGTCACACTGATGGTAACCTGGTGGTGGCAGGCAAAACGACTGAATTTACCTTGTCAGCCGAAAGCCTCACTGCGGGAAGTCTGGCAATCGTTAGTTTCCGGTATTTGGGCGCTCTTTTTACCGATAATCATTATTGGCGGTTTCCGTTCGGGGTTATTCACACCCACCGAAGCAGGCGCGGTTGCCGCCTTCTACGCCCTGTTCGTCTCGGTGGTGGTCTATCGCGAAATGACCTTCTCCACGCTTTATCATGTACTGATTAACGCAGCGAAAACCACTTCGGTGGTGATGTTCCTGGTGGCCTCTGCTGCGGTATCTGCATGGCTTATTACTATCGCCGAATTACCCATGATGGTATCAGAGCTATTACAACCGTTGGTAGATTCGCCTCGCTTATTATTCATCGTCATTATGCTCGCTATTATGGTGATCAGTACGGTAATGGACTTAACGCCTACCGTCTTAATTCTTACACCTGTATTAATGCCATTAGTGAAAGAAGCGGGAATAGATCCGGTCTATTTCGGCATCATGTTTATTATCAACTGTTCAATATCACTGATTACGCCTCCAGTCGGTAACGTTCTTAACGTGGTATGCGGCGTGGCGAAACTTAAATTTGACGATGCGGTAAAAGGCGTTGTGCCTTACGTCATGGTTTTATTCATGTTGTTAGCATTATTTATTTTTATACCGGAGCTTATTACCGCTCCTCTTAAATGGATGAGTTAAAAGGAAATCATAATGAAATTACGTTCTGTAACCTACGCATTATTAATTGCCGGAGTGGCGGCGTTCAGCACATCTTCACTGGCGGCGCAATCTTTACGTTTCGGTTATGAAACCTCACAAACCGATTCACAACATATTGCGGCGAAAAAATTCAATGAATTATTACAGGAGAGAACCAAAGGCGAACTGAAATTAAAACTGTTCCCGGACAGCACTCTCGGTAACGCACAGGCGATGATTAGCGGCGTGCGCGGCGGCACTATTGATATGGAGATGTCCGGCTCGAATAACTTCGCCGGGTTGTCGCCGGTGATGAACCTGCTCGACGTTCCTTTCCTGTTCCGCGACACCGCCCATGCGCATAAAACGCTTGATGGTAAAGTCGGTGATGACCTGAAAGCCTCCCTTGAAGGTAAAGGACTGAAAGTACTGGCCTACTGGGAAAACGGCTGGCGCGATGTCACCAACTCGCGCGCACCGGTTAAAACGCCTGCCGACCTGAAAGGGCTGAAAATCCGCACCAACAATAGCCCGATGAATATCGCGGCATTCAAAGTTTTTGGCGCTAACCCTATCCCGATGCCGTTTGCCGAAGTGTATACCGGGCTGGAAACGCGCACTATCGACGCTCAGGAACACCCGATCAACGTTGTCTGGTCAGCAAAATTTTACGAAGTGCAGAAGTACCTTTCTCTGACGCACCACGCCTATTCCCCGCTTCTGGTGGTGATCAACAAAGCGAAGTTTGATGGCTTAACCCCGGAGTTCCAGCAAGCGCTGATCTCATCTGCGCAGGAAGCGGGCAACTACCAGCGCAAACTGGTTGCCGAAGATCAGCAAAAAATCATCGACGGCATGAAAGAAGCGGGCGTGGAAGTGATTACCGATCTCGACCGCAAAGCCTTTAGCGACGCACTGGGTACTCAAGTCCGCGACATGTTTGTTAAAGATGTTCCGCAGGGTGCCGATCTGCTGAAAGCCGTGGATGAGGTGCAATAAACCATGACGCAATACTGGCTGGGGTTAGATTGTGGCGGTAGCTGGCTGAAAGCCGGGCTGTATGACCGCGAAGGCCGGGAGGCAGGCGTGCAGCGCCTGCCGCTGTGCGCATTAAGCCCGCAGCCAGGTTGGGCAGAGCGCGATATGGCAGAACTGTGGCAATGCTGCATGGCTGTCATTCGCGCCCTGCTTACTCATTCTGGCGTTAGCGGGGAACAAATAGTTGGTATCGGTATCTCCGCACAGGGAAAGGGTTTGTTTTTGCTGGATAAAAACAACAAGCCGCTCGGTAACGCCATATTGTCCTCGGATCGCCGGGCGATGGAAATCGTTCGTCGCTGGCAGGAAGATGGCATCCCGGAAAAACTCTACCCGCTGACCCGACAGACCTTATGGACCGGGCATCCGGTGTCGCTGTTACGCTGGCTAAAAGAGCACGAACCGGAGCGCTACACACAAATTGGCTGCGTGATGATGACGCACGACTACCTGCGCTGGTGTTTAACCGGCGTCAAAGGTTGCGAAGAGAGCAATATTTCCGAGTCCAATCTCTACAACATGAGTCGCGGGGAATATGACCCGTGCCTCACCGACTGGCTGGGGATCGGTGAAATCAATCACGCCCTGCCGCCTGTTGTCGGATCTGCCGAAATCTGCGGGGAAATCACCGCTCAGACAGCCGTACTGACCGGTCTGAAAGCGGGTACGCCCGTTGTCGGCGGCCTGTTTGATGTGGTTTCCACCGCACTCTGCGCCGGGATCGAAGACGAATTCACCCTCAATGCGGTGATGGGGACCTGGGCGGTGACCAGCGGCATAACCCACGGTTTAGGTGACGGTGAAGCGCATCCGTATGTCTATGGCCGCTACGTTAATGACGGTGAATTTATCGTTCACGAAGCCAGCCCCACCTCTTCCGGCAATCTCGAATGGTTTACCGCACAGTGGGGAGAAATCTCGTTTGATGAGATTAACCAGGCCGTTGCCAGCTTGCCGAAAGCCAGTGGCGATCTCTTTTTCCTGCCGTTCCTGTACGGCAGCAACGCCGGACTCGAGATGACCAGCGGTTTCTACGGGATGCAGGCCATTCACACCCGCGCGCACCTGTTGCAGGCCATCTATGAAGGCGTGGTGTTCAGCCATATGACCCACCTCAACCGGATGCGCGAACGTTTTACTGATGTGCACACCCTGCGCGTCACTGGCGGCCCGGCGCATTCCGATGTCTGGATGCAAATGTTGGCGGACGTCAGCGGCTTACGAATCGAATTGCCGCAGGTTGAAGAAACCGGCTGTTTTGGCGCGGCGCTCGCTGCCCGCGTCGGCACCGGGGTTTATCGCGATTTCAGCGAAGCCCAACGAGGCTTACAGCACCCGGTACGCACCCTGCTGCCGGATATGACCACGCATCAACTTTACCAACAAAAATATCAACGCTATCAGCATCTCATTGCCGCACTTCAGGGTTATCACACCCGCATCAAGGAGCACACATTATGAGCAGACCACTTCTGCAACTGGCCCTCGACCACTCATCACTTGAAGCCGCGCAGCGCGACGTGACGCTGTTAAAAGACAGCGTCGATATTGTCGAAGCGGGCACCATTCTCTGTTTAAACGAAGGGCTTGGCGCGGTGAAAGCCTTGCGCGAACAGTGCCCGGACAAAATCATCGTTGCTGACTGGAAGGTCGCCGACGCTGGTGAAACACTCGCTCAACAAGCATTTACCGCAGGTGCAAACTGGATGACCATCATCTGCGCCGCGCCGCTCGCCACGGTAGAAAAAGGCCACGCCATGGCGCAGAACTGCGGCGGTGAAATCCAGATAGAGCTGTTCGGTAACTGGACGCTGGACGACGCCCGCGACTGGCATCGTATTGGCGTGCGGCAGGCGATTTATCATCGCGGTCGTGACGCGCAGGCCAGCGGGCAACAGTGGGGCGGGGCCGATCTGGCACGCATGAAAGCGCTTTCCGATATCGGCCTTGAGCTTTCGATTACTGGCGGGATTACCCCTGCTGACCTGCCGCTGTTTAAAGATATCCGCGTGAAAGCGTTTATAGCCGGGCGGGCGCTGGCAGGCGCAGCAAATCCAGCGCAGGTAGCTGGCGATTTCCATGCACAAATTGATGCCATCTGGGGAGGCGCACGTGCGTAATCATCCGTTAGGGATTTATGAAAAAGCACTGGCGAAAGATCTCTCCTGGCCGGAGCGGCTGGTGCTGGCGAAAAGCTGTGGCTTTGATTTTGTCGAAATGTCGGTGGATGAAACCGACGAACGGCTCTCACGCCTTGACTGGAGCGCCGCACAAAGGGCTTCGCTGGTCACCGCGATGATCGAAACGGGTGTTGCCATTCCGTCAATGTGTTTGTCTGCCCATCGCCGTTTTCCTTTTGGCAGCCGGGACGAGGCGGTACGCGAACGGGCGCGGGAAATCATGAGTAAAGCGATTCGCCTGGCGCGCGATCTCGGCATTCGTACCATTCAACTGGCGGGTTACGACGTCTATTACGAAGACCATGACGAAGGCACCCAGCAACGTTTTGCTGAAGGGCTGGCATGGGCGGTTGAACAGGCGGCGGCATCGCAAGTGATGCTGGCGGTAGAGATCATGGACACCGCGTTTATGAACTCCATCAGCAAATGGAAAAAATGGGACGAGATGCTCGCCTCGCCGTGGTTCACCGTCTACCCGGACGTCGGCAACCTCAGTGCCTGGGGCAATGATGTTCCCGCTGAACTAAAACTGGGCATTGACCGTATTGCCGCAATCCACCTGAAAGACACTCAACCCGTCACCGAGCAAAGCCCCGGACAGTTCCGTGATGTGCCGTTTGGCGAAGGCTGCGTCGATTTCGTTGGCATCTTCAAAACGCTGCATGAACTGAACTATCGCGGTTCTTTCCTGATTGAGATGTGGACCGAAAAAGCCAACGAGCCGGTACTGGAGATTATTCAGGCACGGCGGTGGATTGAAGCGCGTATGCAGGAGGCCGGATTTCTATGTTAGAGCAACTGAAAGCCGACGTGCTGGCGGCGAATCTGGCGCTTCCCGCTCACCATCTGGTGACGTTCACCTGGGGCAATGTCAGCGCGGTAGACGAAACGCGGCAATGGATGGTAATCAAACCTTCCGGCGTCGAGTACGACGTGATGACCGCCGACGATATGGTGGTGGTTGAGATAGCCAGCGGCAAGGTGGTTGAAGGCAGCAAAAAGCCCTCGTCCGATACGCCAACGCATCTGGCGCTCTACCGTCGCTATGCCGAAATCGGTGGCATTGTGCATACCCACTCGCGCCACGCGACCATCTGGTCGCAGGCCGGACTGGATCTCCCCGCCTGGGGTACTACTCATGCCGATTATTTCTATGGTGCCATCCCCTGCACGCGCCTGATGACCGCAGAGGAGATCAACGGCGAGTATGAATACCAGACCGGCGAAGTGATCATTGAAACTTTCGAAGAACGCGGCAGGAGTCCAGCGCAAATTCCGGCGGTGCTGGTGCATTCTCACGGCCCGTTCGCCTGGGGAAAAAACGCCGCCGATGCGGTGCATAATGCCGTAGTACTGGAAGAATGCGCCTATATGGGACTGTTCTCACGCCAGCTCTCGCCGCAGCTTCCTGCCATGCAAAACGAACTGCTGGATAAACACTACCTGCGTAAGCATGGGGCCAATGCTTATTACGGGCAATAATCTCTCACGCCGGGGCTTCATCGCCCCGGTACTATGAATTGATATGCTCCCGTATCCGCACAACACTGCCACTTCGGTTAGCAGCTCGTCTGTTGCGCTGGCTCGGTCAGGCTGATGTCCACTGCCGTATCCGACATTACATTGATCAGCAAAATCAAAAATGTTTAACGCAGGCGATTATAATCATCGACCATTTCGTTGTACTCGCGTAATGCTTTCGGGAAAGAATCCTGGACCATCCAGCTTGAATTTGCGTCCTGAAGTTGCTCTTTATCCCAGTCAGAGTACGGGACTTTATCTCTGACGCGGCGAACATATTTTTTAGCCTCAAGCTGATACTGGTCTGCCGAAAGGATGAATGAAAAATTCATGCCACCTTTATCCGCTTCTTTGGCCTGCGCCACCAGCGTTTCCAGCTCAGTGACTTTCTTCATTGCCGCTTCTGCATCAAAATTCTCTTGCGAAATCAGGTTATTAATTTGTTTCGCTGAAATCATGATAGCCAGAGAATAGTAGTGGAATGTTTTCCCTTCTCTTTGTTCAATATTTTTCAGTTCCACAAGCTGGCGCTTATCATTAATTTCCTGAATCGCCGAGTGATAAGATTCCGCAACCGGTTCAAAGGCTTCGATATTTTTCAATAATGCCTGGTGCAGCGTTTTGGCTTTAGCAAATGCGTCGTCTTTATAATTTTCCTGGGTGTAATATTTGTCCATTTCATTAATAGTATTCCCCAGCGCGACTGCGGTATTAATATAATTCAACGCCACGCCATCAATAGGTTGCAGCTCAGGCGTTAACGCCACAACACTTTTCACGCCTTTTTCACACTCAGAAAGACTGGATTCACTAATGCCGTAGATGCCATAAACATGACTCTCTTTACCCGTTGGTCCCTGTTTAAAATCTTTCAGCCAGTCGGCATAACGCGCCAGACTGCGCTGTACAGGGATCTGTAACTTGTTATAGCACTTGATATAGACATCCATTTTTTCATCGAAAACCGCTTGTTCATCCACCTCCGGTTGCGCAGGCGTTTCAGGTTTAGCTTCTGCTTTTGCAACGGGAGCTTCAGTAGGTTTCGCTTCAGGGGCTGGTGCGGCAGGTTGACCATTGGCGGGCGGGGGAGTTTCTGTTTCGATTTTTTTATCATCACAGCCAGTGATACCGAGGGCCATTATAGCGACTATAATAGCGGAAGATAATAAATTCCTTTTCATTTAATTGCCTTATAAATAGATAAATAAGAGAGTGAATATAATAAAGGAAAAAAGAAAATGTCACTACACGCGTTTTGTTTATAAATAAATTGATAATATTCACAAAATGAATAAGTCCTGTAATTTAATTTCTAAATCACAGGACTTATTTTAATTAACGGCACAACCTTTGCGGGGGAGCGTCATCTCCCACCGCCATTAATCATGCACTACATCCCGTAGCGTTCGGCAATAGCGGCATGCTTCTCTTCATTCGCCCCGGCTTCTTTGGCAAGACGCCACCAGCACAACGGATGTTCCCAGTCAGCGGTTAGTTGGCTAAGTGTTTTGTCGATATCAGCTTTGGCTATCGAACGCGGTGCGCTAATAACAAAATAGAATGCGGGCAGCGGATCAGCGCCTTCTCCCTGATGACTATCGGTTAACGTATAGTCATCATTACTGTTGCTCCAGTAGTACCAGTTTCGTTCACGGAGCGCCTCACGGAAGGCATTAAACTGTTCTTCACCAGGCATAACACCTTCGCAGAACCAGGACTCGCCGTACTCGGTCGGGATAATGGTTTTCAGACACCCATAAAGTGGCGTGAAATTCTTCTGCTCTTCCTCATCCTCTGGTCGGGAGTTCAACATTTCTGCATCGAATACCACAACTTCATCAACATGTTGCGGATAATCGGTCCGGTAAGTTGGCTCAATGATCCTTGCTGTTACCGGCCCAATACGTTGAGCATAGTAATAGCGGTATTCATAATTTTCCCGGAAGCGGATGTTTAACAGCCCCCATTTTTCATCAATAAAACCTTCGCCTTCCGTGAGTTCGATTTCCAGTTCAGCAGCAATAGCACGAACCAAATCCCATTGTTGCAGGATGCTGGCGGTCGCCATGATATCCCACTGGAGATTTCGAATATCTTCTTCACGGCTAATCATCAGTTGCTGCAATTGCTGTAAATAATCCAGTTGTCGATCCCAGGCTTCCTGTTTTTGTGCTGCCCAGGAGCACATGCGATAAACGCCAACCCACTCACGCCCTTTTTCGTGTTGCAGCAACTGTTGCCCAATCGACTCCAGTTCACTCCAGTCTTCCTGTTGGTTGATCACTCGCGCGCGGAACCACAAGGCCATATGTAGCAGCCCCGCCTGTTCATACTGCTTCGCCAGATGCTCGATAGTTTGCAGATCGTCACGGTGGAGCAAGAGATCCAACAGATCGAAGCAAAGTCCATTATCTTCCTGAAGATGGCTTTCAACGTAGCGTTGCAGGAGTTCAATCGATTCATCAATCGCATTGCAGGCGTTTAACGCATTGACCAGCTTGCCCAGCAATTCCGCATCATCAGGCGTGTTCAGATAAGCGCGGCGGAATGTTTCTACGTCTTTTTCTGGATCTGGTTGCGTTTCTTCATCGCTATTTTCAGGGACTTCTACAACCGGACGAGCAAGCAACTCCGCCTCTTTGGCGGCGATTTTTTCACTCAGTTCGAGAAACTCGCGATCAACGCCCACTAACGAACGTAATTTCGGCATGTGCCGTTGGGCCTGTTTCATCGCCATTTTGGCCACCCAGACGGATTCACGCTCCAGCGCCAGAGTGATTTGCAGTTTTGCCAGATCAACCGCTTTGCGGTGCGCCCCGGCCTGCGAACGTTGATCCAGCATTGTCTGGATGATGCGCGCCAGCTGCCAGTGGTTTCTCTGTGGATGGCGAGGAAGCAGTACGGTAATAATCTTTACCCACATGCCCCATGAATAGGGGGTCAGATCTGACCAACGCGGTAATTCTTCCCAGACTTCTTCGTCCTGCCCGCATAACGCCAGAATGTACAGTTTTTTGAGATGATAATTGATGCGATCACGGCCCCAGTAATCATTCTCTTTTGCCAGTTCATCAATCAGTTCACGAGCTTCATCGTAGCGCTGAAGGGCAACCAAAATATCAGCGCGTGTTGCCAGCAGCGCTTCTAAATATTCACTCCCCGATGCTTTCACCGCCTCGATTTGCCTGTCGATATAAACCAACGCTTCTTCTGTTTTGTTGGAGTCCACCAGTGCACTGGCATACTCGCAGGATAAACACATAAAACAGCTCCAGGTCGGATCAATGCGCGCAATGGTTTCTTCACATACTGCCATGCGTTCATTCGCCCAGCCTGGGCCATCGATATTTTCGTAGCAGGCTGATAAATCCTGGGTAACGCAAATGGATTGCGGGCAATCTTTTGCCTCTTCCCGGTGCGCTTTTTCAAACAGCGCTACCACGTCTGGCAGCACTTTTTCGCCTTCTTCATAGTTAGTCAGGCGATGACGCATCTCCCAGTGACCGATAAATATTTCCAGCCACGGATTTTTAGCTACTTGATTCAGCGCTTTCATTTCCGGCAATAGCGAATCGCATTTTTCTATTTGCAGGTGCAAAACACTTTCTGAAAAATCATCAATAAGCTGCGGAATATATTCTTGCCCGGCATCGCGCAACTCCTGACTATATTTGTTGTACCACTCCCATGTATCCATTTTATTTTCCTTGATTAATTAAGACAGGAATAACCTGAGTAAAATCTTCCAGTGCCTGGTGTAAATCCCACTGCTGTTCTTTATTACCGCTGGAGCACAAAATCACTTTCAGCGATTTTAATAACCGTAATGCTGCCGCTGGCTGCTGATGCTGTTGTAAGGCCGTCACCAGTTGCATGACACAGGGGTTATTAAGATTGATATACAGACTTGAGGTTTTCGTTTTTTGGATTTTCGAGGTAAATTGCCGCGCCAGCATTAACGCTGCGGTACTGATGCGTTTATCTGCGTCATCCTGTTCGAGAATTTGTTTTAATTCTGCTTCTCGGTCTGGCGTGACCACGAGCGGTAAAACCGCTGGTTCGAAGCGGGAGATAATTAATTGCTCGCCATCGCAGAGATGCTCTTCCAGATAAGCCACCTGCTCTTCAGGTAATTCTGCCAGGCTGAACAACTGCTCATTGCCCGTTTGCGTACCGACTTCGATAATCCGGCAGTGATATAACAGCGCCCAACGGCGTAAAAATGGCACCACCGCATAGCGATCGCCACGGGCTACAGGCCGTTGCAGAATGTGGAACAACATCTCTTCAAAACCGCCGTCGCGGCTTAACAGAATATGAATGCTGTTATTAACGCGTAAATCCTTCGCCAGCAGCGCGCCTTTTGACGTTGGCACCTGCAAGCGATCTTTGAGCAAATCAAACAGACGGTCATCACACAAGGCCGCACCCAGCAACGCTTCGTTGTGGCGCATTAATACACGCCGCCAGATTTCTGGCTGATTTTGTGCGAGATCGGACAAACCAGAGATCAGCGCCTCTTTTAACGCCTCTTGTACCGCAACCCAAGTTTCATCCCGCTGGAGATCTTCCCTGCTTGCCGTCGGCGTCAGTTTCGATGACTCAATCACGCCGCCAATAAATCCGGCCCAGGGCGGTAACAACTCACGCGCTTCATCATCCAGTAACATGCCGCGCAAAAACAACGACAGGTTGCGGTTATCGCTGGTGCCGTAGGTCGCGCCATCCTGAATCCATAAAATCCCAACCGCGTCGCTCATTCCCGCTGGCACCACCGGAATGGTGCAAATCGGTTCGAAGGAGGATTCAAACTGGGCGGCAAAGGCGAGATTTTTACGCTGTACCAGCGCGCGGTGCATGGTTACGCCTTCGGGGGCAACGTCACGCCACGGTGGTTGAAGTTTATTTACCGGCTCGCTGGCATCGCCGACATAGACCGGTTCGTGCAGCAATATGCAGTAGCGGGAAAGAACGCGGTTCAACAAATTATTACTCGCCAGATGGCTGTACTCTTCCTTGAGCGTCAGAATCACCTGCGTTCCTGTTTCCGAGGACTGATGCGGCGTAACGGTATATTTTTGCCCGTCGGTAGAGTGGTATTTCCAGCTCTGATCAGGCGTTTGCCAGGATGTGGTCAACACCGTGACCTCTTTTGCCAGTACAAAGGCCGACAAAAAACCGAGGCCGAACATACCAATTAAACCGGTGTTGTCATCCTGCTGGCGCAACATTCGGGTATAACCCACGCCCACTGTCGCCAGGAAGCCGTGAATTTCGCTTTCTGTCAGTCCCGCACCGGTATCGGTAATAGTGATAGTGGACTTCGCCACGTCAGCCACCACACGAATTTGGTTATCCTTTGGCGCATCGGGCTGCTCAATCCTGCGGCGCACAATCGCATCATGGCCGTTCTGCACCAGCTCGCGCACGGCAACCACGGGAGTGGAGTAAAGATGCTTGCTGAGCACCTCAATTAAGCCGTTTAAATTAACTTCTGTAGAATATGAACTGCCAGGTAACTGTAATGTACTCATTTTTCAATACTCATAATCCATCACCTACTATTGAAAATACATTGCTGTTTTTACAACCGGTGCAAGGTTTGTTATTTTCATTCACGCATCGGAAACATTTATTTATTGACGCGATGATTAAAACAAAATGTCTTATATAAATAATGATTAATTCTTAAAGGATTAATGCGACTGGAGTATATCGATATAAACCGGAGTTAACGAGATAATTTCTTGTGGTGAAATTATTATTTAAATGCTGAATAATATATTGAGGATTATTTAATAGAAAAATAAAACCGCAATCCAGAATCAGAATTGCGGTATTTCTTTAATTATGAATCAAACGCTGCGGATGGGTATAAACCGTTGCCCGCCCCGGCTTACAAAAGCCCACCAGCGTCAAATTACAGCGTTCAGCCACTTCTACAGCAAGCGTGGTCGCGGCAGACACCGCAAACAAAATCTCTACGCCGCACATCGCCGACTTTTGCACCATTTCATAACTGGCACGGCTGGAAACCAGCACCGCACCTTGCTGCCAGCTTTCACCTTCTTGCGCCCGGCGGCCTAACAGTTTATCCAGCGCCACATGGCGGCCCACGTCTTCATGCCCGCCTGCCAGTTCGCCAGATGGCAACATCCAGGCGGCGGCGTGGGTACAACCGGTCAGTTGCCCCACTGGCTGGAAGTCGGTGAGTTGGCGCAACGCATCATCCAGTTTGTTGAGATCAAATGTCTGAGTGAACGGCAGCGGCTGCACCGGTTTACCGATGTCATTAAGTTGCTCCACGCCGCATACGCCACAGCCCGTGCGCCCGGCCAGCGCGCGGCGGCGCTCTTTAAGCCCCATAAAACGGCGGCTGGACAGCTCAATTTGCACTTCCAGACCGTTACAGGAAGGAACGACATCCATGCCGAAGATATCGCGCGGACTTTCGATAATTCCTTCGGAAAGCGAAAAACCGAGCGCAAACAGTTCAAGGTCTTTGGGCGATGCCATCATCACCACATGCGAAATACCGTTGTAGACCAGCGCAACGGGAACTTCTTCCGCCACCTCATCTAACCGTGGGTGCTGTAAATCGTCACGACGCCATAACTCAATTTGGCTAACGCCTGTGACATTTGTCACATTTTTGACTTCTTTTTGCCGTGTTTTTTTCACTTTATATTAACCAGATAAGAACACACACACCAACATTATGGTATTCTGTTACAAACCCTTCCTGGATGGAGGGAAATTGAGCCAATTCTGGACCTTTGCGGCCCCTTCCGCAAAGAAAAATAACTCCCACTCCCTGCACACTCAGCAAGCGAATGTAAATGGGACGTGACAATGTCGAAACAAGGAGCAATCCATGCAGGTCAGCAGAAGGCAGTTCTTTAAGATCTGCGCTGGCGGTATGGCAGGCACCACGGCAGCGGCACTGGGTTTTGCACCCAGCGTAGCACTCGCGGAAACCCGGCAGTATAAACTGCTGCGCACCCGCGAAACCCGTAATACCTGCACCTATTGTTCCGTAGGCTGTGGGCTGTTGATGTACAGCCTCGGTGACGGAGCAAAAAACGCCAAAGCATCTATCTTCCATATCGAAGGCGATCCGGATCACCCGGTCAACCGCGGTGCACTTTGTCCGAAAGGCGCTGGCCTGGTGGATTTCATCCACTCCGAAAGCCGTCTGAAGTTTCCGGAATACCGTGCGCCAGGTTCTGATAAATGGCAGCAAATCAGTTGGGAAGAGGCGTTTGATCGCATCGCCAAACTGATGAAAGAAGACCGCGATGCTAACTACATTGCGCAAAACGCCGAAGGCGTGACTGTTAACCGCTGGCTCTCCACCGGGATGCTGTGTGCTTCCGCGTCGAGTAACGAAACCGGCTATTTAACGCAAAAATTCTCCCGCGCGCTGGGTATGCTCGCGGTCGACAACCAGGCGCGTGTCTGACACGGACCAACGGTAGCAAGTCTTGCTCCAACATTTGGTCGCGGTGCGATGACCAACCACTGGGTCGACATCAAGAACGCCAACCTCGTCGTGGTGATGGGCGGTAACGCCGCTGAAGCTCACCCGGTCGGGTTCCGCTGGGCGATGGAAGCCAAAATTCACAACGGCGCGAAGCTGATTGTGATCGATCCTCGCTTTACGCGTACGGCGGCGGTGGCTGACTACTATGCCCCTATTCGTTCCGGTACTGACATTGCTTTCCTGTCAGGCGTATTGCTGTACCTGCTGAACAATGAAAAATTCAACCGCGAATACACCGAAGCCTATACCAACGCCAGCCTTATCGTGCGTGAGGATTACGGCTTTGAAGATGGCCTGTTCACCGGCTACGACGCGGAAAAACGCAAGTACGATAAATCCTCCTGGACTTACGAACTGGACGAAAACGGCTTCGCCAAACGCGATACCACGCTGCAACATCCGCGCTGCGTGTGGAACTTGCTGAAACAGCACGTTTCCCGCTACACGCCAGATGTGGTTGAAAACATCTGTGGTACGCCAAAAGACGCGTTCCTGAAAGTCTGCGAATACATCGCAGAAACCAGTGCTCACGATAAAACTGCCTCGTTCCTCTACGCGCTCGGCTGGACGCAACATTCCGTTGGTGCGCAGAACATTCGTACGATGGCGATGATCCAGCTGCTGCTCGGCAACATGGGGATGGCAGGCGGCGGCGTTAACGCCCTGCGCGGTCACTCCAATATTCAGGGGCTGACGGACCTGGGGCTGCTGTCGCAGAGCCTGCCAGGTTACATGACGCTGCCAAGCGAGAAGCAGACCGATCTGCAAACCTACCTCGCCGCCAGCACGCCGAAACCGCTGCTGGAAGGACAGGTTAACTACTGGAGCAACTACCCGAAATTCTTCGTCTCCATGATGAAGGCCTTCTTTGGCGATAAAGCAACGGCGGAAAATAGCTGGGGCTTTGACTGGTTGCCGAAGTGGGATAAAGGCTACGACGTCCTGCAATACTTCGAGATGATGAAAGAGGGCAAGGTCAATGGCTATATCTGCCAGGGCTTTAACCCGGTTGCCTCATTCCCGAACAAAAACAAAGTGATCGGTTGTCTGTCGAAACTGAAGTTCCTCGTCACCATCGACCCGCTGAACACTGAAACCTCTAACTTCTGGCAGAACCACGGTGAGCTGAACGAAGTTGACTCGTCGAAGATCCAGACCGAAGTGTTCCGTCTGCCATCGACCTGCTTCGCGGAAGAGAACGGTTCAATCGTTAACTCAGGTCGCTGGTTGCAGTGGCACTGGAAAGGTGCGGACGCCCCGGGGATTGCGCTGACTGACGGCGAGATCCTCTCCGGTATCTTCCTGCGCTTGCGCAAGATGTATGCCGAACAGGGTGGCGCGAACCCGGACCAGGTGCTGAACATGACCTGGAACTACGCTATCCCGCATGAGCCATCTTCAGAAGAAGTGGCGATGGAGAGCAACGGTAAGGCGCTGGCCGATATTACCGATCCGGCAACCGGTGCGGTTATCGTCAAGAAAGGCCAACAACTTAGCTCGTTCGCCCAACTGCGCGATGACGGTACGACCTCCTGTGGCTGCTGGATTTTCGCCGGTAGCTGGACGCCAGAAGGTAACCAGATGGCACGCCGTGATAACGCCGATCCGTCTGGCCTCGGTAACACGCTGGGCTGGGCATGGGCATGGCCGCTTAACCGCCGCATTCTGTATAACCGCGCCTCCGCAGACCCGCAGGGTAACCCGTGGGATCCGAAGCGTCAGTTGCTGAAATGGGACGGCACTAAGTGGACCGGCTGGGATATTCCGGACTACAGCGCAGCACCTCCGGGCAGTGGCGTCGGGCCGTTTATCATGCAGCAGGAAGGCATGGGGCGTCTGTTTGCCCTCGATAAGATGGCGGAAGGTCCGTTCCCGGAACACTACGAGCCGTTTGAAACGCCGCTGGGAACTAACCCGCTGCATCCAAACGTTATCTCGAACCCGGCTGCGCGAATCTTTAAAGACGACGCCGAAGCATTGGGTAAAGCCGATAAGTTCCCGTATGTCGGAACCACCTATCGTCTGACCGAGCACTTCCACTACTGGACCAAACACGCGCTGTTGAACGCGATTTTGCAACCAGAGCAGTTTGTGGAAATCGGGGAGTCGCTGGCGAATAAACTTGGCATTGCCCAGGGCGATACCGTGAAAGTCTCCTCCAACCGTGGCTATATCAAAGCCAAAGCGGTGGTGACCAAACGCATTCGCACGCTGAAAGCGAACGGCAAAGATATCGATACCATCGGTATTCCGATTCACTGGGGCTATGAAGGTGTTGCGAAAAAAGGCTTTATTGCCAATACGTTGACGCCATTCGTTGGTGATGCGAACACGCAGACGCCAGAGTTTAAGTCCTTCCTTGTGAATGTGGAAAAGGTATAACGGAGACGACATATGGCTTATCAATCGCAAGACATTATTCGTCGCTCCGCGACTAACGGTCTGACCCCCGCGCCTCAGGCGCGGGACTTCCAGGAAGAAGTGGCGAAACTCATCGACGTCACCACCTGCATCGGCTGTAAAGCCTGTCAGGTGGCGTGTTCAGAGTGGAACGACATTCGCGATACCGTCGGCAATAACATTGGGGTGTACGACAACCCCAATGATTTAAGCGCCAAATCGTGGACGGTAATGCGCTTCTCGGAAGTGGAGCAGAACGACAAACTGGAATGGCTGATCCGCAAAGACGGCTGTATGCACTGTTCCGATCCAGGCTGCCTGAAAGCGTGCCCGGCGGAAGGGGCAATTATTCAGTATGCCAACGGTATCGTCGACTTCCAGTCCGAGCAGTGCATTGGCTGCGGTTATTGCATTGCGGGCTGCCCGTTCGATATTCCGCGCCTCAACCCGGAAGACAACCGCGTCTACAAATGTACGCTGTGCGTTGACCGCGTGGTGGTTGGGCAAGAACCGGCCTGCGTGAAAACCTGCCCGACGGGTGCGATTCACTTCGGTACGAAAGAGTCGATGAAAACGCTGGCGAGCGAGCGCGTGGCTGAGCTGAAAACCCGTGGTTACGACAATGCGGGTCTGTACGATCCGGCAGGCGTTGGTGGTACACACGTCATGTACGTGCTGCACCATGCTGACAAGCCAAATCTGTATCATGGCTTGCCGGAGAACCCGGAAATCAGCCAAACCGTGAAATTCTGGAAAGGCATCTGGAAACCGCTCGCGGCTGTTGGCTTTGCGGCTACCTTTGCGGCCAGTATCTTCCACTACGTGGGTGTCGGTCCGAACCGTGCGGATGAGGAAGAGAACAATCTGCACGAAGAGAAAGACGAGGAGCGCAAATGAAACGACGTGACACCATCGTGCGCTACACCGCGCCGGAACGTATCAACCACTGGATCACCGCCTTCTGCTTCATCCTGGCGGCGGTGAGCGGGCTGGGCTTTTTGTTCCCGTCCTTCAACTGGTTGATGCAAATCATGGGCACACCGCAGCTGGCGCGAATTCTGCACCCGTTTGTCGGCGTGGTTATGTTTGCCTCGTTCATCATCATGTTTTTCCGTTACTGGCATCACAACCTAATCAATCGGGATGATATCTTTTGGGCGAAGAATATTCGTAAGATCGTCGTCAACGAGGAAGTAGGTGACACCGGGCGTTATAACTTCGGTCAGAAATGCGTTTTCTGGGCGGCGATTATTTTCCTGGTTCTGCTGCTGGTGAGCGGCGTGATTATCTGGCGTCCTTATTTTGCGCCTGCTTTCTCAATCCCGGTGATCCGATTCGCGTTAATGCTGCATTCATTTGCCGCAGTGGCGTTAATTGTGGTTATCATGGTGCATATCTACGCCGCCCTTTGGGTGAAAGGCACGATTACCGCCATGGTGGAAGGATGGGTTACCAGCGCCTGGGCGAAGAAACATCACCCGCGCTGGTACCGTGAGGTCCGCAAGACAACGGAAAAGAAAGCTGAATGAGTATTCGCATAATCCCGCAAGATGAGCTGGGTTCGAGCGAGAAACGTACGGCGGATATGATTCCGCCGTTATTGTTCCCTCGGCTCAAGAATTTATACAACCGCCGCGCCGAGCGTCTGCGCGAGCTGGCAGAAAATAATCCGCTGGGTGATTACCTGCGCTTTGCTGCGCTTATCGCCCACGCCCAGGAAGTGGTGCTGTACGACCATCCGCTGGAGATGGATCTGACCGCGCGCATTAAAGAAGCCAGCGCACAAGGCAAGCCCCCGCTGGATATTCACGTTCTGCCGCGTGATAAGCACTGGCAAAAACTGCTGATGGCGCTGATTGCTGAACTGAAACCTGAAATGAGCGGCCCGGCGCTGGCAGTGATTGAGAATCTGGAGAAGGCATCGACCCAGGAGCTGGAAGATATGGCCAGCGCACTGTTTGCCTCTGATTTCTCGTCCGTCAGCAGCGATAAAGCGCCGTTTATCTGGGCTGCACTGTCGCTCTACTGGGCGCAGATGGCCAATCTGATCCCCGGCAAAGCCCGCGCTGAATACGGCGAACAGCGTCAATATTGCCCGGTTTGTGGTTCTATGCCTGTGTCCAGCATGGTGCAAATTGGCACCACTCAGGGTCTGCGTTACCTGCACTGCAACCTGTGTGAAACCGAATGGCACGTAGTGCGCGTAAAATGCAGCAACTGTGAACAGAGCGGCAAACTGCATTACTGGTCGCTGGATGACGAACAGGCCGCGATTAAAGCCGAAAGCTGCGATGACTGCGGCACTTACCTGAAGATTCTTTATCAGGAAAAAGAACCAAAAGTTGAAGCCGTGGCAGATGACCTCGCCTCTCTGGTCCTGGACGCGCGAATGGAGCAAGAAGGCTACGCCCGTAGTTCCATCAACCCGTTCCTGTTTCCGGGTGAAGGGGAGTAATCTCTGACGTTTTCCGGGTGGCGCTGGTCGCCCGGATTACAGCTCATAGGGTGTGACGACACCATCTCTCGTATTCCGCGTTATCCATTCAAGACCATGTCGCCAATGTCTGTTTGCCCTCAATTTACCCACCAACACATCAATAAGGTTATGGGTATGAGACTGATGACAAGCGTAAGATTGCCTGATGCGCTACGCTTATCAGGCCTACCAATAAACTACAACACATTGAATTTGCAGGACTTTGTAGGCCGGATAAGGCGTTCACGCCGCATCCGGCATGAACAACGCGCACGTTGTCAGCAATCTGATTGATATCATTTTTGCCATTACCATTCCTCGCGCAGCTTACGCTGGTATTCGACACCATCTTCCTCACGCCCTTGCCATATGCCAAAAGCACTGGTTCTTGCTGTTTGCGATTGATTTACCAGGTATTGATCTACCGCTTCCCGTAATAGCTCCGCACGAGGAAGATTACGCTGCACCTCAAGATCATCAAGTTGCTTAATCACCTCATTCGATAAATCGAGTAAAATTCTGCCCATATCCATACCTGCCAGAGAGTTCATAAATATCTCGCCAATATCATTTTTGAATCTATGGAGAGAAAAGTACCTTTGTCGAATGCTTAAAGAAAGTGCATTTACGTATCACTTTTATTTTTGCGAGGCGTTTTCCAGATATGATGTAACAGTTGCAGTTATTATAAGTTCAGGTAAAACAGCCTTGTATTAATGCCAGAATAAGAGCATCTGGTTTTTTATATTCAATAATAAAAAATTTTTTGTCATTCCTTATGATCCTTACACTGATCATCAACACCAACTACCTCACCCCTTTGCCTGTCACTTTTTGCCTTACGTACCGGGAATTGCTGACGCTCCAGATATTGCTCTACCGCTTCGCGTAAAATTGCAGATCGTGAAACCTTACGCCAGCCCCTGAGTTTATTCAGCCGTTTAATTGCCTCTTCTGATAAATGAAGAAAAACCGTATTCATCGCCATTGCCACCACCTTACATATATTACTCATTAATGTATGTGCGAAAATTACGCCGAAAAATTAATTAACGAAAGTGGATATTTGCATGTTGTTTTGTTTTTGCGAGACGCTTTCCAGATTTTTCACGCCCGTGAATTTCCCTGTTTCCATCCAGCAAAAACGGGCGTATAAGGCTGTGCATTCGTACTGCAAAATGAGTTCTCCAATGGCACTGGAAAAAGGAATTGCAGAGTTTATCACCACGGATTTTTTCAGCTAGGCAGCGCGTACAGCGCTACGGGATGTGGCCTGGAGAGCAGGTAGATAACTCCGGATCCAGATAAAAATTGTTTTCAACTTGAAAATATCACAGGTCTGCCTTACAGTGTTTTCAGGTTGAAAACTCGTAATGGAATTACACCATGCATGTTATCAGCCACAAGCCTTTTAACGAGGCGATAAAACGCTTTCCACCTTACGAAGATGCACTTATTGATTTATTAAATCTTCTTGAGAAAACAGCGTTTAGCGATCCGGGTGAGATGAAGAGATATATTCCCTCACTGGATAATTTTAAATACAGAGATAAATGGTGGGTTATTAATATTGCAGGCAATCATTTACGACTTATCGCCTATATAGATTTCAGGCTCCAAAAGTGTTTTATCAAACATATTGTTACCCACAATGAATACGACCGACTCACAACCTGGTACCGGAGCCATAAAAATGAGAACCCATCACACTCCAGCAGAAGACTCGGCCAATTTTGAAATGCTGGTTAAGACCTTCACCCACGCAGTGAAAGACATCCCTTTATGTGGCCCTAAAGTGGATCAAGAGGAATACCATAAGGCGCTGAAACTGATCGAATTTTTAGTTGATCGTGACGATCTGGAAAACCCTTTGTTTGAATTACTCTGCGCGCGGATACGCGACTATGAAAATAACGCTCCAGAATTTCAGCATTTCAATCAGCGGTTAGCGGCAACCCCTTGTGGCGTAAGTCTGTTAAGGATGCTCATGGATCAACATGGGCTTAAAGCGGCTGATTTGGCACAAGAACTTGGCTCTAAATCCAATGTGAGTAATATTCTTAATGGGCGCCGGGCGCTCACCGTTCGCCATATCAAGGCGTTAAGCGAGCGTTTTAATCTCCCGGCTGAAGCGTTTATTGATAAGTAAAATATCCACCCTACTCTTCTTCGTTCCCGCCCTCTTCATACGGGCCAAATGGCTTCGCGGGCAGAACGATATACGTGCCTTCAAACACTGCACCCGGCGTCTCATCGCCAAAGATTTCGACCTGCATTTGTACCCGTGCTTTTCGTCCGCGCGCCAGACGGTCGAGATCGCCGCTTAAGGCACCGAGGTCGGCTACCGCATGAGGTTTACCGCTAATCGGCTTGCTGTAGCGGATATGCGCATCGGCAAGAATAATCGTTCCGCCGAGATGGCGTTCGCGCAGCATCAGCCAGATAAGCCCCCAACCGGTGAGCGTTGCCAGCGAGAATAAACTCCCGGCAAACAGCGTATGATGCGGATTCTGATTGCCGGTTTCCGGCATGGTGGTGATAAATTTTTGCCCGGTATATTGCTGAATGCGCACGCCCATTTTTTCACTCAGCGGGATATGTTCGTACCACGCTTGTTGCAACTGCGCGCACCAGTCGCCACGATGCAGAATGTCATCCAGAGTAGCGACGGGTTTAATCATCAAAAAATGGCGAATCGGCGTGGTGGTTGGTGTGGTGATCTCTCCCTGATTAACAAACCCCAGCTTGGCGAAAAACTCCACCGCGTCTTCACGGGCGCTACAGGTCACGCGCTTAACGCCTTCCTGGCGCGCCACTGACTCCAGGGTCATCGCCATCAGCGTGCCCAGCCCTTTGTCCTGCACGTCGGGATGAACGGCCATAAAGCGAATGGACGCTTCGTTATCGGCATTAATATACAGCCGCCCTACTGCCACCAGATTACCCTGCTCGTCGACGACCATCTGGTGATGCGCCATCGCATCCCAGGCGTCGCGTTCCGAACCTTTTGGTTGATGCAAGGGTTTACGCAACATCTCCCAGCGGAACTGATAGTAGCGCTCTAATTCTTCTTCTGTTTGTGGAACCCGAAGGTGATACATAGCGATACTCTCTCTTGTTTCCCGTGACACCCCTGGAAGCTGGCTCATACCTGCAACCAGAATGTCACGGGACCATCATTGACCAGCGATACCTGCATATCCGCAGCGAAGCGTCCTGTTTGCGTGTTCATCTCCTGCTGACGGCAGCGTTCGACGAAATAGTCATATAACGCCTCTGCGCGATCCGGTGATGCGCCTTTGGAGAAACTTGGGCGCATCCCCCGTTCGGTATCTGCGGCAAGGGTAAACTGGGAAACCACCAGCACACTACCGCCCGCCTGTTGCACGTTGAGATTCATCTTGCCTTCGGCATCGCTGAAGATACGATAGCCGAGCACACGCTCGCACAGACGGTTTGCTTTCTGTTCGTCGTCATCCTTTTCGACACCCAATAACACCAAAAGTCCCGCGCCAATTTCGCCCGTCACTTCTCCCTCCACGGTGACGCTGGCACGGGTTACGCGTTGAATTAATGCAATCATGGTTCGTCGTCTTCTTCTTGTTCAGCTGCTTGTTTTAGTTTGCGGTATTCCCCGAGAGTGACAGTAATTTCCGCGCCAAGCAAGACGATACACCATGTCCAGTACACCCAGACAAAGAGAATGGGGATCACCGCCAGCACGCCGTAAATGAGCTGATATGACGGGAACATGGTGATATAAAGCGCGAAACCTTTCTTTCCTGCTTCGAACAGGAGTGCGGCGACAAACGCGCCGACAATAGCATCACGATTCGGTACGCGGATGGTGGGAACGATGCTGTAAAGCAACCAAAAGGAGATCCACGACAACAGCAGCGGAAAAATACGCAGCACATTGTCGATGACAGTATTGAGATCGCTCGCCCAACGCAGGGAGAGCAGATAGGAACTGATCGCCAGACTGGCCCCTGCCAGCAGCGGCCCTAACGTCAGGATCATCCAGTACACAGCAAAAGAGTAAATTTTTGGCCGTACCCGTTTACTTCGCCAGATGGCATTCAATGCGCTATCAATGGAATACATCAACAATAACGCCGTGACGATCAGGCCACATGCCCCGACGGCAGTCATCTTGTTGGAATTGGCAACAAACTGTTCAATATATTGCTGGATAACGTCGCCAGTGGCAGGCAGAAAGTTGGCAAAAATAAAGTGACGCAACTGAATGCTGACGTCGGAAAACATGGGAAAAGCGGCGAAAAGCGCAAAAACAACGGCAACCAGCGGCACTAATGAGAGCAACGACACATAGGCAAGATTACCTGCCAGGGTGGTCATGTTGTCCTCATTAATGCGTTGCCAGAGTAGTTTCAGCCAGGCCCATAGCGGACGGGTACGATGCCTGGCTTTTTCATGGATGGTTTTTAGCATAACACCTTCGCGAAATAGTCCGGGATGGTGGTTTTATCTTTCACCAGAATACTGGTAATGCCTAGCTGATTTGCTCCTTCTATATTATCGGCGTTATCGTCGAAAAAGACTGTATCGCTGGGTGAAAAACCTTCTGCCTGCAAAACATGCTGGTAAATTCGCGCTTCAGGTTTGCGCATGCCCAGATCTTGCGAAAGATAGATATGGTCAGCAGCATCACGGATTTCCGGGTATTCCTCCGGCCAGAAGGTGGTATGCAGGCGGTTGGTATTGGAAAGCACCACCACGCGATGCCCCTGCTCACGCAGTTTATGCATGATGGCGATCACTTCCGGGCGCAGCGCGACAAACACCGCCTGCCAGCCGTGGGAGAACTGCTCGTAGCTTAGCGGTAGAGCCATCTCATGACACATCGCCTCTGCGAACGCTTCGTCGCTAATTTCCCCGCGCTCATGCTGATGAAACGCATCCCCCATATGAAAACTCTTCTTAAGCGATGCCAGCGGAATACGCGTTAAATCGCTCCAGGTTCCCAGCACACGGTTAAAGTCGATATCGACAATCACATTACCTAAATCAAAGATATAGAGCATTTTTGCCTCCTTTCTCGCCACAAGAAATTAACTGTAGCGGGAAAGGATGGGTTTGGCTATGTGGCAATAAGGGTAATCTTGTGATGCTGATTGCGAAAAAGCAGAGTAATTTCACTGACTTTTTCGCAATAGATGAATGGTTAAGATTCAGGTGTAAATTGCCAACGAGTTTCGATGACCAGCGGCTTCTCTGGCATCACCAATTCTGGCGTTAAATTTATTGCGTTAGGTGCCTGGGTAAGCGGATTAACACAGGTAGCATCAGGCTGTTTATCAAATACCACCAGACTGTTTGCAGACGAAGTCATGGTCATCGCGAGTTTACCAGGCCACAGTAACTTAACCTTCATCCCGTCATAAAAACCAAAACAGTCATCCCAGGGACCGGCTTGAGGAGAGATGCGATTTCCTGTTGGCAGTTCATCATTACCCGCTTCTTCTTGCCAGTCCGCATCAAAAAGCACCTGCAACGATTCTGTGCTTTGCGGGGTCAGCTTTTTCGCAAACCACGGATGCCAGCCTGCAGAGGCCGGGAATGTATCGGTATGTGAATGGATTTCCAGTTGCAAAACCAGCGCATCATTCTCCAGCAAAAAAGTCTGAACCACTTCCCCTTGCCAGGGCCACGGTGAAGCCAGGGGCATACGTAAAGTCAGGGAATCTGTTGTTTTGTCGATGATTTTCCACGTTGAGTAACAAGCCATACCATGCAATGCATGCGGTGGTTTATTGGCGGGTAAAGAATAACATTGCCCACCAGCATTCAGCGTCGCGTTCCCCAGTCGCCCTGCCCACGGCACCATTGGAAAACAGCCGTACTGAAAAGCTCTGCGTTGCGGCTGCCATTGGCGTAATACTTCAGAACCAAATGCCTGTAACGAGGTTATCCTGGCACCATCATGCGGATAAATCTGCAGGCGAATATTGCCTTTTTCCAGCGTCACTAACTCTCCTACAGGCCCAGGCCAGGGCGCGTCAAATGCGAGCTGTAGCGCCTGGTGATGTTCGTTTTTCCGTTCAGTTTTCATGTGATTGTTCCCTGATGTAGCGGTAAGAAGCGGTTTCTTGTTCATCAGTCGGCTCAATCAGCCAGACGCAAACAAAAGAAAGAACTGAGACAGCAAATAAAAACAGAGCGACATACCACGGCTTTCCTCCCCCTAGCGCCAGCAAACTTGAGGCGATAAGAGGGCTTAATCCGCCAAGAATCGCGGAAAATTGATAGGCAAAAGAAAGGCCGGTATATCGTACTTTGGTGCCGAACATGCGGGTGAAGAGTGTCGGCTGCACGGCGAACATCATCGTCGGGCCTAAGTTATAGCCGAGGATCATA
The DNA here is from genome assembly GCF_005845405.1 of Escherichia sp. E4930. Classification (NCBI taxonomy): domain Bacteria; kingdom Pseudomonadati; phylum Pseudomonadota; class Gammaproteobacteria; order Enterobacterales; family Enterobacteriaceae; genus Escherichia; species Escherichia sp. E4930. Next base: position 65,636 of record NZ_VCDZ01000002.1, on the reverse strand, counting down.
CTGCACCAGATGATGAGCGTACTTTTACTATCCAGCAATAAGAAGAAAGGAAACGCGAACAGGACACAAAATCCCGCGCCTGATAAATACAGACATTTTTGACCTATACGATCTGATAACCACCCGACCAACGGACAACTGAAAATACCGATCGCCGAGGCAATCAACATCCCCGTCAGGGGAATATCTCGCGATAATGCTAATTGGCTGGAAATATAAACAATACCAAAGGCGTTAATAATATTGGAAGAGACACTCTCCGCCAGCCTCGCGCCCAGCGCTAATAAAATATTTCGCGGATGTTTTTTGAATAACTCAATCAACGGAGGAACAGACTTTTCTTTATTATTCGTCGTTTTTTGCTTTTGAAAATCCAGTGTCTCCTCAGTATGTAGGCGGATAAATAATCCAACGCTCAACATCACCGCAGAAAGCCAGAACGGAATACGCCATCCCCAGGAGAGAAACTGTTCCTGAGTCAGTAAATGGTTACAGAGCGCAAAAACACCGGTTGCCAGCATAATCCCCACTGATGCAGCCGTTTGTGGAAGCGAACCTAAAAAACCGCGCCGGGATTCGGGCGCAGATTCAATGGTCATCAATGCCGCTCCGCCATACTCGCCACCAAGGCCAAAGCCCTGAATTAAACGCAGCGTCATTAATATGAGCGGTGCCCAGATCCCAATTTCCTGATACGTCGGAATAAAACCAATCAAAAATGTGGAGCAACCGACAATAGCCAGTGTCCAGATAAGTGTTATTTTTCGCCCAATTTTATCGCCAAAATGACCAAAGACGATGCCACCTAAGGGACGAGTCAAAAAACCCACGCCAAAGGTCGCAAAGGCGGCTATAAGACCTATAAAAGGATCGCTGTTCGGGAAAAAAAGCGGAGCAAATACCAGCCCTGCTGCCGTGCCAAAAATAAAGAAGTCATACCATTCCATCAACGCGCCCGCGAAACTGCCCATTACGACACGTCTCATGGCTTTACCGGAAAGTCCTTCTCGCGGTGTGGGTAACGTTTCAGACATCATTTTCCTCTCCTGGTCGGCGAGAAATTGGGGAATAACCCACTACAAAGTGGGCAGTCTGATAAATACGCGCATCGGCCCGATGCCGATACGCGTTATGTTTATTTGTTCAATTCCGCCAGAACTTCCGCGTCTTCGGCATCCACATTCGCCCCCAAAGGTTCCCAATTAATCAATACGCAGGTCAGGAATCCCAGGAATGGCACAATTGCCAACCAGTAAAACGCTTCAGTTTTCAACGCACCCCACAGCATCGGCCAGAAAATAAGCCCGGCAATCGCACCGGTGCGCATAATCGCGCGGGCAAATCCGACCCCTGTAGGGCGAATAGCAGGAGGATAAGAGAGTGTGGCAATAGTCATACCCAGCCCACCAGGACCCGCTGAATGGAAGAAAATAATTGATCCCAATAACCCTAAAGACAGCCAGGGGTTAGTCGTTGCCAGCGCGCCTAACGACAGTAATGCTAAGGTCACAACGGCAAATCCATACATCGATTGTCGGCGAGTACCCAGTCGTTGGAGAATAAACGAGCCGATCATCCCGCCAGTCACCCCACAAAGGGCATTCACGACGGCAGAACCCGTCAACGCACCAGTAAGCCCGCCACTTATTATTCCCGCCAACGTAAGAGGAAGATAAACACCTACGGCGTTATATTGCCACGCCTGCATGGTTGCCACGACACAGCCAAGAATGGTGCGTTTGCGGTAACGATCATTAAATAAGATGCCATATCCACCGCTGTATTTATTCTCTGCTTTTTCCGAGGATCTGGCTTCTGCTGTACCCGGTGCCGCAACGCGAGCCTGAACACCATAACGTTTTCCCAGAATGTCGCAGGCTTCCTGGTAACGCCCGACGCGAGCGGCCCACATTGCGGATTCACCAATAAAGAAGTAACGCAAAACCATGAAGATGACTGCGAAAATAGCTCCGATGAATATTCCGTAACGCCACAACTGTTCTTCAGCGATACCCGACAGAAGCAGCGGCAAAAGCACCAAATAAACAACGGTTGTCGAAACATACCAGGCCATTTGCCAGAGGTTGACCGACGTTCCGGTTTTCTTCGACGTTGAACCACGAAGCTCTGCCACGGCATTGGTTGCCAAAGGGAAGTCGATGCCTAAGCCAAAGCCCATGATGACGCGGCACACCAGTACCCACCAGATACTGGGCGCAATAGCTACCGCAGCAGCCCCGATGGTGCACAGCCCCATGCCAATAATAAATGCCCGCTTTTGCCCAAAGCGGTTTATTACTCGGTTCGCTAATAAACCACCAATTAACGCGGCGATTAATACTGACGCATTAACGGTTGCGGCAAGGCCCGGCGAAATGCCAAATTGAGCGGCAATGTATTTATTACCAAACCCCACCATCGCCGCCTGGTAGGCATCAATCAATATGCCGCCTAAAGCGATAAAAATAACGCCGATGCTGGTGTTGATTGCAGAGTTCTTATTAACAATATCAATTACGTCCTGTGGCCGACTAATTGAATAAGTTGCAGGACTGGTGATTTGACTCATCGCAGTGTCCTTTTTAATTGTTGTAGGGTGGCGCTAGCGTGGCGCAGCGCCAGACAGAGATTTAGAAAATCATTCCGGCGCAAATTGCAGCATGACTTTTATGGAATCATTTTGCTGCGCACGTTCGAACGCTGCCGCTGCATCCTCAATGGCAAATAAATCGGTAACCAGTTCACTGGTATCAAACCGCCCATCCGCCAGCCATTCGATAACGGCATCGAAATCTTCAGGGATGTACATGCCAGAGTTGAGCAAGTCACGCTCGAAACGTTGCATCATCGGTAGCGGTATTTCACGCGGCCCACTCGGTACGCCCATGCACACGACGGTGCCTCCGGCATACACACGGGTACAGGCATCATTAAGCGTGGCCTGCGCTGCAACAACATCAATCGCCCCCGTAAATCGCACATCTGCGGCCAGTTCCCCTGGAGCCCAAACTTCTGCTGCGCCCAGCTTTAACGCCAGGGCGCGTTTGGCAGCGTCAGGTTCAATCACGGTGATCTTCCCTGCTCCCATAATGCGCAGTGCCTGCACGATAGATAATCCAATCGTTCCGGCACCAATAACCAGTACGCTTTCCAGAGAAGTCTTCGGCATCCGGTTAACGCAATGGCGAGCACAAGCCGCCGGTTCGGCAAAGGCCAACACTTTTAGCGGTAAAGAGGCTGGTGCAACATGGCAATTACGCGCAGGAACAATGTGCTGTGAGCGAGCAAAGCCCGGCGCGCGAAAACCGGCAACCTGCGGTGGTTCACAAAGATTAAAACGTCCTGCTTTGCAGGCTCGGCATTCCATGCAAGCCATGATGGGATCGACCACAACATGATCGCCCGGCTGTACATTTTTAACGTCGCTGCCAATTTCCGTAACGCACGCTGCAATTTCATGACCGGGGACGACAGGCGGTTTGGCAAACGGATGACCGCCTTTCAGAACATGCAGATCCGAACCGCATATCCCGTAGAACACGGGCGCAATCCGTACTTCGTGCGGTTTAAGTTCCTGGTGTGGTACTTCAACATATTGAGTGGTGACTTTCCCAATATCTGAAAATAAAACCTGGGTAATTTTATCCATTGTTATTCTCCAGAATCGATATCCATAGGGGATTAGCGTTGCGCGATACCTTCATCGACAATTTCAGCCAGCCGTTGCAAGCGTGGAACGGAGACATCGCGCAGCATAGTTTGTGGATCTTGTGCACCAACAACCGACGCCCAAACCGCTCGTCCAGCCAGGAAGCCCGACGCACCACCTTTCATGGCAATACTGACTGCGCGGCCAAAAATATCGGCATCAACGCCAGAAGAAAGAATTACCCACGGCATCTTCATCTGATCGTTAAGTTTCTGACAGGCGGCAAGTAAGGTTTTTTCATCGCCTTTGCCCCCTAATGGCATCTCGGCTTTGTAAAGATCAGCCTCTGTTCCACCAAGCTCTGCGGCGGCGGCAACAATGGCGCTTTCACGATCAAAGTCCCAACCGCGACGAGGTGGACGCACCACAGGTTCAATAATGCTAACCAGCCCGGCACTACGGCAGCGACGAACAAATTTATCAACCATTGCCAGACGTTCCTCTGCGGGTTCGTCTTCACGCCAGAGTACAAGTAATTTCATTGCCTTAGCCCCCATTTCACGGGCTTTATGCGGGTCGACGGACATATCTATTTCAACGCTATCAACCGGGATGCCATTACCAGGAATAAAAAGATCGGCAGCGACAATCAGGCCGCAAGAATTAGCCACAGCGCCCTGCTCGACTATTTGCTCAAGACAAAATTGTTTATCCGCCAGAACGGCAGAAGCATAAGGAGAAAGGATTCGGGTCGCGGCAACTTTAAAATCGGTGAGTACACTGTCGGCGATGGGTTTTGGCTGCCCTGCTGCCGCAAACATCAGGCGCATGGCTTCACGCTGATCGACAGCTAACATAGCGAATCCACCACCTGGGCGGGAGATATCTTTCAGCGTGTATGGGGTGAAGTGGGATGACATAGAAACTCCTGTTAATAGATAAAATTAAAGACCAGCCTGCTGGCGAACCTGATTTAGCAGGGCGCTCCAGTCCTGCCGCCCTTTGCCGTCTTGGCTTGCTGCGGCGTAATAACTTTCTGCTGCAATCCCCATATTGAGCGGCGCCCCCGTTTCCCGAGCGACGTCAACTGCAATACGCAGATCTTTCAATGCCAGGTCCACCATGAAGGCGGGAGAAAGATCGCCTTTCAGCACTTTGCCAGGCCAGGTGGTCGTAAAATGTCCTTTCCCTGCTGCAGTACCACTCATCACCTTAATTGCGACATCAAGATTTAATCCCAGTGACTCACATAACACAGCGGCTTCGGAGGACAGCGCATTAAGCGCAATGCTCATATAGTTGTTAATTAGCTTCACGCGGATCCCCATTCCTGGGCCGCCAGCCTCGACCAGCTCATTACCCATGCACATGAGAATCGGGCGTGCACGCGCAATCTGCTCATCAGTGCCACCCGCTAAAATCAGCAATGTGCCATCAATCGCATTCACGGACGTTCTGCCCACGGGGGCGTCCATCATACTGATGCCTTTTTCTTGTAATTCCCGTATTAATGCATCGGTCTGTAAGGGATGAATAGTCGACATATCAATCACTAACGCGTCAGATGAAACAGTTTCACAGACGCCTTTTTCCCCCAACAGCACCTGTCGAACAATGTCACCATTGGGAAGCATAGTGATGATAAATTCAGCGCCTGCTGCCGCTTCCGCTGGGGTTTGTGCCGCAGTGGCCCCCTGCGTAACTAGCGCATCGACGGCCTGTGCATTGACATCAAATACCTGCAATGAATGCCCTTTTTGCAATAGATTGTTAGCCATTGGGCTACCCATCTGCCCCAGCCCGAGAAATGCAATGGTTGCCATGAATGCTCTCCTGTCTGACATTGACAAAATAATGACAATTGAAAATTCGTTTTCGTCTGTTTTTGAGCATATTTGTAATTTATGTTCAAAAACACGACACACATCACTAATTCGATCATTTGTGTCATTTAAATTGACCAAAGACGACAAAATTAAACAGGACAAGACAAATATGACCAGAATTGCATGCGTGGGTATCACAGTTCAGGACAGGATTTATTCTTTGCCTACTCTGCCGGAGGGCGGCGGGAAATATCAGGCAAATCATTATCTTGAGATTGGTGGCGGCCCGGCAGCAACAGCCGCTGTTGCAATCGCAAAACTTGGCGTGGAGGTTGATTTCATCGGTCGCGTCGGCGATGACAGTTGTGGAAATACCTTACTTGCAGAACTTGAGGGTTGGGGCGTCAATACCGCATTTTGCCGCCGATATCCTAACGCCCGTTCGTCGCAATCAGCGATCCTCGTTGATCAGCATGGCGAACGGATTATCGTTAATTATCCAAGTCCCGATCTCGGTACTGATGCCGAATGGTTAGAAGCGATCGATTTCTCTCGTTATGATCTGATTCTGGCCGATGTTCGCTGGCATAGCGGTACTGAAAAAGCATTCTCGCTAGCGCGCCTTGCGGGGGTGACAACGCTTTTAGACGCCGATATGACACCGCAGGATATTTCTCCACTTGTCGCGCTTGCCGATCATGCTGTGTTCTCTACGCCAGGGCTGAAACGTATGACTGGCCTTCAGTCACCTGAAGAAAGCTTGTACCAGGCAACGACACAAACAGCAGGTAAAGTGTATGTCACGCTGGGTTCTGAAGGTTCGTTGTGGATTGAAGATGATCATTTGTGTCAACAGGAGGCATTTTCTGTCAATGTGGTTGATACCACTGGAGCAGGCGATGTTTTTCACGGTGCACTCGCGGTAGCGTTGGCAGAAAAAATGCCAACAAAAGAGGCTATTCGTTTTGCCAGTGCGGTTGCCGCGATGAAATGTACCCAGCCTGGCGGTCGGGCTGGCATTCCTAATCGTGAGCAAACCGAATCATTTTTGTCACTTTATGCGTAAAATGGTAAACATCTACCGAGGAGGGGCAAGGGAGTATTCATGAGTATCATCGAAGTGACAGGTAATCCACGCCATGACCAACTCGTTCATCTAATCGCAGAACGCGGTTATATGAATATTGAAGAACTGGCACAACTGCTGGATGTTTCAACGCAAACCGTGCGCCGGGATATCCGAAAACTCAGTGAGCAGGGCTTGATCACCCGTCATCATGGAGGGGCCGGGCGCGTCTCCAGCGTCATGAATACCGCTTTTGAGCAACGGGAACTTTCGCTAACCGCCGAGAAACGGGCGATCGCTGAGGCGGTCGCCGATTACCTTCCCGAACGCTGTACTGTCTTCATCACCATCGGTACAACCGTAGAAGCCGTTGCCAGGGCATTACTCAACCGTCGTGATTTACGCATTATCACTAACAGCCTTCGTGTGGCACAGATTCTTTATAAGAATCAGGATATTGAAGTGATGGTGCCGGGAGGCACTTTACGCGCCCATAACGGTGGGATTATCGGCCCTGGAGCCGTGGATTTTATTGAAGGTTTTCGCGCAGACTATTTAATCACCAGTATTGGTGCCATTGAACATGACGGCACCCTGCTGGAATTTGATGTCAATGAAGCGTTAGTCGCGAGAACGATGATTAAACATGCGCGGAATACATTGCTAGTGGCAGATCATACTAAGTTTGCCGCTTCGGCTGCGGTTTCAATTGGCAATGCGCGGAATGTCAGGGCTTTTTTTACTGATGCCCCGCCTCCCAATTCTTTCTGCCAGTTGTTAAGTGAAGAGAATGTTGAACTGGTGGTTGCCGAGCAGGAAGTTTCCTGAAATTGAAACTTCGAAAAATCCGCTGGGGATTCAGCGGATTTTATTTTGCCGGATGCGGCCTACGGTTGATACGGTTTTCGTTGGCCGGATTAAGCACATCCGGCCATTAATCAAGCTTCAGCCGCCAGCATCTCTTTCTTACGTTGACTAATTCGCTTAACCAGCATTACGGAAACCACCGCACCACAGAATGCGAAGCAGGCCATAATGCCAAACACGATTTTGTAGCCAATAATCCCCGGATTTAAATCCAGAATGTAGCCATACAGACTGAAGCAGAACATCGCCGGGGCGTAACCGATAAAGCTACCCAACGCCATCGCCGCGCCTGTTTTATTTTCAGCAATTTTTGCTTCGCCAATAGGTGCAAAAAATACGGCGCGCTGAGTAAAGACTATCGCACCAAAGCCCAATGTACAGGCCATCCCTAAATAGACCGGCATGCTTTCGTGCGGCAGCATAATCAACAGTACGAGCGCAGCGGTACTGATGATAAAGGTGTAGCATAGATATTTACTCGGTGATTTCAGGATCTTATCTGAAATCATGCCACCAATCGGTCCTCCGATCATTTTCAGACAGTATTGGTTAATGATGCCGTAAGCCCCCACCAGCGCAACGGGCAGTAGATAGATGTTTTTCAAGAATGGAATGAAGAACGTCAGGCCACAGTAAACCGCGTAAACGAAGAAGACGTTGAAAGCGATAAGCCAGATGGTTTTGTCTTTCAGCACCGAGGTCATACTGGTGTTTTGCGATGCTCCGTCTTCTTTTTTCGCCTCCACGGACGGTGCCTCTTCTTTGTCATTGAGGACAAAGAAAATGATAACGCCCACAGCAATCACAATAAGGGAATAGAACCAGATACCCGCTTTAAAGCCCAATAAGCCACTGCCAAACCAGGTAAAAACTGCCAACGCAGAAAATGCCACCACGGTATCGACAATGCCACGCCCTGTTTCGAAGAAGCCAAACAAACGACCTTGTTGTTCGCTATTGCCCAATCGACTTACTGACTTGAGCAAGACCGGCCAGTTCATCATGTCGCAGGTAACGCCAAATAGCGCCCAGACAAAGAGGATGCCCCAATATCCCGGCATTGTTGTCAAATAAACACCCAGTAATCCCGTCGCAATGAGTGAGAGTGACATGGTGTATCTGCGCGGTAGTTTATCGGCAAAATAAATAGACAGAAAAAAGCCCACTGTGGTGACAAACGAGTTTACCGACATAGCATTACCAATTTGACCATTAGTCAAATGGAAATATTCCTGCATCGGGATATAAAACGCATCTTTCAGCGACGGTAATTTATAAATTGTACCGCCACACAGTGTTAATAGACTAAATAACGCCCATTTCTTTTTCGTGAGCATAACATCCCCTAAGCGATTTTTAAAATCACTGTTTTAAAGGCAATAAGATATCGACCATTCTTATGGAATGGTTTTATTAACTGCGTATGAGTTAAAACTTATTAGTGGTTCAGAAGATGGCTTGCCTCTTGTTTGATTTGTTGTAGTACGTTACGCACATGATTTATCTGATTAATCGCATCTTCTTTTTCTTTACGTAACCGCGCATCCAGTAAATGATTTTCTGGTAATGGTGTTTCACTCATCTGGCGATAAGGGATCCACGGATTATCATCTTCGTCTTCAAAGCGGAACGCCGGAGCATAATAATCAACCTCTTCTTCCAGGCCATATGCCGTCACCTGCGGCTCATCATCGCCCAGGCAGATAAGGTGCGTTAATAACGCTTTGAAGGGCATATCTCCCTGACCTGAAATACAGGCTTTATGGCCCAGCCCCCCCTGTTCTTTAACAATCAATGCATCTTTGATATGCACCTGGGTAATATGTGGCGCCATCGTTTTTAAAGCGTCGATGGGATGCTCATTTGCATTGATCATGTTCGCAAAATCAAACAGTAAGGAAAGAGACTCCATCTCACTTTCTTTGACCAGCGACACCAGCTCATGGCTTTTTAAATCTTCATGCTGCTCGATCGTAAAAGTCAGGCCGCTGTCCTGATACGTTTCCCGTACATAGGCAATGTCGTTAGCGATGATCGATAATACGTCGCGCAAATTACCTTCATAACGTGGATAAAAACGTACGGACGATGCCCCGGTTTTCAACGCGATGGCGACGGCTTCGTCAATAGATGCCTTATCTGAGGCGCTGGTTTCAATATGAATATCAAGGTTCAGACGGCGGGCTTTATCACCAAAGGCAGAGAGTTCTTTATCGTCCATATTGCCAAGAGAAAAACGCTCGCCATCCAGAACATGAATTTTGACGCCCCGCAGATTATTTTCACTCGCGATATCAAGTAAATCAGCAGGCAATACTCTTTCCAGCCGCATATTTAAATGAAAGGCATAGGCATGTAAATAAAGAGGAAGAGTATCGACACGTTGTAGAATCTTTCTTGCGTTATTTGTTGTCACCATAAAACACCTACAGATTAATGATGAGGTCTACGGCCTCAAATCGCCAATATTCAATATCTATCTGGACAATATTGCCTTGCTGGTCGGCGCGATGCTTTTCAATTAAGATCGCTGGCATACCCGCAGAACCGCCAAGATACTTGCTGATATCGCCCGGCATTCTGACGGGTTTGAAAATCAATTTTTTTACTACCGTCTCTTTTTGGTAGCACTTTTCCCAGACTGCAGAAAATGAGTGGTTTTCAAGTTGTTCAATAAAACCTGGGGCAACTTCAGGATTAATATATGTTTCGTGATAGAAAACTTTATGTCCTTCCAGCGCCCCCCAGCCGGTAATACGATAGAGTTCGGTTGATGGCGTCACTGCAATCAGTGGCGCAAGCGTCTGGGGAATGTCGCTGGTACGGCTTTTCTCGGTAAACCCCCAGGAAGGTTCCCGCCCTTGCTCAATTGCGGCCCGCTGAAAGCTCGCCGACAGCTCCGGGCTGTAATTAAATCGCGGCTGAGTCACGAACCACCCTTTACGATCCTTACGGAAGATTTTGGATTCTGCCTCGAGGTTCAGCAACGCCTGGCGCAGCGTCATACGTTTAATGCCCAGCAGCTCTCCCAGTTCTCTTTCTGAAGGGAGTTTTCCACCCGGCGTAGTGATGCCATCTTTTAACCACCGATCCAGTTTCTCTTTTGCATTTTCTACGGTGGATTGATTTCCCGTCATTGTTTAATCCTTTTGGTTTAAACCAGATGAGGCATCTTACGCTTACGCCAAAAAAGAAAGCAATTAACGGCGTATGACTTTGCAGATAATTGTGACAAAGCTCTCTATTGACGTAACCACAGACTTATAAGGGAGATACTCGCATTGGTGAGTGCTCACGACAGGCAAAAAAAAACCTGCCATCGCTGGCAGGTTTTTTATGACTAAAAAACGAAATTAATCGTCTTTCGGTGCGCGGTTAGCGCGACGACGATCGTTTTCCGTCAGGTGACGTTTACGAATACGGATAGAGGTCGGAGTCACTTCTACCAGTTCGTCATCATCGATGAACTCCAGAGCTTGTTCCAGAGTCATGCGGATAGGCGGAACCAGAACAACGGCTTCGTCAGTACCGGAAGCACGCATGTTGGTCAGTTTCTTACCGGTCAGGCAGTTTACAGTCAGGTCGTTAGAGCGGCTGTGAATACCGATAATCTGACCTTCGTAAACTTCTGCACCGTGACCGAGGAACAGCTTACCGCGATCCTGCAGACCGAACAGCGCGAACGCTACCGCTTTACCCTGACCGTTAGAGATCAGTACGCCGTTCTGACGCTGACCCACTTCACCCGGACGAACGTCGTCGTAATGGCTGAAGGTGGAGTACAGCAGACCTGTACCGGAAGTCATGGTCATGAACTCAGAACGGAAGCCAATCAGACCACGGCTTGGGATCACGTAGTCGAGACGTACGCGGCCTTTACCGTCTGGATTCATGTTTTTCAGGTCGCCTTTACGTTCGCCCAGCGCCTGCATCACAGAACCCTGATGCTGTTCTTCAACGTCCAGAGTCACGTTTTCATACGGCTCTTGTTTACGACCGTCGATTTCACGGAAGATAACTTTCGGACGGGATACCGCCAGTTCGAAACCTTCACGACGCATGTTTTCGATCAGAACAGACAGGTGCAGTTCGCCACGACCAGAAACGCGGAACGCATCGGCGTCTTCGGTTTCTTCTACGCGCAGCGCAACGTTGTGTACCAGTTCTTTGTTCAGACGGTCCAGGATCTGACGAGACGTTACGAACTTACCTTCTTTACCGCAGAACGGCGAGGTGTTAACGCAGAAGAACATAGAAACGGTCGGCTCATCAACGGAGAGTGCCGGCAGCGCTTCAACGTTTTGCGTGTCGCAAACGGTGTCAGAAATGTTCAGTTCGCCAAGGCCCGTGATCGCCACGATATCGCCAGCTTCCGCCAGATCGGTTTCGATACGTTCCAGACCGAGGTGGCCCAGCACTTTACCGACTTTCGCGTTGCGGGTTTTGCCTTCGCTATCGATGATAGTAACTTGCTGGTTCGGCTTCACTTTACCGCGCTTGATGCGGCCAATGCCGATAACACCAACATAGCTGTTGTAATCGAGCTGAGAAATCTGCATCTGGAACGGACCGTCAAGGTCTACGTCCGGCGCAGGAACGTGGTCAATAATCGCCTGATACAGCGGGGTCATGTCTTCCGCCATATCTTCGTGGTCCAGACCCGCGATACCGTTCAGCGCAGAAGCGTAAACGATCGGGAAGTCCAGCTGCTCGTCGGTCGCGTCGAGGTTTACGAACAGGTCGAATACCTGATCCACAACCCAGTCAGGACGCGCGCCAGGGCGGTCAACTTTGTTGATAACAACAATCGGCTTCAGGCCGTAAGCAAACGCTTTTTTGGTTACGAAGCGCGTTTGCGGCATCGGGCCGTCAAATGCGTCAACCACCAGCAGCACTGAGTCTACCATGGACATTACACGTTCAACTTCACCACCGAAGTCGGCGTGCCCCGGGGTATCAACGATATTGATACGGTAATCATTCCATTTGATAGCGGTGTTTTTCGCGAGGATGGTAATCCCACGCTCTTTCTCCAAATCGTTGGAGTCCATCACGCGCTCTTGGGTTTCGGCACGAGAGTCGAACGTACCGGATTGTTGGAGCAGCTTGTCTACCAGGGTGGTTTTACCATGGTCGACGTGCGCGATGATGGCGATATTACGCAATTTTTCGATCACAACTTTGCCTCAGGCATTAGAAATAGCGCGTTATTGTACACGGATTAATCGCACTACAAAACAGGATCACAAACATCCTCCGCAAACAAGTATTGCAGAGTCCCTTTGTGATCGCTTTCACGGAGCATAAAAAGGGTTATCCAAAGGTCATTGCACCAACATGGTGCTTAATGTTTCCATTGAAGCACTATATTGGTGCAACATTCACATCATGGTGCAGCCCTTTTGCACGATGTTAAGCATGATAACGCCTTTTAGGGGCAATTTAAAAGTTGGCACAGATTTCGCTTTATCTTTTTTACGGCGACACGGCCAAAATAATTGCAGATTTCGTTACCACGACGACAATGACCAATCCAGGAGAGTTAAAGTATGTCCGCTGAACACGTACTGACGATGCTGAACGAGCACGAAGTGAAGTTTGTTGATTTGCGCTTCACCGATACCAAAGGTAAAGAACAGCACGTCACTATCCCTGCTCATCAGGTGAATGCTGAATTCTTCGAAGAAGGCAAAATGTTTGACGGCTCCTCGATTGGCGGCTGGAAAGGCATTAACGAATCCGACATGGTGCTGATGCCAGACGCATCCACCGCAGTGATTGACCCGTTCTTCGCCGACTCTACCCTGATTATCCGTTGCGACATCCTTGAACCTGGCACCCTGCAAGGCTATGACCGTGACCCGCGCTCCATTGCGAAGCGCGCCGAAGATTACCTGCGTTCTACTGGCATTGCCGACACCGTACTGTTCGGGCCAGAACCTGAATTCTTCCTGTTCGATGACATCCGTTTCGGATCATCTATCTCCGGTTCTCACGTTGCTATCGACGATATCGAAGGTGCATGGAACTCCGCCACCCAATACGAAGGTGGTAACAAAGGTCACCGTCCGGCAGTGAAAGGCGGTTACTTCCCGGTGCCTCCGGTAGACTCTGCTCAGGATATTCGTTCTGAAATGTGTCTGGTGATGGAACAGATGGGTCTGGTGGTTGAAGCCCATCACCACGAAGTAGCGACTGCAGGTCAGAACGAAGTGGCTACCCGCTTCAATACCATGACCAAAAAAGCTGACGAAATTCAGATCTACAAATATGTTGTGCACAACGTAGCGCACCGCTTCGGCAAAACCGCGACCTTTATGCCAAAACCGATGTTCGGTGATAACGGCTCCGGTATGCACTGCCACATGTCGCTGTCTAAAAACGGCGTTAACCTGTTCGCGGGCGACAAATACGCAGGTCTGTCTGAACAGGCGCTGTACTACATTGGCGGCGTAATCAAACACGCTAAAGCAATTAACGCCCTGGCAAACCCGACCACCAACTCTTACAAGCGTCTGGTCCCGGGCTACGAAGCACCGGTAATGCTGGCTTACTCTGCGCGTAACCGTTCTGCGTCTATCCGTATTCCGGTGGTTTCTTCTCCGAAAGCACGTCGTATCGAAGTCCGTTTCCCGGACCCGGCGGCTAACCCGTACCTGTGCTTTGCTGCCCTGCTGATGGCCGGTCTTGATGGCATCAAAAACAAGATCCATCCGGGCGAAGCCATGGACAAAAACCTGTATGACCTGCCGCCAGAAGAAGCGAAAGAGATCCCACAGGTTGCAGGCTCTCTGGAAGAAGCACTGAACGAACTGGATCTGGACCGCGAGTTCCTGAAAGCCGGTGGAGTGTTCACGGATGAAGCGATCGATGCGTACATCGCTCTGCGTCGCGAAGAAGATGACCGCGTGCGTATGACTCCGCATCCGGTAGAGTTTGAGCTGTACTACAGCGTCTAATAGTTGAAGTTGTACTACCCGGCGCAACAACGCCGGGATTTAGTTGCCGTGGAAACTTTCAGCCCATCTCTGCATGGGCTTTTTTCTCCGTCAATTCTCAGATGCTTCGCGCTTTTTATCCGTAAAAAGCTATAATGCACTAAAATGGTGCAACCTGTTCAGGAGACTGCTTTATGGCAACAGGCACGCAGCCCGATGCTGGGCAGATCCTCAACTCGCTGATTAACAGTATTTTGTTAATTGATGACAACCTGGCGATCCATTACGCCAACCCCGCCGCGCAACAACTGCTCGCCCAAAGCTCCCGCAAATTGTTTGGTACACCGTTACCGGAACTGTTGAGCTACTTCTCATTAAATATCGAGCTGATGCAAGAAAGTCTGGAGGCGGGGCAAGGTTTTACCGATAACGAAGTGACGCTGGTCATCGACGGGCGCTCGCATATCCTTTCTGTGACGGCCCAGCGTATGCCGGACGGCATGATCCTGCTGGAGATGGCGCCGATGGATAACCAGCGCCGCTTAAGTCAGGAACAGCTACAGCACGCCCAGCAGGTTGCTGCCCGTGATTTAGTGCGCGGCCTGGCGCATGAGATTAAAAATCCGCTTGGCGGCTTACGTGGCGCAGCGCAGCTACTCAGCAAAGCACTGCCTGACCCGTCGCTGCTGGAATATACCAAAGTGATTATCGAACAGGCGGACCGGCTGCGAAATCTGGTCGACCGTCTGTTGGGGCCGCAGCTGCCCGGTACGCGCGTTACCGAAAGTATTCACAAAGTGGCTGAACGCGTGGTGACGCTGGTGTCGATGGAACTGCCGGACAACGTGCGGTTGATTCGTGATTACGACCCCAGCCTGCCGGAACTGGCGCACGACCCGGATCAAATTGAGCAAGTGCTGCTGAATATTGTGCGCAATGCGCTACAGGCGCTGGGGCCGGAAGGTGGTGAAATCATTCTGCGTACCCGCACCGCGTTTCAACTGACCTTACACGGCGAACGCTATCGGCTGGCGGCGCGGATTGATGTGGAAGACAACGGGCCGGGCATTCCGCCTCATTTGCAGGATACGCTGTTTTACCCGATGGTCAGCGGCCGCGAAGGTGGCACCGGGCTTGGCTTATCCATCGCCCGAAATTTAATTGATCAGCATTCAGGCAAAATTGAATTTACCAGTTGGCCAGGTCATACCGAGTTCTCGGTTTACCTGCCTATCAGGAAATAAAGGTGACGTTTATGCAACGAGGGATAGTCTGGGTAGTCGATGACGATAGTTCCATCCGTTGGGTGCTTGAACGTGCGCTCGCTGGGGCAGGTTTAACCTGTACGACGTTTGAGAACGGCGCGGAGGTGCTGGAAGCACTGGCGAGCAAAACGCCGGATGTGCTGCTGTCGGATATCCGTATGCCGGGAATGGATGGGCTGGCGCTGCTCAAGCAGATTAAACAGCGCCATCCGATGCTTCCGGTCATCATTATGACCGCACATTCCGATCTGGATGCTGCCGTCAGCGCCTATCAACAAGGGGCGTTTGATTATCTGCCTAAACCGTTTGATATCGACGAAGCCGTGGCGCTGGTTGAGCGCGCCATCAGTCATTACCAGGAACAGCAGCAGCCGCGTAATGTTCAGCTTAACGGCCCAACGACCGATATCATCGGCGAAGCGCCAGCCATGCAGGACGTGTTCCGGATTATCGGTCGGCTTTCGCGTTCTTCGATTAGCGTGCTGATTAATGGCGAATCCGGCACCGGTAAAGAACTGGTCGCTCATGCCCTGCATCGCCACAGCCCGCGCGCCAAAGCGCCGTTTATCGCGCTCAATATGGCGGCTATCCCGAAGGATTTGATCGAATCAGAACTGTTCGGTCACGAAAAAGGCGCGTTTACCGGCGCGAATACCATTCGTCAGGGGCGTTTTGAACAGGCCGATGGCGGCACATTATTCCTCGATGAAATTGGCGATATGCCGCTGGATGTGCAGACGCGTTTGCTGCGCGTGCTGGCAGACGGTCAGTTTTATCGCGTTGGCGGCTATGCGCCGGTGAAAGTGGATGTGCGGATTATCGCTGCGACCCACCAGAATCTCGAACAGCGGGTGCAGGAAGGCAAGTTCCGTGAGGATTTGTTCCACCGCCTGAACGTTATCCGTGTTCATCTGCCGCCGCTGCGTGAGCGTCGGGAAGATATTCCCCGTCTGGCACGCCATTTTTTACAAGTTGCCGCTCGCGAGCTGGGCGTAGAAGCAAAGTTGCTGCATCCGGAAACTGAAGCCGCTCTGACGCGTCTGGCGTGGCCAGGCAACGTGCGCCAGCTGGAAAACACCTGCCGCTGGCTAACGGTAATGGCTGCCGGACAGGAAGTGTTGATTCAGGATTTGCCTGGCGAACTGTTTGAATCAACCGTACCGGAAAGCACTTCACAAATGCAGCCGGACAGTTGGGCAACGCTGTTAGCACAGTGGGCAGATCGGGCGCTACGTTCCGGTCATCAAAACTTGCTGTCTGAAGCGCAACCAGAGCTGGAGCGGACGTTACTGACTACCGCGTTGCGACATACGCAGGGGCATAAACAGGAAGCAGCACGCTTACTTGGCTGGGGGCGTAACACCCTGACGCGTAAGTTAAAAGAGCTGGGGATGGAGTGATTCAGGCTCGCCATGTAAAGATTGATTATTGAGCGCAAATTGCTGTTATTTTGCGCTTTACTGTTCCGGTAAGTTCAGTATGATCATGCCCGAAAAACGGGGGGAGTGTCATTATGCTGGAATCAATAATTAATCTGCTATCAAGTGGCGCAGTTAACAGCCACACGCCGCAAACTGCCGTTGCTGCCGTGCTGTGTGCCGCAATGATTGGGCTGTTTAGCTGAGTTTCAGATTGCTGATGAAGTGCTCTTTGTTCATGCCGGATGCGGCGTGAACGCCTTATCCGGCCTACAAAAACAGATTTTGTAGACCTGACAAGCGTAGCGCATCAGGCAACCTTGTTCTCAGCACATTGATGGCGCTTTCGTTTATCACCGTTGTAAACGAAGCGCCATTCACTATTTAAATCACCCGTGAGAACTGCTGCATTCGCGCTTTCTGGCGCAGATAAGTATCAAAGCACATGCAAATGTTGCGGATCAGCAAGCGACCTTTCGCCGTCACCTGAATCCCCTTCTCATCCACATCCACCAGCCCGTCTTTTGCTAATGGGGCCAGCAGCTTGAGATCTTCCGCAAAGTAATCAGCGAAGTGCAAATCCCACTGTTGCTCAATGGGGGCGTAATCCAGACGGAAGTTGCAGATGAGCGACTTAATCACATCGCGGCGAATACAGTCATCACGCGTTAGCGCAATACCACGCCACAGCGCATTACCTTGTTCATCCACCTGCTGATAGTACTGCTTCAACTCTTTCTGGTTCTGCGCGTAGCAGTCGCCAATCATGCTGATGGCGGAAACGCCCATCCCAAGCAGGTCGGTATCGCCCTGGGTGGTGTAGCCCTGGAAGTTACGATGCAGCACGCCTTCACGCTGGGCCACTGCCAGCTCGTCATCCGGGCGAGCAAAGTGATCCATACCGATAAACTGATAGCCCGATTGTGTCAGGAAGGCGATGGTTTCCTGCAGAATATCGAGTTTTTGTTGCGGACTCGGCAAGTCAGCATCTTTGATTTTGCGCTGGGCGGCAAAAATAGTTGGCAGATGCGCGTAGTTAAAGACGCTCAGACGGTCAGGGTTCAGTTCCGCCACGCGTTTCAGGGTAAAAGCGAAACTCTCCGGCGTCTGTTTCGGCAGGCCGTAAATCAGGTCAATGTTGGTGGAGGTAAAGCCAATCTCACGCGCATGGTTAAGCAGCGCAAAGATGAACTCTTCATCCTGCTCGCGGTTAACCAGACGCTGTACTTCTTTGTTGAAGTCCTGCACGCCCATGCTCAGGCGATTAAAGCCTTCCGCGCGTAAATGATCCAGTACATCCAGTTCGATTTCGCGCGGATCGACTTCGATCGAGATTTCCGCATCGGCATTGAACTGGAAGTTTTCGCGCAACAGCTTCATCAGGCGGCTGATTTGCGCTTTATTCAGGTATGTTGGCGTTCCACCGCCCCAGTGCAGCTGGCTCACCTTGCGCCCGGCAAAAAGCGGAGCACGATGAACGATTTCTTGCTCAAGCACGTCCAGATACTGGTCGGCCTTGTGCTGCTGACGAGTCACAATCTTGTTGCAACCGCAGAAGTAGCAAAGTTTGTGGCAGAACGGGATATGTACGTAGAGAGATAAGGGACGCTCTGGGTAGCGCGCCACGGCTTGTAAAAACGCCTGTTCACCGAAGTCTTCTGAAAACTCCAGCGCGGTCGGGTACGAGGTGTATCGTGGCCCGGAATAGTTATATTTCTGGATCAGGGCCAGGTCCCAGTCGATTTGCTGTACAGACATGCTCACTCCTTCCGATGGCGTCTCTGGCGGCTACGGCGTACCGGCGGATGCCCGTTTCGGGTCATCAGCCGGTTGCGCAGCCACTTTTGTCGCCGCGACAACCGCTGTAGTTTAACGAATAACCACACCAGATAACATATAACCGGAAGGGTTATCAGCAGAACGGGAAGGCCCACGGCGGCAATCCGTTAGTTGCCCCGCAGTAGACGCATCATGTCTTCTTGCTTCTCGTCTTCTTCCTCTTCTTCGTCGTCGTCATAAGAGAGGCCGAGTTTCTGCATCAGCTCATCAATACGATCCAGCTTGGCATCTACCCAGGATTGCTCTTCGGCACTCAGGGTTTCGCCTGCTTCCAGACGTTCCAGCAGCGCATCCAGACGCTCATCCGTCTCCAGTAACTCCAACTCCGCCTGCGGTGAAAGCATAGGTTTCTCACTCTTCGGTTTGTGCTGTTTGGTGACTTTTTCAGTCACGCCCAATGGAATAGGGGTTTTACTGCCAATACGTGGATCTTTCGGTGCATTCTGGCCTTTGCTACCCGAAGTAGTGCTACCGCCCGCTGCGCGGCTGCCTGGTGCATGACCACGACGTTTTTTCTGGCGCTTGCGATCACGAGCTTCCTGATTCAGCTCTTCGCGGGTTTTACGACGCGCTTTTGCATGACCTTTGCTGCGTGAGTTTGAAGATGATGGTTTCATATCAATTCGTCTTTTAGCCGTTTTATTTAGTATAGATTTGCGGCGGAATCTAACAGAAAGCAAGCAAAGAAAAAAGGCGACAGATTACTCTGTCGCCTTTTTTCCTGACTCACAACCCTTAACGGGTCTTACAATCCTTGCAGGCCGCCAACACACCCTGTTTTTCCATTAGCCGGAACATTCCGTGTTGATTCCATTTCCCTTTAGTGACGTCTCCGGACGTTTGTCTTCCTGACAATCCTCTGTCTTCGCCTCCTGGCGCTCCTGACCCTCATCCTGAGTCATCGTTCCTGTTAGCGTCCTCGCTCTATGGGTGCTACTTTACGCTTCTGTGTTAAACAAACAATAAACTATCATCAGTATTTACTCATTTTCAGATTATTGTATAAAACTAATCACATGATTTATTTAGCCTATTTGACATGCGTCGCAGAAATTTCTCTTCGATTTCTCATAAAAACAATCGGCAATGTCTCACAAAGTACATGGTATTTACTTACACCGTTCACGCCGAAAAATCCGTCTTTTATTGTGGTTCAGGTATAATCGCCGCAAAGCTTTGACTGACGGAGACGACCGCTTTGACTAATTTGAATTATCAACAGACGCATTTTGTGATGAGTGCGCCTGATATTCGCCACTTACCTTCCGATACCGGGATCGAAGTGGCTTTTGCAGGCCGTTCCAACGCAGGTAAATCCAGCGCGCTGAACACGCTGACTAACCAGAAAAGCCTGGCGCGTACCTCGAAAACACCAGGACGTACCCAGCTTATCAACCTGTTTGAAGTGGCTGAGGGCAAACGTCTGGTCGACTTGCCTGGCTATGGCTACGCGGAAGTTCCTGAAGAGATGAAGCGCAAATGGCAGCGCGCGCTCGGTGAGTACCTCGAAAAACGTCAGAGTCTACAAGGCCTGGTCGTGCTGATGGATATTCGCCATCCGCTGAAAGATCTCGACCAGCAGATGATTGAGTGGGCGGTGGACAGCAATATCGCCGTACTGGTGTTGCTGACCAAAGCGGATAAACTGGCGAGCGGTGCACGTAAAGCGCAATTGAATATGGTGCGTGAAGCAGTGCTGGCGTTTAACGGTGATGTGCAGGTAGAGACATTCTCTTCTCTGAAGAAGCAAGGTGTGGATAAGCTGCGGCAGAAACTGGATACCTGGTTCAGCGAGATGCAGCCTGTAGAAGAAACGCAGGGCGGCGAATAATTTTCTAGCCCTTACGCATGTGCCGGATATCGCGTATCTGGCACATAAAATCATGCAAACTCAATGAGCTATTTTTCTACCGTAGGCCTGTTAAGCACAACGTATCCGGCAATACGGATCTTTTCTTTCGCACAATAAAAAACGCCCCAGTCATTACTGACTGGGGCGGCTAAAAAATTCAGCCAAATCCGATTACGTGAAGTAAAAGGTCTGAAAGATAGAACATCTTACCTCTGTACCCTACGCGACTAACTTTACTCTTTTTTGTTCAGTTCAGAAAGCACTTTTTGTAATTTTTTTTCAGTTGTTGCATAGGAATTTCTAATACCCATCACAAATCGTGGCTGGTTATGTTGCTTAGTTACGAAAAAAAGGCTTGTTAAGGCAAATCTTAGTGCGCCTGATCCCAGTTTTCGCCACTACCCACTTCCACCAGCAACGGCACATCCAGGCGGGTACAGTTTTCCATCAACTGATGGATCTTCTTCGCTACCGCATCGACATCATCTTTATGAACTTCAAACACCAGTTCATCGTGTACCTGCATGATCATACGCACGCGCGGTTGCTCTTCCTGTAGCCAGGCATCAACGGCAATCATAGCCCGTTTGATGATATCCGCAGCGGTTCCCTGCATTGGTGCGTTAATGGCTGCACGTTCAGCCGCAGCACGGCGTGCACCGTTGCTGGATTTGATATCCGGCAGATAAAGGCGACGTCCGTCCAGGGTTTCAACGTATCCCTGCTCTTTCGCCTGAGCACGAGTGCGTTCCATATACTCCAGTACGCCTGGGTAGCGTTCGAAGTAAAGGTCCATGTACTTCTGTGCTTCTTTACGTGGAATGTTCAATTGCCGTGCCAGACCGAAAGCACTCATGCCATAAATCAGACCAAAGTTGATCGCTTTCGCGCTACGGCGTTGTTCGCTGGTGACAGTTTCCAGTGGCAAACCAAACACTTCTGCAGCCGTTGCCCGGTGGATATCTTTTCCTTCTGCAAATGCGGTCAGCAAGCCTTTGTCTCGTGAAAGATGCGCCATAATGCGCAGTTCAATCTGCGAGTAGTCCGCCGAGACAATCACGTAATCCTGCGGCGCAATAAACGCCTGGCGGATACGGCGGCCTTCTTCGTTACGCACCGGAATGTTTTGCAGGTTAGGATCGGTTGAGGATAAACGCCCCGTTGCAGTTACTGCCTGGTGATAGGAAGTATGCACGCGCCCGGTTTTCGGGTTGATCATCAGCGGCAGCTTGTCGGTGTAAGTCGATTTCAGCTTCGCCAGACCACGATACTCCAGAATCACTTTTGGCAACGGATAGTCCAGTGCCAGCTCTTCCAGTACCTCTTCCGACGTTGACGGCGCACCACCCGGCGTTTTCTTCAGCGGCTTAATACCCTGTTTTTCAAAAAGAATAGTTTGCAGTTGCTTGGTGGAAGAAAGGTTAAATTCTTCACCTGCAATTTCATGCGCTTTCTTTTCCAGTTCTGCTAAACGCAGGGTGAGTTCTTCAGAATGATTGTGCAGCACTTTCGGGTCGATCTTCACACCGTTGCGTTCGATGCGCGAAAGCACCGGTACCAGCGGCATTTCGATGTTTTCGAAGACGTTCAGTGGCCCTTTGTGTTTTTGCAGATCCGGCCACATTTTCAGATGCAGCTGCAAGGTGACATCCGCATCTTCGGCAGCATAGCGTCCGGCCTCTTCCAGGGCAATCTGGTTAAAGGTCAGTTGATTTTTACCTTTACCGGCAATCTCTTCAAAAGTGATGGTTTTGTGCTTCAACCAACGTTCCGCGAGGCTGTCCATATCGTGGCGACCGGCAACGCTGTTGAGAATGTAGGACTCGAGCATGGTATCAAACGCAATCCCCCGCAGCTCAATGCCGTAATTCGCCAGAATGCCGCGATCGTATTTCAGGTTTTGCCCGACCTTCAGCGCCTTTTCATCTTCCAGCAGCGGTTTTAGCAACTCGAGTGCACGCTCGCGGGAGATCTGATCGGGCGCATCAAGATAATCATGAGCAACCGGAATATAGGCCGCTACGCCTGGCTCAATAGCAAAAGAAAGCCCGACCAGGTTGGCAGAGATGTTATCGAGGCTGTCAGTTTCGGTATCAAACGCAAATACAGGCGCTTTTTCCAGCTTCGTAATCCATGCTTTTAGAGTTTCTTCGTCCAGAATAGTGACGTAGTTATCGTAAGAAATCGCTGTTGCAGTCACTTCGGGTGTTTCGTCGACAACAATGGTTTCCTGCGGCTTCGCAGCTGGTTTTGCCCCTTTGGCCTGTAACCATTTGCCCACTTCGACATCAGCAATCCAACGCTTGAACTCATACTTTTTGAACAGTCCCAACAACTCTTCAGCCGCCGGTTGTTGTACTTCCAGTTGTTCGCAGGTCAGTTCCAGCTCAACGTCGGTTTTAATCGTCGCCAGCTGGTAAGAGAGATAGGCCACCTCTTTATTTTGCTCAAGCTTCGCCGCCATTGTTTTCGCGCCGCGGAAGCTCAATCCAGCAATTTTTTCCGGCTCGGCATACAGCGTATCCAGGCCGCCAAGACCTTGTAGCAGTGCCTGCGCGGTTTTTTCGCCGACGCCCGGTACGCCAGGAATGTTATCAGAGGAGTCGCCCATCAGCGCGAGGAAGTCGATGATCAGTTCTGGCGGTACGCCATACTTATTCACCACCTCTTCCGGGCCGAGGATAGTATTTGTCATGGTGTTGATAAGCGTGATATTTGGCGTCACCAGTTGCGCCATATCTTTATCACCGGTGCTGATCAATACCGGACGCCCCGCTTTTTCTGCTTCACGCGCCAGAGTACCGATAACGTCGTCTGCTTCTACGCCAGAAACGGCCAGCAGAGGCAGCCCCATCGCTTTTACCATTGTGTGCAGGGGTTCGATCTGCGCGCGCAAATCGTCCGGCATTGGCGGGCGATGTGATTTGTAATGTTCAAACAGTTCATCACGAAAGGTTTTTCCCTTGGCGTCAAAGACCACCGCTGCATGCGTCGGTTGGTATTGCATGATCAGACTACGCAGCATGTTGAGGACACCGTACATCGCACCGGTTGGCTCGCCTGCGCTGTTAGTCAGCGGCGGAAACGCGTGATATGCGCGATAAAGGTAAGATGAACCATCTACAAGGATTAGTGGGTTTTGGGGGATCTGAACCATAATGTCCGTGCCTGTTTATCAGATTATGCGTAAAGGATGCCACAGACAGGATGAAAACATGAGTTTTTCACCGCTTTTCGTGAAAATCTTTTGTAGATCTTGTGGATCGCTCGCAAATCGTCATGTGGATAACTTTGTGTATAAATTATTTACATCACTTTTAATTTATTATCATGCTTGTTACAGCATTAGGTTTGTTGTTGTTTTTCATAAAGTTAAAAATAAAAGCATTGCTGGTGATTGAGTAATAGGGATTTTTTCTAATGTGGATAGATATGAATTATTTTTCTATTTAAGGATCATCCGTTATTTGGGCCGTTTTCTGCTAAAATCTGCGCCTTGCGCTTCTTTAGCGCACTGTCTATGGCTAACCTTTTGAATAATTTAATTATGACGAGAATACTCGCTGCGATAACACTTTTGGTGAGTATCGTATTGACCATTTTGGTCACCATTTTTTGTTCTGTCCCGATCATCATTGCCGGGATCGTAAAACTATTGTTACCTGTGCCAGTGATTTGGCGAAAGGTATCGCTTTTTTGTGATTTTATGATGTATTGCTGGTGTGAAGGATTAGCGCTATTACTGCACCTTAACCCACACCTGCAATGGGAAGTTCGCGGACTGGAAGGGCTAAGTAAGAAGAACTGGTATCTGCTTATTTGTAACCACCGCAGTTGGGCTGATATTGTTGTACTGTGCGTGTTGTTTCGTAAGCATATTCCAATGAACAAATATTTTCTCAAGCAGCAACTGGCCTGGGTGCCTTTCCTGGGCCTGGCGTGCTGGGCGCTGGATATGCCATTTATGAAGCGCTATTCCCGCGCTTATTTGATACGTCATCCGGAACGGCGCGGTAAAGATGTTGAAACCACTCGTCGGTCTTGCGAAAAGTTTCGCCTGCATCCCACCACGATTGTGAATTTTGTTGAAGGCTCCCGTTTTACTGAACAGAAACACCAGCAAACCCACTCGACATTTAAAAATCTCCTGCCTCCCAAAGCCGCCGGTATCGCGATGGCGCTGAATGTACTGGGTAAACAATTCGATAAACTACTCAATGTTACGCTGTGTTATCCGGACAATAACCGCCAGCCATTCTTCGATATGTTAAGTGGCAAACTGACGCGGATTGTCGTGCATGTGGATTTACAACCCATTGCTGAAGAGTTGCATGGCGACTATATCAATGACAAAAGCTTCAAACGTCATTTTCAGCAGTGGCTGAACACACTGTGGCAGGAAAAAGACCGACTTCTGACTTCACTGATGTCATCACGGCATCAGGATAAGTAGTTATAACTCGCCTCCGTATTAGCAGAGGCGAGTTATCATTTTAATGCACTAAACGTCCGGCACGAGACATAAATTCTTCTTCGCTCATCTCTTGACCGTTAAAAACAACTTTACCTGGCAAATAATGCAGTTGCAGCGAGGCAATATTGTTGTCAATTGTGATTAACTGAAACATCTTACCTAATGTTGCCATTCCGCCGATTTGTTTATCAGCCAGCTTTTGAGCTTTTTCAGCATCCATTCCTTCAGATAAATTAAGCTGTTTAGCTATTTCAGTGACGACATTAATCGGTACATTCATATCCAGATTGAACGATTTAATATCTTTGTTTGTGGATGATGAAGATTTGGCTGGATCGACAATACTAATATCCAGATTAGCATTTAGTTCACCGACAGCGTTCTTCCAGCTTACAGGTAGTTTAATGATCGGCTCACTTTTTTGTAATAACGGTAAATACTCTTTGAACAATGCAGTATTCATTGCTTCCAGTGCATCTTCATCATTTACTAACTCGGGGTGTGCTGCAAGTTGCTTCTGCGTCGCAATGTTGTACTGGATGATAAACTGGCGAACTGCTAAGGGATCAATAGATTCAGCAATCAATGACCACTGACCGCTACCGAGTTGTTGATTCCCTTTTGTTAACTTATCAAGTTCGTAGGTCAGATTGACATTGATATAATCTTTATCTTTTACGCGCTCTAGTGTGGTTTTCGCGACGAAAGCGTCGATTTTGGCAACTTCGCTACCGTGATTGACAATGCTAATCTGATTAAATTTCGACTCGCTTTCACCAACCGGAAATTTCTTTTCTTCTAATCGCGTCAGAGAATTAATGGTAAAATTTTTCGCCATGACTTTGTTCATTGGCGATAATTCCAGAACAATATCTTCGACTTTGCCTTCAACATCCAGATTAGACAATGAACTGTC
Organism: Escherichia sp. E4930; assembly: GCF_005845405.1. NCBI lineage: Bacteria > Pseudomonadati > Pseudomonadota > Gammaproteobacteria > Enterobacterales > Enterobacteriaceae > Escherichia > Escherichia sp. E4930. The sequence goes on along the minus strand of NZ_VCDZ01000002.1, from coordinate 39,526 downwards.
ATCACCATTAAAAGTAAACTGACCTTCACCAAAGGAGAGTTTTCCATACTCTGCAGGGGCAACGTCCAGAGTTGTAGAGAAAGAACCGCCAAAGGCGAATCGCAATGTCGCTTCGACGGGCGCTCTATCTTTTGCAGCAATAAATAGCGGCTGTGTCAGTTCATTATTGACTAATTTAACTTTTGCTGCCGCCATAGCAGGTAAGATATTGCCGCTTTTTAACATTGATAGCGGCAAGGGACCATGATCGACATCCACATCAAATGCAATACCTTGTCCTGGCTTGATATTGAGATCTGGCGCACCTTTATCAAAGGTAATAAGCATTTGAAAATGAGAGCTAAAAAAACCTTTGTCAAAGTTTTTATAGCTGGCGGTCATATCATAGGCATGCTCTCCCTTCTTTTTACTGTCGTTAAAATCTTTAATAAATTTTTCGACGCCAGACTGGATTTGAGTCCCTTCATACCATGTTCCACCGCCCCAAATAATGGCTAATGCAACAATAACACCTGTGGCTGACTTACGTATCATTTCTATTATTCCCTGATAAAACAGCAAAACTTTTAATATCCGCGCTTGATATTAAAATGTCCAGAAACGAGGTGAATTATCAGAAAGTATTTATATTGATTAAACAACAAAAAAAGCCCGTGAATATTCACGGGCTTTATGTGAATTACAATAAATTATTTTTTCTCAGACAGATATTTCACTGTATCAGCATACTGCTGAACAAAAACATCCATATTGCTGGTATCCATACCCTGCGGATTCAGCTGATATTTACCGTTAACAAACATCGCTGGAACGCCACGCAATTGTACATCTGCAGCCGCTTTTTCTTGCTGTGCGACCAGAGATTTAACAACAAAGCTGTTCCATGCTGCATCATACTCTTCACCTTTAATACCTGCGTTGATGAAGACATCACGAATGTCGGCCGTAGAGCGAATGGTCTGTGTTTTCTGTACGCCTTCAAACAGTGGTACAGTCACTTTATCTTCTACGCCCAGCGCCATCGCCACAGCCCACGCTTGTGTCAGAGATTGCCCCAGCTCCCCGCCCATGAAGTTGACGTGGTATTTAGTCATCTTCACACCTTCCGGCAGTTTTTTCTTCACATTCTCAGAAATATGCAGAACTTCTTCAAACTGATAGCAGTGTGGGCAGAAGAAAGAGAAAAACTCCAGCACTTGCGGTGCGCCAGCAACCGGCTTTTCCAGCGTGGTGTATTGTTTACCATCTTCATACTGCGCCGCCGATGCGCTAAACGCTAAAACCAAACCGGCCAGCGCCAGCCAAATCTTTTTCATGATCTACTCTCTCCGATTAATACATAGGTGTTAATTGCAAAGGGGGTTCTTGTAGAACTTTTGCCTGTTCTATAAAAGTCGCCGTCTGTCGCAGCCAGTAATCTTCCCCGGTTAACCACGGGAAATTTTTCGGGAACGCCGGATCAGCCCAACGCCGCATTAGCCAGGCAAGATAATAAACCAAACGCATGGCGCGTAAAGGTTCAATCAGTCCGATTTCAGCGGTGTCGAACTCGCTAAATTCTTCATAAGCTTCAATAATAGTTTCTAACTGCATCCGCTGCTCAGCTTTATCGCCATTCAGCAACATCCACAGGTCCTGAATTGCAGGGCCATTACGCGCATCATCCAAATCGACAAACATTGGGCCATCGCGCCAGAGAATATTTCCGGCATGGCAGTCACCATGTAATCGCAGAACGGTGAAGTCCTCCCGCCAGTGTGCTGTAACGGCGGTAATAAGCTCATCCGTTGCCTTAAGGAAGGCCGCTTTCAGCCCAGAAGGTATCAGCGTAGCATTTTCAAACAGCTTGCGTGGCTCAATGAGATATTCATTCAGACCGATGGTCGGGCGATGGATAAAAAGCTGTTTGCGCCCCGTCTGGTGCATACGCCCTAAATAACGCCCAACCGCTTCCATCTGATCGATATTATCAGCTTCGAACTGGCGACCACCGACGCTTGGAAAAACGGCAAAATAAAATCCCTGATGATTCAATAAAGTTTGACCGTTAAAGGCCACAGGTGCTGCGACCGGAACTTCATCGCTTACCAGCTGCAACGCAAATTGATGTTCTTCGAGGATTTGATCAGCTGTCCAACGTTCAGGGCGATAAAATTTGACGACAAAACGTCGACGATCTTCGTCCTGAAATTGATAGACACGGTTTTCATAGCTGTTAAGCGGGGTAAGACCGGAATCCACCCGGATCCCATGCTCAAACAGAGCGTCCATGATGGTATCCGGGTGTAGTGTCTGGAAAGTAAAAGCGCTGTTGTTCATCCCATCATCCGGAAAACATTACGAATAATGAAGGATATCATTTCACAATGATTTTGTTGGTAGCGCTTACAAGCTTTTACTCTTTAATTACGCCACGCGCGCGTAATAGCGCCGTTTTGAAGTCTTCTTCATAATCTTTCTGCAACCCAGGGATCACCGCATCTTTCGCGGAATCGCGCATTTTCAGGTGATAGATCAGAATGTCATCCGTCAAATCCGCCAGTTCGCCATCAAAACCTGACTCTTTCGCCAGTTTCTGCAAAAATTGCAGCAGGTTAAGGTCTGGCTCTTTTTGCCAGGCTGGCTGGAGGAGTTCAATAACTTCATTCAGACGTTTACATTTCATAGTAATGCTCCTTACTCTTGAGACAGACACGTTAGCAGGGTCAATCCCACAATAAAAGAGGCGATATCGGTGAATCTGATGACGACGATAACAGGCGTTGTACTGGCGGGCGGTAAAGCCAGACGAATGGGCGGCGTAGATAAAGGATTGCTGGAATTAAACGGCAAACCGCTGTGGCAACATGTCGCTGACGCGCTTATGACGCAGCTCTCTCACGTCGTGGTTAATGCCAATCGTCATCAGGAAATCTATCAGGCCAGTGGTCTGAAAGTAATAGCGGATTCACTGGCGGATTATCCTGGCCCGCTGGCGGGAATGCTTTCGGTAATGCAGCAGGAAGCAGGTGAGTGGTTTCTGTTTTGTCCGTGCGATACGCCTTATATCCCCCACGATTTAGTCTCCCAGCTTAATCATCAGCGCAAAGATGCACCTGTTGTGTGGGTCCATGACGGTGAACGCGATCATCCAACTATTGCTCTGGTAAATTGCGCTATTGAACCTTTATTGCAGGAATATCTACAAGCAGGAGAACGCCGGGTAATGGCATTTATGAATCTTGCTGGCGGTCACGCGGTTGATTTTAGCGACCGTAAAGAAGCATTTGTGAACGTGAATACGCCAGAGGAGCTTGCCCGATGGCAGGAAAAACAATGATACCGCTACTCGCCTTTGCCGCGTGGAGCGGCACCGGAAAAACGACGCTGTTGAAAAAACTTATCCCGGTATTATGCGCCAGAGGGATCCGCCCGGGGCTGATTAAACATACGCATCATGATATGGATGTCGATAAACCGGGCAAAGATAGCTATGAGCTGCGCAAGGCTGGCGCGGCGCAAACCATCGTTGCCAGCCAGCAGCGTTGGGCGCTAATAACGGAGACGCCAGACGAAGAAGCGCTGGATCTGAATTTTCTCGCAAGTCGAATGGATACCTCAAAGCTGGATCTGATTCTGGTTGAAGGGTTCAAGCATGAAGAGATCGCGAAGATTGTGCTGTTTCGCGATGGAGCTGGACATCGACCGGAAGAATTAGTGATAGACAGGCATGTTATTGCTGTAGCCAGTGATGTGCCGCTTAATCTTGATGTCGCGTTACTGGATATTAATGATATTGAGAGGCTGGCTGATTTTGTGGTGGAGTGGATGCAAAAGCAGGCCGGATAAGCAAGAGTAGGCTGGAGAAGACGCGCCAGCGTCGCATCCGGCATTTTTTCTGCATCAACGCAAAAAGGCCATCCTGACGGATGGCCTTCTGCTTAATTTGATGCCTGGCAGTTCCCTACTCTCGCATGGGGAGACCCCACACTACCATCGGCGCTACGGCGTTTCACTTCTGAGTTCGGCATGGGGTCAGGTGGGACCACCGCGCTAAGGCCGCCAGGCAAATTCTGTTTTATTAACCCGCTTACGCCGGTTAATCTAATCTGTTATCAAGCTTACTTATCGATGTCTCATCCGCCAAAACATCTTCGGCGTTGTAAGGTTAAGCCTCACGGTTCATTAGTACCGGTTAGCTCAACGCATCGCTGCGCTTACACACCCGGCCTATCAACGTCGTCGTCTTCAACGTTCCTTCAGGACTCTCAAGGAGTCAGGGAGAACTCATCTCGGGGCAAGTTTCGTGCTTAGATGCTTTCAGCACTTATCTCTTCCGCATTTAGCTACCGGGCAGTGCCATTGGCATGACAACCCGAACACCAGTGATGCGTCCACTCCGGTCCTCTCGTACTAGGAGCAGCCCCCCTCAGTTCTCCAGCGCCCACGGCAGATAGGGACCGAACTGTCTCACGACGTTCTAAACCCAGCTCGCGTACCACTTTAAATGGCGAACAGCCATACCCTTGGGACCTACTTCAGCCCCAGGATGTGATGAGCCGACATCGAGGTGCCAAACACCGCCGTCGATATGAACTCTTGGGCGGTATCAGCCTGTTATCCCCGGAGTACCTTTTATCCGTTGAGCGATGGCCCTTCCATTCAGAACCACCGGATCACTATGACCTGCTTTCGCACCTGCTCGCGCCGTCACGCTCGCAGTCAAGCTGGCTTATGCCATTGCACTAACCTCCTGATGTCCGACCAGGATTAGCCAACCTTCGTGCTCCTCCGTTACTCTTTAGGAGGAGACCGCCCCAGTCAAACTACCCACCAGACACTGTCCGCAACCCGGATCACGGGTCTACGTTAGAACATCAAACATTAAAGGGTGGTATTTCAAGGTCGGCTCCATGCAGACTGGCGTCCACACTTCAAAGCCTCCCACCTATCCTACACATCAAGGCTCAATGTTCAGTGTCAAGCTATAGTAAAGGTTCACGGGGTCTTTCCGTCTTGCCGCGGGTACACTGCATCTTCACAGCGAGTTCAATTTCACTGAGTCTCGGGTGGAGACAGCCTGGCCATCATTACGCCATTCGTGCAGGTCGGAACTTACCCGACAAGGAATTTCGCTACCTTAGGACCGTTATAGTTACGGCCGCCGTTTACCGGGGCTTCGATCAAGAGCTTCGCTTGCGCTAACCCCATCAATTAACCTTCCGGCACCGGGCAGGCGTCACACCGTATACGTCCACTTTCGTGTTTGCACAGTGCTGTGTTTTTAATAAACAGTTGCAGCCAGCTGGTATCTTCGACTGATTTCAGCTCCATCCGCGAGGGACTTCACCTACGTATCAGCGTGCCTTCTCCCGAAGTTACGGCACCATTTTGCCTAGTTCCTTCACCCGAGTTCTCTCAAGCGCCTTGGTATTCTCTACCTGACCACCTGTGTCGGTTTGGGGTACGATTTGATGTTACCTGATGCTTAGAGGCTTTTCCTGGAAGCAGGGCATTTGTTGCTTCAGCACCGTAGTGCCTCGTCATCACGCCTCAGCCTTGGTTTTCCGGATTTGCCTGGAAAACCAGCCTACACGCTTAAACCGGGACAACCGTCGCCCGGCCAACATAGCCTTCTCCGTCCCCCCTTCGCAGTAACACCAAGTACAGGAATATTAACCTGTTTCCCATCGACTACGCCTTTCGGCCTCGCCTTAGGGGTCGACTCACCCTGCCCCGATTAACGTTGGACAGGAACCCTTGGTCTTCCGGCGAGCGGGCTTTTCACCCGCTTTATCGTTACTTATGTCAGCATTCGCACTTCTGATACCTCCAGCATACCTCACAGTACACCTTCACAGGCTTACAGAACGCTCCCCTACCCAACAACACATAGTGTCGCTGCCGCAGCTTCGGTGCATGGTTTAGCCCCGTTACATCTTCCGCGCAGGCCGACTCGACCAGTGAGCTATTACGCTTTCTTTAAATGATGGCTGCTTCTAAGCCAACATCCTGGCTGTCTGGGCCTTCCCACATCGTTTCCCACTTAACCATGACTTTGGGACCTTAGCTGGCGGTCTGGGTTGTTTCCCTCTTCACGACGGACGTTAGCACCCGCCGTGTGTCTCCCGTGATAACATTCTCCGGTATTCGCAGTTTGCATCGGGTTGGTAAGTCGGGATGACCCCCTTGCCGAAACAGTGCTCTACCCCCGGAGATGAATTCACGAGGCGCTACCTAAATAGCTTTCGGGGAGAACCAGCTATCTCCCGGTTTGATTGGCCTTTCACCCCCAGCCACAAGTCATCCGCTAATTTTTCAACATTAGTCGGTTCGGTCCTCCAGTTAGTGTTACCCAACCTTCAACCTGCCCATGGCTAGATCACCGGGTTTCGGGTCTATACCCTGCAACTTAACGCCCAGTTAAGACTCGGTTTCCCTTCGGCTCCCCTATTCGGTTAACCTTGCTACAGAATATAAGTCGCTGACCCATTATACAAAAGGTACGCAGTCACCCCATAAAGAGGCTCCCACTGCTTGTACGTACACGGTTTCAGGTTCTTTTTCACTCCCCTCGCCGGGGTTCTTTTCGCCTTTCCCTCACGGTACTGGTTCACTATCGGTCAGTCAGGAGTATTTAGCCTTGGAGGATGGTCCCCCCATATTCAGACAGGATACCACGTGTCCCGCCCTACTCATCGAGCTCACAGCATGTGCATTTTTGTGTACGGGGCTGTCACCCTGTATCGCGCGCCTTTCCAGACGCTTCCACTAACACACACACTGATTCAGGCTCTGGGCTGCTCCCCGTTCGCTCGCCGCTACTGGGGGAATCTCGGTTGATTTCTTTTCCTCGGGGTACTTAGATGTTTCAGTTCCCCCGGTTCGCCTCATTAACCTATGGATTCAGTTAATGATAGTGTGTCGAAACACACTGGGTTTCCCCATTCGGAAATCGCCGGTTATAACGGTTCATATCACCTTACCGACGCTTATCGCAGATTAGCACGTCCTTCATCGCCTCTGACTGCCAGGGCATCCACCGTGTACGCTTAGTCGCTTAACCTCACAACCCGAAGATGTTTCTTGCGATTCATCATCGTGTTGCGAAAATTTGAGAGACTCACGAACAACTCTCGTTGTTCAGTGTTTCAATTTTCAGCTTGATCCAGATTTTTAAAGAGCAAATATCTCAAACATCACTCGTAAGTGAGTTTTGAGATACAGAGGTCGGCGACTTTCACTCACAAACCAGCAAGTGGCGTCCCCTAGGGGATTCGAACCCCTGTTACCGCCGTGAAAGGGCGGTGTCCTGGGCCTCTAGACGAAGGGGACGTATCAGTCTGCTTCGCAAGACGCCTTGCTATTCACTTTCTATCAGACAATCTGTGTGAGCACTTCAAAGAACGCTTCTTTAAGGTAAGGAGGTGATCCAACCGCAGGTTCCCCTACGGTTACCTTGTTACGACTTCACCCCAGTCATGAATCACAAAGTGGTAAGCGCCCTCCCGAAGGTTAAGCTACCTACTTCTTTTGCAACCCACTCCCATGGTGTGACGGGCGGTGTGTACAAGGCCCGGGAACGTATTCACCGTGGCATTCTGATCCACGATTACTAGCGATTCCGACTTCATGGAGTCGAGTTGCAGACTCCAATCCGGACTACGACGCACTTTATGAGGTCCGCTTGCTCTCGCGAGGTCGCTTCTCTTTGTATGCGCCATTGTAGCACGTGTGTAGCCCTGGTCGTAAGGGCCATGATGACTTGACGTCATCCCCACCTTCCTCCAGTTTATCACTGGCAGTCTCCTTTGAGTTCCCGGCCGGACCGCTGGCAACAAAGGATAAGGGTTGCGCTCGTTGCGGGACTTAACCCAACATTTCACAACACGAGCTGACGACAGCCATGCAGCACCTGTCTCACGGTTCCCGAAGGCACATTCTCATCTCTGAAAACTTCCGTGGATGTCAAGACCAGGTAAGGTTCTTCGCGTTGCATCGAATTAAACCACATGCTCCACCGCTTGTGCGGGCCCCCGTCAATTCATTTGAGTTTTAACCTTGCGGCCGTACTCCCCAGGCGGTCGACTTAACGCGTTAGCTCCGGAAGCCACGCCTCAAGGGCACAACCTCCAAGTCGACATCGTTTACGGCGTGGACTACCAGGGTATCTAATCCTGTTTGCTCCCCACGCTTTCGCACCTGAGCGTCAGTCTTCGTCCAGGGGGCCGCCTTCGCCACCGGTATTCCTCCAGATCTCTACGCATTTCACCGCTACACCTGGAATTCTACCCCCCTCTACGAGACTCAAGCTTGCCAGTATCAGATGCAGTTCCCAGGTTGAGCCCGGGGATTTCACATCTGACTTAACAAACCGCCTGCGTGCGCTTTACGCCCAGTAATTCCGATTAACGCTTGCACCCTCCGTATTACCGCGGCTGCTGGCACGGAGTTAGCCGGTGCTTCTTCTGCGGGTAACGTCAATGAGCAAAGGTATTAACTTTACTCCCTTCCTCCCCGCTGAAAGTACTTTACAACCCGAAGGCCTTCTTCATACACGCGGCATGGCTGCATCAGGCTTGCGCCCATTGTGCAATATTCCCCACTGCTGCCTCCCGTAGGAGTCTGGACCGTGTCTCAGTTCCAGTGTGGCTGGTCATCCTCTCAGACCAGCTAGGGATCGTCGCCTAGGTGAGCCGTTACCCCACCTACTAGCTAATCCCATCTGGGCACATCCGATGGCAAGAGGCCCGAAGGTCCCCCTCTTTGGTCTTGCGACGTTATGCGGTATTAGCTACCGTTTCCAGTAGTTATCCCCCTCCATCAGGCAGTTTCCCAGACATTACTCACCCGTCCGCCACTCGTCAGCAAAGAAGCAAGCTTCTTCCTGTTACCGTTCGACTTGCATGTGTTAGGCCTGCCGCCAGCGTTCAATCTGAGCCATGATCAAACTCTTCAATTTAAAAGTTTGATGCTCAAAAAATTAAACTTCGTAATGAATTACGTGTTCACTCTTGAGACTTGGTATTCATTTATCGTCTTGCGACGTTAAGAATCCGTATCTTCGAGTGCCCACACAGATTGTCTGATAAATTGTTAAAGAGCAGTTGCGACGCGGCTTTCAGCTCACTGTCGCGAGGTGGCGTATATTACGCTTTCCTCTTTCAGAGTCAACCCAGAATTTCAGGATTTTTCTCTTCAACCGAACCGGCTGTTTGTGTGAAGTGATTCACATCCGCCGTGTCGATGGAGGCGCATTATAGGGAGTTCTCCGTAGGCCGCAATAGAAAAATTGCAAAAAAATGACTGACTGCTGCATTCCCCAGCAAAACCCCGCTTTATACCTTTTTACGCACAGAGTTATCCACAATCATCAATGTAATTTCTGTATTTTTCCCACGGTAACCACTGTCAAAATTGTGATCGCCATTGAAAGAGAAAAATTCGCGAGCGTTGCGCAAACGTTTTCGTTACAATGCGGGCGAAAAATAAGGATGCCCCGTTAGGGGCGTTAGCTGAGTTTTTCGCGAAAAATTCAGCTAACGCTCTCTGTAATAGTCAAATCCAGGGGATTTACCATGCAACAACGTCGTCCAGTCCGCCGCGCTCTGCTCAGTGTTTCTGACAAAGCCGGTATCGTCGAATTCGCCCAGGCACTTTCCGCACGCGGTGTGGAGCTGCTGTCTACAGGGGGCACTGCCCGTCTGTTAGCAGAAAAAGGTCTGCCGGTAACCGAAGTTTCCGATTACACCGGTTTCCCGGAGATGATGGATGGACGCGTGAAGACCCTGCATCCGAAAGTACATGGTGGCATTCTGGGCCGTCGCGGCCAGGACGATGCCATTATGGAAGAACATCAGATCCAACCTATCGATATGGTGGTTGTTAACCTGTATCCGTTCGCCCAGACCGTTGCTCGTGAAGGCTGCTCGCTGGAAGATGCGGTTGAGAACATCGATATCGGCGGCCCAACCATGGTGCGCTCCGCCGCCAAGAACCATAAAGATGTCGCAATCGTGGTGAAGAGCAGCGACTACGACGCCATTATTAATGAGATGGATGCCAACGAAGGATCGCTTCTGCTTGCAACCCGTTTCGACCTCGCTATCAAAGCCTTCGAACACACCGCCGCCTACGACAGCATGATTGCCAACTATTTCGGCAGCATGGTTCCGGCTTACCACGGCGAAAGCAAAGAAGCCGCCGGTCGCTTCTCGCGCACGCTGAACCTGAACTTCATTAAGAAGCAGGATATGCGCTACGGCGAGAACAGCCACCAGCAGGCTGCCTTCTATATAGAAGAGAATGTAAAAGAAGCCTCCGTTGCCACAGCAACCCAGGTTCAGGGTAAGGCCCTCTCTTATAACAACATCGCCGATACCGATGCAGCGCTGGAGTGCGTGAAAGAGTTCGCCGAGCCGGCATGTGTGATTGTGAAGCACGCCAACCCTTGCGGCGTGGCTATCGGCAATTCCATTCTTGATGCTTACGATCGCGCGTACAAAACCGACCCAACCTCCGCATTCGGCGGCATTATCGCCTTTAACCGCGAGCTGGATGCGGAAACCGCACAGGCCATCATTTCTCGTCAGTTTGTCGAAGTGATTATTGCGCCGTCCGCCAGCGAAGAAGCCCTGAAAATCACCGCCGCCAAGCAGAACGTACGCGTTCTGACCTGCGGTCAGTGGGGCGAACGTATTCCGGGTCTTGATTTCAAACGCGTGAACGGCGGTCTGCTGGTTCAGGATCGTGACCTGGGGATGGTCGGCGCGGAAAAACTGCGTGTCGTCACCAAACGCCAGCCGACCAAACAGGAACTGCGTGATGCGCTGTTCTGCTGGAAAGTGGCGAAGTTCGTGAAATCCAACGCCATCGTCTATGCCAAAAACAATATGACCATCGGTATTGGCGCGGGCCAGATGAGCCGCGTGTACTCCGCGAAAATCGCCGGTATTAAAGCTGCCGATGAAGGCCTGGAAGTGAAAGGTTCCTCGATGGCTTCTGACGCGTTCTTCCCGTTCCGCGACGGTATTGATGCCGCCGCCGCTGCGGGCGTGACCTGTGTAATCCAGCCTGGCGGTTCTATCCGTGATGACGAAGTGATTGCCGCCGCCGACGAGCACGGTATTGCGATGCTCTTCACCGACATGCGCCACTTCCGCCATTAATGGAGCGACAGATGAAAGTATTAGTGATTGGTAACGGCGGGCGCGAGCACGCGCTGGCCTGGAAAGCGGCCCAGTCGCCGCTGGTTAAGACCGTATTTGTCGCACCGGGTAACGCAGGCACTGCGCTGGAACCCGCGCTACAGAACGTCGATATCGGCGTGACCGATATCCCGGCGCTGCTGGATTTCGCACAAAACGAAAAGATCGATCTGACCATCGTCGGCCCGGAAGCGCCGCTGGTGAAAGGCGTGGTTGATACCTTCCGCGCCGCCGGGCTGAAAATCTTCGGCCCAACCGCAGATGCCGCGCAACTGGAAGGTTCAAAAGCGTTTACCAAAGATTTCCTGGCCCGCCATAAGATCCCTACGGCGGAATACCAGAACTTCACCGAGGTAGAACCTGCGCTGGCGTATCTGCGTGAGAAAGGCGCGCCAATCGTCATTAAAGCTGACGGTCTGGCTGCCGGGAAAGGCGTTATCGTGGCGATGACGCAGGAAGAAGCTGAAGCGGCTGTTCACGATATGCTGGCAGGCAACGCTTTTGGCGACGCGGGTCATCGCATCGTTATCGAAGAGTTCCTCGATGGCGAAGAAGCGAGCTTTATCGTGATGGTGGACGGCGAGCATGTGCTACCGATGGCCACCAGCCAGGATCACAAACGCGTAGGCGATAAAGATACCGGGCCAAACACTGGCGGAATGGGCGCTTACTCTCCTGCGCCGGTAGTGACCGATGAAGTTCATCAGCGCACGATGGAACGTATCATCTGGCCAACCGTGAAAGGCATGGCGGCGGAAGGCAACACCTACACCGGTTTTCTCTATGCGGGCCTGATGATCGACAAACAGGGCAATCCGAAGGTTATTGAATTTAACTGCCGCTTTGGCGATCCGGAAACCCAGCCGATTATGCTGCGCATGAAGTCCGATCTGGTTGAACTGTGCCTGGCAGCCTGTGAAGGCAAGCTGGACGAGAAAACGTCCGAGTGGGATGAACGCGCTTCTCTCGGCGTGGTGATGGCTGCGGGTGGATATCCGGGTAATTACCGCACCGGCGATGTGATCCACGGCCTGCCGCTGGAAGAAGTGGAAGGCGGCAAAGTGTTCCACGCGGGCACAAAACTGGCGGATGACGAGCAGGTAGTGACCAGCGGCGGGCGCGTACTGTGCGTCACCGCGCTGGGTCATACCGTAGCTGAAGCGCAGAAACGCGCTTATGCCTTAATGACCGATATCCACTGGGACGACTGCTTCTGCCGGAAAGATATCGGCTGGCGCGCCATCGAACGCGAACAGAACTAACGCGACAGTTTTGCCAATAGCGTTTTACGCGTGATCCCTAACTGACGGGCGGCTTCGGTTTTGTTGCCGCCCGTTTTCTCCAGTGCAGCCAGAATCACTTCTTTTTCGACTTCCACCAGCGGCTGAATATCCTGACTTTGTGCCAGCGGGATCGGCGTACTGGCAATCGCCAGCGGCAGCTCGCGTTCGGAAATATATTCCCCGGTCAGCAGCACCACCGCCCGTTCCACCGCGTTTTCCAGTTCACGAATGTTTCCCGGCCAGTCGTAGTGGATCAGCAAATCCATCGCCTGGGGCGTAAAGCCTTTTACGGCCTTGCGATTACGTTCGGCAAAGCGCTGAAGAAAATGGCCAGCCAGCAGAGGGATATCTTCCCGCCGCTGACGCAGCGACGGTACTTCAATCGCCACCACGTTCAGGCGATAGTAGAGATCCTGGCGAAAACGCCCGGCATTTACCTCTGCGGCAAGATCGCGATGGGTCGCCGCAATCAGCCGGACATCAACCGAGATAGTCTGGTTGCTACCGACACGCTGAACTTCGCGCTCCTGAATCGCACGCAGCAGACGCACCTGCATCATCGGCGAGATATCGCCAATTTCATCGAGAAACAGCGTGCCGCCGTCCGCCTCAACAAAGCGCCCTTCCCGGCGTTTATCGGCTCCAGTAAACGCCCCTTTTTCGTGACCGAACAATTCAGATTCCAGCAAGGATTCGTTGAGTGCCGCACAGTTGAGCGTTACCAGCGGTTTTTCGCTACGTGCGCTACTGGCGTGAATCGCCCTGGCGACCAGCTCTTTACCGGTGCCGGAATCGCCGTGGATCAGCACCGTGGCTTCCGATGGCGCGACGAGGGCGATTTCACTGAGCAGGTGTTGCATCGCCGGGCTTTTACCGACCATACCGAACTGGCTGGCGGACACCGCAGGTATTTCAGCATCGACACTGTGCGTATGCGCGAGCGCCTTTTCCAGCGTCGCCTGCAGGTTATCGAAATCCAGCGGTTTGATGAGATAATCCAGCGCCCCGGTTTTCAACGCCTCTACCGCCGTCTCGACGCTGGAGTACGCGGTCATAATCAGTACCGGAATCGCCGGGTTTAACGTTTTGATCTCTTTTAGCGTGGCAATGCCGTCCATCTCCGCCATTCGCACATCGCAAAGCACAAGATCAAAAACCTGTTCCCGCACCTGCTCCAGCGCCTGTCGCCCGCTGTTCGCCAGCGCGACGTTATAGCCCCAGCCGCGCAGCAATGCCTGCAAAATAGTGCAGTGGCTAATGTCATCATCCACCACCAGAATATCGATATTATCGTGCGTCATCCTTGTGGGTCCTTACGCGTAATATTGACCGGAAGCCAGAGAGTGAATGTTGCGCCTTTTCCCTCCTGGCTTGCGACCTGAATTGTACCACCGTGTTGTTCAACAATATTATGCACGACCGCCAGCCCCAATCCGGTGCCTTCGGCTTTGGTGGTGAAGTACGGAGTGAAGATGGCTTCAAGCTGATCTGCCGCAATTCCCTTACCGCTGTCGGTAACGCTGATTTTCACGCCCGCGCCGCTTTCGCTGGCCGTCACGCTAATCACGCCATGCTGACCAATCGCCTGAATAGCATTGAGATAGAGATTCAACAGGACCTGAGTCAGCCTGTCCGGATCGGCCTGAATTTCCGGCAACATGTCGTTGGCGGTAAAGAGTAACTGGATCTCCCGGCTGTTTGCATCCTGGCTTACCAGCTGTAATGAGTGGTTAATCAGATTGTTGAGATCCACCGCCTGCAAAGCCAGATGCGTTGGTTTAACCAGTTCCAGCAGCTCGCTTACCACGCGGTTTAAACGGTCGGCTTCTTTCGCCATCACCTGCGCCAGTTGATGCGCTTCTCCCCCTGCTGGCGCACGTTCGGCAAAATATTTCGCCAGCCCTTTAATCGAGGAAAGTGGGTTACGGATTTCGTGGGCAACGCCTGCCGCCAGATGCCCCAGCGCCACCAGCTTCTCTTTGCGCTTCATCTCATCCTGTAGAAGCTGGCGCGAGCGCAGATAGCGGCGATACCAGAAGAATGACAACACGCTTGCCAGTAAGACCGTCGCCAGGGCGAAGAGGATAATCAGGGTATTGCGCTTTTCCCCACTCTGGGTTGCAACCAGATCGCTGGCGTCAACGGCGATGAAAATAGCCTGTTGTGCTTCTGCCTGTGGCACAGCTTTGCCGTTACAGCGCGGCATATTGTGCATACCATGCCGCCAGGGCAATGACATTGGCTGGAACAAACGATAGACCTCAAGCGCAGGCGTTTTTTCTGCATCCTCAAGCAGTCTCCAGCGGGAGTTTTCCTCTGGCTTTAACTGCTGCATTTCATCAGGAGAATAGAGTGCACGCCCGACCATTTCGGGGTTACTGTGAAGAATGATGATGCCCTGCGCATCGGTGACCGCAAACCACAACACCCCAGGCTGGCCTGCCATCTCTTCCAGAAGCGCCTGTTGCTGCACATGGTGCATTCGCATCCCCATCCCTACGCGGCTTCCTGACTCCAGAGCGCGAATGAGCACATTACCTTTTTCCAGTAATGCCTGACGGTCAGCCTCACTTGCCCGCCCATAATCACGAATCACAGTTACCGCAAACAATCCCACCAGCCCAACAATGACCACGGGGAGGATCGTGCTTAACCATTTGGCTAAGGTGTCTTTTGAACGTTGCATAAAACGTATCTTCTTCTTTGCCTGTTCATCCCTTTTTGACAGCAGAAATCATGCCATCTTTTAGCAGCGCTTACCCTGCGCTGTAACACAAAGACTTAAATTTCAATGAGTAAAAATGACTCGCTTACCACAGCAGGCGAGTCATTTTTACTCGCTTATCACGCCAGATTGCCCGTCATATCAGCGTTTCGTTGTTGGCACGAAAGATGCAATACCCAAAGTAAGACAACCACTGGAGGATTAACCATGAAACGGAACACGAAAATTGCCCTGGTGATGATGGCGCTTTCAGCAATGGCGATGGGATCGACATCTGCATTTGCTCACGGCGGACACGGGATGTGGCAACAAAATGCCGCGCCTTTGACCAGCGAACAACAGACAGCGTGGCAGAAAATCCATAATGACTTTTACGCTCAAAGCAGCGCACTGCAACAGCAACTGGTGACGAAGCGTTATGAATACAATGCCCTGTTAGCCGCGAACCCACCGGATAGCAGCAAAATTAACGCGGTCGCCAAAGAGATGGAGGCTTTGCGTCAGTCGTTAGATGAGTTACGGGTGAAACGGGATATTGCGATGGCTGAAGCGGGTATTCCGCGCGGTACCGGAATGGGCATGGGTTACAGCGGCTGCGGTGGTGGTGGCGGTCATATGGGAATGGGCCACTGGTAAATCAGAACGTTTTCTCGTTGGGTTGCCAGCGACAGAAATCAGAGTTTGCCACTAACAGTAATTGCGAACCTTCGGGCGCTTCCAGCCATGCCACGCTGACATCAACAGAAGAGCGGCTCTGGCGGCGCTCGATATGCGCTATCGCCTGCGAATCTAAATCAGGTTTAATGGTTTGCCCTTCGCAGGTGGTCACGGTCTGTTCCATCGCATGCCAGCGCCCCTGGCGCAGCACGACTCTCCCCTGACGTAAGGCATCGCTAATCTGGCGGATTTGGTCAGCACGATAACGATATAAATCAATTTGGTCGTTAGAAAGCTGCTGCTTTTCCCCGTCGGATTCACGTTGCATAAAGCTCAGATCGCCGCGATCGTCAAAACGCGCGCGAATGTTCACCGGCGGTTTGCTGTAAACATTGATATTGATAAGCGTGAGGTTATCGCCCTGCCAGCGATACTCTCGCGTCGTGGTATCGCCATTGCGCCACGGGCTAAATACAGCAAGCAGATGGACATTATCGCCGCTGTCTTTTCGCCAGATGCGTACCGCGCCCTGATCTTCAGCAAATCCACTGGCGGTAAAGGGAGGAAGTGAGGAGTTATGGCTACAAGCAGTAAGAAACAGCGCGCCTGCCAGCATCAATGAGCGACGCCAGAAAGACAAAAGGGGTGAAACCACCCCTTCGTTAAAACTGTTCACTGCCACGCAATCTTACTTAACTGCGTCTTTCAGTGCCTTGCCAGAAACAAATGCCGGTACGTTTGCAGCGGCGATTTTGATTTCTTTACCGGTCTGCGGGTTGCGGCCAGTACGCTCAGCGCGGTGGTTCACTTTGAAGGTACCGAAACCAACCAGTTGTACAGCATCGCCTTCTTTCAGAGACTCAGTAATTGCAGCCAGAGTGGACTCCAGAGCAGCTTTAGCCTGGGTTTTGGACAGTTCTGCTTTCTCTGCAATTACATCAATCAGTTGAGTCTTGTTCATAAGTTATCCTTACAATGTGTTTATCGCTTGCTAAGCATCGAGTGCGACGGAAATGCCAGAATAGCACTCTCCTGCATACACGCACCGATAGCCACTTTTTTTCGCCCCCCAAATGTAGACCAGACGGGGGGCGAAAGGGAAGACTCCAGGTACGACAAATCAGGCGTTAATTCACGTTTTCTGGTCTTATTGCTGAAAAATTATACCAATATTGCTCTCACCCGCCTCACGCAGGTCGGCTCTAAGGCCTTTTATCAGCTCGATGTCACGTTCTTCACACTCGGCTAAAAGTCGGAATATTTCCCACTGAATGTCCCATTCTTGCTCAACGGCTGGGTTTTCTTTCAGCTCTTCATCGCTCATTTCGCGACCAGCCTGAGTCATTTCCAGCATCGCAACGGTGGTAATAGAGGTCTTACTCACTTCCACCGCGTGTTCGAGCGTTTCACCACTCAAACGCGAATGGACCAGTTCACTTAACGCCACGCAGGCATCGATTGCCGGATAAACGCCGTACAGATCGAAATCGTCGGCTGACGGGATCGCTTCTTCAAATTTCTCCAGTTGGCTGTCGAAATTTACTTTTGCGTCTTTGACGGTCAGCGTTTCCCAGATGAGATCGAGAATACGCCGATAAATTTGCCCATCGCCAAAACCGGTTTGCTTGCAGAACATAGCGTAATTGGGGTACATGCGTTCGCACAGACAAGCCATGAAAGTGACATGCTGCCAGCTTTCCAGGCGCTCCAGACGCAGATGAATTGGGTTTTGTAACATGTTGAGTTCTCAAATACGGAAATTATCCGCAGTTTACCTGAATTAGGGCTGATTTGCTGTATAGCGCACGAACGCCGGACGTTCCGAGGCCACCGCGTCCGCCCAGCGCGTTGGTTCCGGCAGGCGATAGCCTTTCATGCAGCGTTGTACCCACGCCAGCGCGCTATCCACACTGACCCGATGGCCGGTAGAAATAAACAGAGGGTTACAGCGCGCTTTGCTGCGCCAGACCCAGGCCAGCTGCTCGCCTTTATCCATCAGAGGGGCCAGCGCGCCCGGTTCGCTGGAGAGCGCTTCGAATTTACCGCAGAGCCGTTTTTTCGCTACGCCAATGGTCGGCACATCCACCAATAAGCCAAAATGGCTGGCGACGCCAAGACGGCGCGGATGCGAGATCCCGTGACCATCGACAAACACTAAATCCGGCTTTTGCGACAGCATCTCCCACGCTGCCAGCAGCGCAGGATATTCGCGAAAGGAAAGAAAACCTGGAATGTAAGGCATGGTAGTAGCGATGCGGGCCACTTTATACTCCACCAGCTCAAGCGAGGGGTATTTCAGCAGCACCATCGCCGCTCGCGTCACTTCTCCGCCCTGCTCAAACCCGACATCGGCTCCAGCGATCAGATCCGGCGGATCTTTATCGAGTCGATCCTCGCGGATCACAGAAGAAGCTAGTTCAAGTTGTTGAGCGCGTAATGACGCGAGATCCATAACCACTCCTTACTGATGATAAGGCGCAGACAGGCGATGCACTGCCTCCACAAATACGCCAGCATGTTCTGGCGGCACATCCTGATGGATACCGTGGCCGAGGTTAAAGACGTGGCCTTCACCGTGACCGAAACCGGCAAGGATTGTCGCCACTTCTTCTTCAATACGGGCAGGCGGCGCGTACAACATTGACGGGTCCATATTGCCCTGCAGCGCGACTTTATCACCCACGCGGCGGCGTGCATCGGCGATGTCCGTTGTCCAGTCGAGGCCCAGCGCATCGCAACCGGTTTCTGCCATGGCTTCCAGCCACTGTCCGCCACCTTTGGTAAACAGCGTGACCGGTACGCGGCGACCGTCGTTTTCACGCAGTAAACCATCAACAATTTTATGCATGTAATAGAGCGAGAACTGTTGATAATCGCGCCCGGTTAGCACGCCGCCCCAGGTGTCGAAAATCATCACTGCCTGAGCACCGGCTTTAATCTGCGCATTCAGGTACAGAGTGACGCTTTTCGCCAGTTTATCGAGCAGAGCGTGCAGCGCCTGCGGATCGGCATACATCATTTTTTTAATCACGGTGAACGCTTTGCTGCTGCCGCCTTCCACCATATAGGTCGCCAGCGTCCACGGACTGCCGGAAAAACCAATCAGCGGCACTTCGCCTTTCAGTTCGCGACGAATGGTACGCACCGCGTTCATCACGTAACCCAGCTCATCTTCCGGGTCCGGAATTGGCAGTTTATCGACGTCGGATTTGCAGGTGACTGGCGAGGTAAAACGCGGACCTTCTCCGGCTTCAAAATAGAGCCCTAACCCCATCGCGTCCGGCACGGTGAGGATATCGGAAAAGAGGATCGCCGCATCCAGCGGGTAGCGACGCAGCGGTTGCAAAGTCACTTCGCACGCCAGCTCGGCGTTTTTGCACAGCGACATAAAATCGCCCGCCTGGGCGCGCGTGGCTTTATATTCCGGTAGATAGCGGCCCGCCTGGCGCATCATCCATACTGGAGTGACATCAACGGGCTGGCGCAGCAGCGCCCGCAGATAACGATCGTTTTTAAGTTCGGTCATTTTGGCTGTTCCTTAGTGCGTCAGGCGGTCAGTGTATCATCACTCATACTCTGCCCGACACATCGCCACCGTATCTTCTATCAGACGGCGCGCTACGGTGCCGGGCGGTGGAAGTAACGGCAAATCGTCATAGCGATACCAGTTCGCCTCGAGCAATTCTTTCGGGTCGATCACGATGTCGCCGCTGTCATATTCCGCCATAAACGCGGTCATTAAAGACTGAGGAAACGGCCACGGCTGGGAAGTCACGTAACGCAAGTTTTTGACTTTGATGCCACTCTCTTCCATCACTTCCCGCGCGACTGCCTGTTCGAGGGTTTCGCCCACTTCGACGAATCCGGCGAGTACCGTATGGACACCGTTACGATGCCGGGTATGCTGAGCAAGTAGGATTGAATCATCGCGACGGATGGCAACGATAATGCAGGGAGCGATTTGTGGGTAGTAACGCTCACGGCAGTGGCTGCATAGCATCGCCCATTCGGTTTTGCTCGGATACATGTCATGCCCACAGTAACCGCAGTATTTATGCGAGCGATAAAACTCCGCCAGTTGCACACCACGTCCGGCTAATTGAAACAGCCCGACATCCAGATCAATGACCTGGCGCACCGAGCCCATATCGTGACGACGCTGCTGTTGCACTAGCCAAACAGGTTCTCCCTGCCATTCGCCGATTTGTAGTGCGCGCTGACCCACAAGATCGAAATTTGCCGCTTCGCCGTATGGTAATTCTCCCTTCGGCAACCATAATTTTTGTTCATGACTGACTACCCACCAGCCGTGATCTAATTTTTCAATTATACGATCCATAGCTCTTGCACTACCTTTGCATCACTGGCATGTTTAACATGGTTTTTACATTTCTCACTGAGCAGTTTTTGAATACAAACTTGCGGAGTCAATCATGCTTAACCAGCTCGATAACCTGACGGAGCACGTCAGAGGAAGTAACAAACTGGTTGATCGCTGGCTACATGTACGTAAGCATCTGCTCGTGGCTTACTACAATCTGGTTGGCATTAAGCCTGGCAAAGAATCGTACATGAGGCTGAATGAAAAAGCCCTTGATGATTTTTGCCAGAGTCTGGTCGACTACCTGTCTGCCGGACATTTCAGTATTTATGAACGCATTCTTCATAAACTGGAAGGCAACGGGCAACTCGCTCATGCCGCGAAGATTTGGCCGCAACTCGAAGCCAACACGCAACAGATTATGGATTACTACGATTCCAGCCTGGAAACCGCCATCGATCATGATAATTACCTTGAGTTTCAACAGGTTTTATCTGACATCGGCGAGGCGCTGGAAGCACGCTTTGTGCTGGAAGATAAGCTGATTCTGCTTGTGCTTGACGCCGCCCGCGTCAAACATCCTGCTTGAGTTCTGCGCTGTTAACGCGTAATTTACATTCAACGCCCCGTTTGCGGGGCTAATTTCTTGTCGGAGTGCCTTAACTGGCTGAGACCGTTCATTCGGGATCCGCGGAACCTGATCAGGCTAATACCTGCGAAGGGAACAAGAGTTAATCTGCTATCGCATCGCCTTTGCGGCGATCGTCTCTTGCTTCATCCGTCGTCTGACAAGCCACGTCCTTAACTTTTTGGAATGAGCTATGTCTGCAACAAAACTGACCCGCCGCGAACAACGCGCCCGGGCCCAACATTTTATCGACACCCTGGAAGGCACCGCCTTTCCGAACTCAAAACGCATTTATATCACTGGCACACACCCCGGCGTGCGCGTACCGATGCGTGAGATCCAGCTTAGCCTGACACTAATTGGCGGCAGCAAAGAACAGCCGCAGTACGAAGAAAACGAAGCGATTCCGGTCTACGACACCTCCGGCCCGTATGGCGATCCGCAGATTGCCATTAACGTGCAACAAGGGCTGGCAAAACTACGCCAGCCGTGGATCGATGCGCGCGGCGATACCGAAGAACTTACCGTGCGCAGTTCCGATTACACTAAAGCGCGGCTGGCAGATGATGGCCTCGACGAGCTGCGTTTTAGCGGCGTATTAACGCCAAAACGCGCCAAAGCAGGGCGCCGCGTCACACAACTGCACTACGCCCGCCAGGGCATCATCACACCGGAGATGGAATTCATCGCCATCCGCGAGAATATGGGCCGCGAGCGCATCCGTAGCGAAGTTTTACGCCACCAGCATCCGGGAATGAGCTTTGGCGCACGTCTGCCGGAAAATATCACTGCGGAATTTGTCCGTGATGAAGTTGCTGCCGGACGTGCGATTATCCCGGCCAACATTAATCATCCGGAATCGGAGCCGATGATTATTGGTCGCAACTTCCTGGTAAAAGTTAACGCCAATATCGGCAACTCGGCGGTCACCTCTTCCATCGAAGAAGAAGTGGAAAAGCTGGTATGGTCCACGCGCTGGGGAGCGGATACGGTGATGGATCTCTCCACCGGTCGCTATATTCACGAAACCCGCGAGTGGATTTTGCGTAACAGCCCGGTGCCGATCGGTACTGTGCCGATCTACCAGGCGCTGGAGAAGGTTAACGGGATCGCCGAAGATCTTACCTGGGAAGCGTTCCGCGACACGTTGCTGGAACAGGCCGAGCAAGGTGTGGATTACTTCACTATCCATGCGGGCGTGCTGCTGCGCTACGTGCCGATGACCGCGAAACGCCTGACCGGTATCGTCTCTCGCGGCGGTTCGATTATGGCGAAATGGTGCCTCTCCCATCATCAGGAAAATTTCCTCTATCAACACTTCCGCGAAATTTGTGAAATCTGTGCCGCTTATGACGTTTCGCTGTCGCTGGGCGACGGCCTGCGCCCCGGTTCTATTCAGGACGCCAACGATGAAGCGCAGTTTGCCGAACTGCATACGCTGGGCGAACTGACCAAAATCGCCTGGGAATATGACGTACAGGTGATGATTGAAGGCCCAGGCCACGTGCCGATGCAGATGATTCGCCGCAATATGACCGAGGAGTTAGAGCACTGCCACGAAGCGCCGTTTTACACTCTGGGGCCGCTAACTACCGATATTGCGCCGGGCTATGACCACTTCACGTCGGGGATTGGTGCGGCGATGATTGGCTGGTTTGGCTGCGCGATGCTCTGTTACGTAACGCCAAAAGAGCATCTGGGTCTGCCTAATAAAGAAGATGTTAAGCAGGGGCTTATCACCTATAAGATTGCCGCCCACGCCGCCGACCTGGCGAAAGGGCATCCGGGCGCGCAAATTCGCGATAACGCCATGTCGAAAGCCCGCTTCGAATTTCGCTGGGAAGACCAGTTTAATCTGGCCCTCGACCCGTTTACCGCCCGCGCTTATCACGATGAAACCCTGCCGCAAGAGTCCGGCAAAGTCGCCCATTTTTGCTCCATGTGTGGGCCGAAATTCTGCTCGATGAAAATCAGCCAGGAAGTACGTGATTACGCCGCCGCGCAAACCATTGAAGTGGGAATGGCGGATATGTCGGAGAACTTCCGCGCCAGAGGCGGAGAAATCTACCTGCGTAAGGAGGAAGCGTGATGTATCAGCCTGATTTTCCTCCTGTACCTTTTCGTTTAGGACTGTACCCGGTGGTGGACAGCGTACAGTGGATCGAACGTCTGTTGGGTGCAGGCGTACGTACTCTCCAGCTACGCATCAAAGATCAACGCGATGAAGAAGTGGAAGCCGATGTCGTGGCGGCAATTGCGCTGGGCCGCCGCTATAACGCGCGATTGTTTATCAACGATTACTGGCGGCTGGCGATCAAGCATCAGGCGTATGGCGTCCATTTGGGGCAGGAAGATTTGCAAGCCACCGATCTCCACGCCATCCGCGCGGCAGGCCTGCGGCTGGGCGTTTCGACCCATGACGATATGGAGATCGACGTCGCGCTGGCAGCACGCCCTTCTTATATCGCGCTGGGACATGTGTTCCCGACGCAAACCAAACAGATGCCTTCTGCACCGCAGGGACTGGAACAACTGGCACGGCACATTGAGCGACTGGCGGATTATCCCACCGTGGCGATTGGCGGTATCAGTCTGCCACGCGCGCCTGCGGTGATAGCAACGGGTGTCGGCAGTATCGCCGTCGTTAGCGCCATTACTCAAGCCGCAGACTGGCGTTTGGCAACGGCACAGTTGCTGGAAATTGCAGGAGTTGGCGATGAATGACCGTGATTTTATGCGTTATAGCCGCCAAATCCTGCTCGACGATATCGCTCTTGACGGGCAGCAAAAACTGCTCGACAGCCAGGTGCTGATTATTGGTCTGGGCGGGCTGGGTACACCTGCTGCGCTGTACCTGGCGGGCGCTGGCGTCGGGACGCTGATACTGGCAGATGACGACCATGTGCATTTAAGCAACCTTCAACGACAAATCCTCTTTACCACTGAAGATATCGATCGCCCGAAATCACATGTCAGCCAACAGCGACTGACTCAGTTGAATCCCGATATTCAGCTGACGGCATTGCAACAGCGGTTAACGGGTGAGGCGTTAAAAGATGCGGTTGCACAAGCCGATGTGGTGCTCGACTGTACCGACAATATGGCGACTCGCCAGGAGATTAATGCCGCCTGCGTAGCACTCAACACGCCGCTTATCACCGCCAGCGCGGTCGGATTTGGCGGTCAGTTGATGGTACTGACGCCGCCCTGGGAGCAGGGGTGTTACCGCTGCCTGTGGCCAGATAACCAGGAGCCAGAACGCAACTGCCGCACGGCGGGCGTGGTTGGCCCGGTGGTCGGGGTTATGGGCACTTTGCAGGCACTGGAAGCAATTAAGTTATTAAGCGGTATAGAGACGCCGGCGGGAGAACTCCGACTATTCGACGGTAAGTCGAGCCAGTGGCGCAGCCTGGCGTTGCGCCGCGCTACAGGTTGCCCGGTATGCGGAGGACGCAATGCAGATCCTGTTTAACGATCAACCGATGCAGTGCGCCGCCGGGCAAACTGTTCACGAACTACTGGAGCAACTCGACCAACGACAAGCGGGCGCGGCTCTGGCGATTAATCAGCAAATCGTCCCGCGTGAGCAGTGGACGCAACATATCGTGCAGGATGGCGACCAGATCCTGCTTTTTCAGGTTATTGCAGGGGGTTGAGATGTTACGTATTGCGGACAAAACGTTTGATTCACATCTTTTTACCGGCACAGGGAAATTCGCCTCTTCACAACTGATGGTGGAGGCGATCCGCGCTTCCGGCAGCCAACTGGTGACGCTGGCGATGAAACGTGTCGACTTGCGCCAGCACAACGACGCTATCCTCGAACCGCTTATCGCGGCGGGTGTGACCCTGCTGCCGAATACATCCGGGGCGAAAACCGCGGAAGAAGCCATTTTCGCCGCCCATCTGGCTCGTGAAGCGTTAGGCACAAACTGGCTAAAATTGGAGATTCACCCTGACGCCCGCTGGCTGTTGCCCGAACCCATCGAAACATTAAAAGCCGCCGAAACACTGGTACAACAGGGATTTGTCGTGCTGCCTTACTGCGGGGCCGATCCGGTATTGTGTAAACGTCTGGAAGAAGTCGGCTGTGCAGCGGTGATGCCGCTCGGCGCGCCGATTGGCTCGAATCAGGGACTGGAAACCCGTGCCATGCTGGAGATTATTATCCAGCAAGCCACTGTTCCGGTGGTCGTTGATGCTGGCATCGGCGTTCCCAGCCATGCCGCACAGGCGCTGGAAATGGGGGCCGACGCGGTGTTAGTGAATACGGCGATTGCCGTCGCGGACGATCCCGTCAACATGGCGAAGGCATTTCGTCTGGCAGTAGAAGCAGGCCTGCTGGCTCGTCAGTCCGGACCGGGCAGCCGCAGTCATTTTGCCCATGCCACCAGCCCGCTGACTGGATTTCTGGAGGCATCGGCATGAAAACCTTCAGCGATCGCTGGCGACAACTGGACTGGGACGACATCCGCCTGCGTATCAACGGCAAAACGGCTGCTGACGTAGAGCGAGCGCTAAATGCCTCGCAACTCACCCGCGACGATATGATGGCGCTGTTATCGCCAGCTGCCAGTGGCTATCTGGAACCACTGGCCCAACGGGCGCAGCGCCTGACCCGTCAGCGATTTGGCAACACAGTTAGTTTCTACGTCCCGCTTTATCTTTCCAATCTTTGCGCTAACGACTGCACGTACTGCGGATTTTCCATGAGCAATCGCATCAAGCGCAAAACGCTGGATGAAGCAGATATTGCCAGGGAAAGTGCCGCTATACGGGAGATGGGCTTTGAACATCTGCTATTAGTCACTGGTGAACATCAGGCGAAAGTGGGGATGGATTACTTTCGTCGTCATCTCCCTGCCCTGCGTGAACAGTTCTCTTCACTACAGATGGAAGTGCAACCGCTGGCGGAGGCGGAATATGCCGAACTAAAACAGCTTGGTCTCGATGGCGTGATGGTTTATCAGGAGACGTATCACGAGGCGACATATGCCCGCCATCATCTGAAAGGCAAAAAACAGGACTTCTTCTGGCGGCTGGAAACGCCGGATCGGCTGGGGTGTGCGGGAATTGATAAGATAGGCCTCGGCGCTCTGATCGGTCTTTCCGACAGCTGGCGCGTTGACTGCTATATGGTTGCCGAACATTTGCTATGGTTGCAACAGCATTACTGGCAAAGCCGTTACTCTGTCTCCTTCCCGCGCCTGCGCCCGTGTACTGGCGGCATTGAGCCTGCGTCGATTATGGATGAACGCCAGTTAGTGCAAACCATCTGTGCCTTCCGGCTGCTTGCACCGGAGATTGAACTGTCACTCTCCACGCGGGAATCACCGTGGTTTCGCGATCGCGTGATTCCGCTGGCAATTAATAACGTCAGCGCTTTTTCGAAAACGCAGCCAGGTGGCTATGCCGACAATCACCCCGAGCTGGAACAGTTCTCACCACACGACGATCGCAGACCGGAAGCGGTTGCTGCCGCGTTAACTGCTCAGGGTTTGCAGCCGGTATGGAAAGACTGGGACAGCTATCTGGGACGCGCCTCGCAAAGGCCATGAGACAGAATGTAACAACGTAAATTTATTCCGAGCCGCTACGGAAGATGAAAAACGCAAGGTTGTTGAAAGCGTTGTGTTTTTTTATGGTAGTGCCGTCAGCAGGAATGTTGTCCAGGGCGAAAAGCTTCTTCCTCGTTTCGCCCTGCCTTTCTTAATATTTCCCGTGAAGACTTTGCCCTCTGAACTACACCCATAAAAAAACCCGCCGAAGCGGGTTTTTACGTTATTTGCGGATTAACGATTACTCGTTATCAGAACCGCCCAGACCTGCGTTCAGCAGTTCTGCCAGGCTGGCAGATGCGTCTTCTGCAGTCACCTGCGGTGCAGCCGGAGCTTCACCCGCAGCACGGCGACGCATACGATCCTGGTGGTACGCGTAACCGGTACCTGCCGGGATCAGACGACCCACGATAACGTTCTCTTTCAGGCCGCGCAGTTCGTCGCGTTTGCCCGCAACGGCTGCTTCGGTCAGCACGCGAGTGGTCTCCTGGAACGATGCCGCGGAGATGAAGGACTCGGTTGCCAGAGACGCTTTGGTGATACCCAGCAGATCGCGGGAGTAAGTTGCACCCACTTTGCCGTTCGCTTCCAGTTCGCGGTTTGCGATCTTGACGCGAGAGTATTCAACCTGTTCGCCTTCCAGGAAGTCGGAGCTGCCCGCGTTAACGATGGTAGCTTTACGCAGCATCTGACGAACGATAACTTCGATGTGTTTATCGTTAATCTTAACGCCCTGCAGACGGTATACGTCCTGTACTTCGTTAACGATGTAACGAGTCACAGCATGAACACCACGCAGACGCAGAATGTCGTGCGGCGCTTCCGGACCGTCGGAAATTACGTCACCACGTTCTACACGTTCACCTTCGAACACGTTGAGCTGACGCCATTTCGGAATCATCTCTTCGTACGGATCGCTACCGTCTACCGGGGTGATAACCAGACGACGTTTACCTTTGGTTTCTTTACCGAAGGAAACGATACCGCTGATTTCAGCCAGGATTGCCGGTTCTTTCGGACGACGTGCTTCGAACAGGTCCGCAACGCGTGGCAGACCACCGGTGATGTCCTTGGTACCGCCGGATTCCTGCGGAATACGCGCCAGGGTGTCACCAGAGCTGATCTGTACGCCATCTTCCAGCTGAACAATCGCTTTACCCGGCAGGAAGTACTGCGCTGGCATATCGGTACCCGGGATCAGAACGTCGTTACCCTGAGCATCAACGATTTTCAGTGCCGGACGCAGATCTTTACCACCTGCGGTACGTTCTGCGGAATCCAGAACCACCAGCGAAGACAGACCGGTCAATTCGTCGGTCTGACGAGTAATGGTCTGGCCGTCGATCATGTCAGTAAAGCGTACAAAACCGCTTACTTCGGTGATAACCGGCATGGTGTGCGGGTCCCAGTTTGCAACGGTTTCGCCGCCAGCAACCTGTTCGCCATCGCCTTTCGCCAGTACCGCACCGTAAGGTACTTTGTAGCTTTCTTTGGTACGACCGAATTCGTCGATCAGTTTCAGTTCGGTGTTACGGGAAGTGATAACCAGTTTACCGCTGGAGTTCACAACCGACTTCACGTTGCTGAGCTTGATGCTACCTTTGTTTTTCACCTGGATGCTGGATTCAGCAGCCGCACGAGATGCCGCACCACCGATGTGGAACGTACGCATGGTCAGCTGTGTACCCGGTTCACCGATGGACTGTGCCGCGATAACACCGATTGCTTCACCTTTGTTGATGATGTGGCCACGCGCCAGGTCACGACCGTAGCAGTGCGCACATACACCAAAGTCGGTGTCACAAGATACAACAGAACGTACTTTAACCGCGTCGACAGAGTTCTCTTCCAGCAGGTCACACCACTGTTCGTGCAGCAGCGTGTTGCGCGGAACGAGGATATCAGCAGTACCCGGCTTCAGAACATCTTCAGCAGTTACACGACCCAATACGCGATCGCGCAGCGGCTCTTTAACGTCACCACCCTCGATAACCGGAGTCATCATGATACCTTCATGGGTACCACAATCGTCTTCGGTAACCACCAGGTCCTGCGCCACGTCAACCAGACGACGAGTCAGGTAACCGGAGTTCGCAGTTTTCAGTGCGGTATCCGCCAGACCTTTACGAGCACCGTGGGTGGAGATGAAGTACTGGAGTACGTTCAGACCTTCACGGAAGTTCGCGGTGATTGGCGTTTCGATGATGGAGCCATCCGGCTTCGCCATCAGACCACGCATACCAGCAAGCTGACGAATCTGTGCCGCAGAACCACGCGCACCGGAGTCGGCCATCATGTAGATGCTGTTGAAGGAAACCTGCTTCTCTTCCTGACCGTCACGGTTAATAACGGTTTCAGTTTGCAGGTTATCCATCATCGCTTTGGATACACGATCGTTCGCCGCAGCCCAGATATCGATAACTTTGTTGTAGCGTTCGCCCGCAGTTACCAGACCAGACTGGAACTGCTCCTGAATTTCAGCAACTTCTGCTTCTGCCTCGGAGATGATTTCGTGTTTCTTCTCCGGGATGACCATGTCATCGATACCAACAGATGCACCAGAACGCGCTGCATATGCAAAGCCGGTGTACATGATCTGGTCCGCAAAAATAACGGTCGGTTTCAGACCGAGAATGCGGTAGCAGGTGTTCAGCATTTTGGAGATTGCTTTTTTACCCAGCGCCTGGTTGACGATGGAGTAAGGCAGACCTTTCGGTACAATCATCCACAGAATGGCACGGCCAACAGTCGTGTCTTTCAGGCTGGTTTTCGCTACTAATTCACCGTTAGCATCTTTTTCATACTCGGTGATACGCACTTTAACCCGCGCATGCAGAGAAGCCAGACCAGAGCGATACAGACGTTCTGCTTCTTTCGGGCCAGTCAGCACCATGCCTTCGCCTTTGGCGTTAACACAGTCACGGGTCATGTAGTACAGACCCAGTACAACGTCCTGAGACGGAACGATGATTGGTTCGCCGTTCGCCGGGGACAGGATGTTGTTGGTAGACATCATCAGCGCACGCGCTTCCAGCTGGGCTTCCAGCGTCAGCGGTACGTGAACAGCCATCTGGTCACCATCGAAGTCGGCGTTATATGCCGCACAAACCAGCGGGTGCAGCTGGATAGCTTTACCTTCGATCAGTACCGGTTCAAATGCCTGGATACCCAGACGGTGCAGAGTCGGTGCACGGTTCAGCAGTACCGGGTGTTCGCGGATAACTTCGTCCAGGATATCCCAGACGACAGCTTCTTCGCGCTCAACCATTTTCTTCGCAGCTTTAATGGTGGTAGCAAGACCACGCAGTTCCAGCTTGCCGTAGATGAACGGTTTGAACAGCTCCAGCGCCATTTTCTTCGGCAGACCGCACTGATGCAGACGCAGGTATGGACCTACGGTGATTACAGAACGACCGGAGTAGTCAACACGCTTACCGAGCAGGTTCTGACGGAAACGACCCTGTTTACCTTTGATCATGTCGGCCAAAGATTTCAGAGGACGCTTGTTAGAACCGGTGATCGCACGACCACGACGACCGTTATCCAGCAGGGCGTCTACCGCTTCCTGCAGCATACGTTTTTCGTTACGTACGATGATGTCCGGCGCAGCCAGATCCAGCAGACGTTTGAGACGGTTGTTACGGTTAATGACGCGACGATACAGATCGTTCAGGTCAGAAGTCGCGAAACGACCACCATCCAGCGGAACCAGCGGACGCAGATCTGGCGGCAGTACCGGCAGAACGGTCAGGATCATCCACTCTGGTTTGTTACCAGACTGAACGAACGCTTCCAGCAGTTTGATACGCTTGGTCAGCTTTTTACGCTTGGTTTCGGAGTTGGTTTCGTTCAGCTCTTCACGCAGCTGTTCGCACTCTTGCTCCAGATCCATGCTCTTCAGCAGGGCCTGGATTGCTTCCGCACCCATTTTCGCGTCGAATTCGTCACCGAACTCTTCCAGCGCGTCCAGATACTGCTCTTCAGTCAGGATCTGCTGACGTTCCAGGTTGGTCATACCGCCTTCGATAACCACATAGGATTCGAAGTACAGTACGCGTTCGATATCGCGCAGCGGCATATCGAGCAGCAGGCCGATACGGGACGGCAGCGATTTCAGGAACCAGATGTGCGCAGTCGGGGAAGCCAGTTCGATGTGGCCCATACGCTCACGGCGTACTTTAGTCTGGGTCACTTCAACGCCGCACTTCTCACAGATGACGCCACGGTGTTTCAGGCGCTTGTACTTACCGCACAGGCACTCGTAATCTTTTACCGGCCCAAAGATACGGGCGCAGAAAAGGCCGTCACGTTCTGGTTTGAACGTACGGTAGTTGATGGTTTCCGGCTTTTTAACTTCACCGAAAGACCATGAACGGATCATGTCTGGCGAAGCCAGAGCAATTTTGATCGCATCAAACTCTTCGGTTTTAGTCTGCGCTTTCAGAAACTTTAATAAATCTTTCACGGATTTGCTCCCGTCGGAGTTAGCACAATCCGCTGCCGGGTTTTACCCCGACAGCAGTGACCTGTTTGAGCGAGAATTACTCGTCTTCCAGTTCGATGTTGATACCCAGCGAACGAATCTCTTTCAACAATACGTTGAAGGATTCTGGCATGCCCGGTTCCATCTGATGGTTGCCGTCCACGATGTTTTTATACATCTTAGTACGACCGTTCACGTCATCAGACTTAACGGTGAGCATTTCCTGCAGGGTGTATGCTGCGCCGTATGCTTCCAGCGCCCACACTTCCATCTCCCCGAAACGCTGACCACCGAACTGTGCCTTACCACCCAGCGGCTGCTGAGTAACCAGGCTGTAAGAACCGGTGGAACGCGCGTGCATCTTGTCGTCGACCAGGTGGTTCAGTTTCAGCATGTACATGTAACCAACGGTTACCGGACGTTCGAACTGTTCACCAGTGCGGCCGTCGTACAGGCGGATCTGACCAGAAGTCGGCAGGTCG
The DNA here is from genome assembly GCF_005845405.1 of Escherichia sp. E4930. Classification (NCBI taxonomy): domain Bacteria; kingdom Pseudomonadati; phylum Pseudomonadota; class Gammaproteobacteria; order Enterobacterales; family Enterobacteriaceae; genus Escherichia; species Escherichia sp. E4930. The sequence goes on along the minus strand of NZ_VCDZ01000002.1, from coordinate 8,203 downwards.
CCAAGTTTCAGCAGCTCTTTAATTTCTGCTTCTTTCGCACCGTCAAACACCGGCGTTGCGATTGGCATACCTTTGCGCAGGTTTTCAGCCAGACGCATAACTTCTTCATCGCTGAAGGTACTCAGGTCAACTTTCTGACGAACGTCAGCGCCCAGATCGTACGCACGCTGGATGAATTCGCGCAGTTTCGCGACTTCTTGCTGCTGTTTCAGCATGGCGTTGATCTTGTCGCCGATACCTTTCGCAGCCATACCCAGGTGGGTTTCGAGGATCTGACCGATGTTCATACGAGACGGTACGCCCAGCGGGTTCAGTACGATGTCTACCGGCGTGCCGTTTTCATCGTAAGGCATATCTTCGATCGGGTTGATCTTAGAAATTACACCCTTGTTACCGTGACGACCTGCCATCTTGTCACCAGGCTGGATACGGCGTTTAACCGCCAGATATACCTTAACAATCTTCAGCACGCCCGGTGCCAGATCGTCGCCCTGGGTGATTTTGCGGCGTTTCGCTTCGAGTTTCTTCTCGAACTCGTGTTTCAGTTCGTCATACTGCTCAGCCAGCTGTTCCAGCTGATTTTGTTTCTCTTCGTCGGTCAGGCCCAGCTCCAGCCAGCGATCGCGCGGCAGTTTGTCGAGCTTCTCAGCTTCAACACCACCGGCTACCAGCACAGCACGGATACGGCTGAACAGACCCGCTTCGAGGATCTGCAGTTCTTCAGACAGGTCTTTCTTCGCCTGTTTGAGCTGCATTTCTTCGATTTCCAGCGCACGTTTGTCTTTTTCTACGCCATCGCGAGTAAAGACCTGAACGTCGATAACCGTACCGGATACACCGTTTGGTACGCGCAGAGAAGAGTCTTTAACGTCAGACGCTTTCTCACCGAAGATCGCACGCAGCAGTTTTTCTTCTGGGGTCAGCTGAGTTTCACCTTTCGGCGTTACCTTACCAACCAGAATGTCGCCACCGGTCACTTCCGCACCAATGTAAACGATACCGGATTCATCCAGTTTGGAGAGCGCAGCTTCACCCACATTCGGGATGTCAGCGGTGATCTCTTCCGGCCCCAGCTTGGTGTCACGGGACACACACGCCAGTTCCTGAATGTGGATGGTGGTGAAACGGTCTTCCTGAACAACACGCTCGGATACGAGGATGGAGTCTTCGAAGTTGTAACCATTCCACGGCATGAACGCTACGCGCATGTTCTGACCAAGCGCCAGTTCACCGAGGTCGGTAGACGGACCATCTGCCAGCACGTCGCCACGTTCTACCGGTTCACCCAGAGACACACACGGCATCTGGTTGATACAGGTGTTCTGGTTAGAACGGGTGTATTTGGTCAGGTTGTAGATGTCGATACCTGCTTCACCCGGATACATCTCGTCTTCGTTAACTTTGATAACGATACGGGAAGCATCCACGTACTGAACGACACCACCACGTTTAGCAACCGCAGTTACACCGGAGTCAACGGCAACAGCACGTTCCATACCCGTACCAACCAGCGGCTTATCAGCGCGCAGAGTCGGAACGGCCTGACGTTGCATGTTCGCACCCATCAATGCACGGTTGGCGTCATCGTGTTCCAGGAACGGGATCAGGGACGCACCGACGGATACCACCTGCTGGGTGGATACGTCCATGTAGTCAACCTGGTCGCGGCTGAACAAGCTGGATTCGCCTTTGCTACGGCAAGTTACCAGGTCTTCTACGAAGTGGCCTTCTTCATCCAGGTTGGAGTTCGCCTGGGCGATAACGTAGTTGCCTTCTTCGATAGCAGACAGGTAGTGAATTTCGTCAGTTACAACACCGTCGGTCACTTTACGATACGGAGTCTCAAGGAAGCCGTATTCGTTAGTCTGTGCGTACACGGACAGAGAGTTGATCAGACCGATGTTCGGGCCTTCAGGGGTTTCGATTGGACATACGCGACCGTAGTGAGTCGGGTGTACGTCTCGAACTTCGAAGCCTGCACGTTCACGGGTCAGACCGCCTGGGCCGAGTGCGGAGATACGACGTTTGTGCGTAATCTCAGACAGCGGGTTGTTCTGGTCCATAAACTGAGACAGCTGGCTGGAACCGAAGAACTCTTTCACTGCTGCGGAAATCGGCTTGGCGTTGATCATATCCTGAGGCATCAGGGTATCCAGATCGCCCAGAGACAGACGCTCTTTCACCGCACGCTCTACACGTACCAGACCAACGCGGAACTGGTTTTCCGCCATTTCGCCAACGGAACGGATACGACGGTTGCCGAGGTGGTCGATATCATCGACTTCGCCTTTACCGTTACGGATATCGATGAGCTTTTTCATAACATCAATGATGTCGTCTTTGCTCAGGATACCGGAACCTTCGATTTCTTCGCGCAGCAGAGAGCGGTTGAACTTCATACGACCAACCGCAGACAGGTCATAGCGGTCTTCGGAGAAGAACAGGTTCTCGAACAGGCTTTCAGCTGCTTCACGAGTCGGCGGCTCGCCAGGGCGCATCATGCGGTAGATTTCTACCAGTGCGCTCAGACGGTCGTTAGTTGGGTCGACACGTAAGGTTTCAGAGATATATGGGCCGTGATCCAGATCGTTGGTGAACAGCGTTTCGATACGCTTGTGACCAGACTGGCTCAGCTTAGCCAGAAGATCCAGGCTCAGCTCCATGTTCGCTGCGCAGATCAGCTCGCCGGTAGACTCATCAATATAGTCTTTAGCAACCACTTTACCTGCGATGTACTCAACCGGGACTTCGATCAGTTTGACGTCGTCTTTTTCCAGCTGGCGAATGTGGCGCGCAGTGATACGGCGGCCTTTTTCTACGTACACTTTACCGTTAGCTTCGATGTCAAAAGATGCGGTTTCACCACGCAGGCGTTCCGGCACCAGTTCCATCTGCAGCTTGTTATCACGGATTTCAAAGATAACTTTTTCAAAGAACAGGTCGAGGATCTGTTCAGTAGTGTAGTTCAGGGCGCGCAGAATGATGGTCGCAGGCAGTTTACGGCGACGGTCGATACGTACGAACAGGTTGTCCTTCGGATCGAATTCGAAGTCCAGCCAGGAACCACGGTAAGGGATGATGCGCGCGTTATACAGCACTTTACCCGAAGAGTGGGTTTTACCTTTGTCGGAGTCAAAGAAGACGCCCGGACTACGGTGCAGCTGGGAAACGATAACACGCTCAGTACCGTTGATAACAAAGGTACCGTTGTCTGTCATGAGCGGAATTTCGCCCATGTAGACTTCTTGTTCTTTAATGTCTTTTACGGTGCCTTCCGGCGCTTCGCGCTCATAGATCACCAGACGCAGTTTAACGCGCAGCGGTGCGGAATAGGTCACGCCACGGATTTGACATTCCTGGACGTCAAACACCGGTTCGCCAAGGCGGTAGCTGACGTATTGCAGCTCGGAATTACCGCTGTAGCTCTGAATCGGGAATACGGAACGGAAAGCAGCTTCCAGACCATACTGCCCTTCAGGATCTTGCTCGATAAATTTCTGAAACGAGTCAAGCTGGATAGAAAGGAGATAAGGTACATCCAAAACTTGTGGACGTTTACCAAAATCCTTACGAATACGTTTTTTCTCGGTATAGGAGTAAACCATAGGGTTCCTCAGCTCGCTGACAAGTCGACCCATCTGTCCATTGAGCGGACAGTTTGTGCAACACTATTTTGTTGACCGGAAAATGGAACACTTTCCGCAATGCCTGTTGCTATCACGCTTAAACCATTTCATTGCGATTTACACAGAACGGGCGTCCTGTCGCAGTATATTAAGTCGTCGATAGAAACAAGCATTGAAAGGCACAGCAGTAGTCAAACAGTGTGAAACGCTACTGGCGCCTTACAGCGCAAAAAGGCTGGTGACCAAAAAGTCACCAGCCATCAGCCTGATTTCTCAGGCTGCAACCGGAAGGGTTGGCTTATTTAACTTCAACTTCAGCGCCAGCTTCTTCCAGGGATTTTTTCAGTGCTTCTGCGTCGTCTTTGCTCACGCCTTCTTTCAGCGCAGCCGGTGCAGATTCTACCAGGTCTTTAGCTTCTTTCAGACCCAGGCCAGTTGCGCCACGTACTGCTTTGATAACAGCAACTTTGTTAGCGCCAGCAGCTTTCAGAATTACGTCGAATTCAGTTTTTTCTTCAGCAGCTTCAACCGGGCCAGCAGCTACAGCTACAGCAGCAGCAGCGGAAACACCGAATTTTTCTTCCATTGCAGAGATCAGTTCTACAACGTCCATTACAGACATAGCTGCAACTGCTTCAATGATTTGATCTTTAGTGATAGACATTTAAATTGTTCCTGAATATCAGAATAAGTTTATACGTAAGCGAATGCGTTAAAAAGATAACTGCGATTAAGCAGCTTCTTTCGCATCGCGTACAGCAGCCAGAGTACGAACCAGTTTGCCAGCCGAAGCTTCTTTCATGGTTGCCATCAGGCGTGCAATTGCTTCTTCGTAGGTCGGCAGAGTTGCCAGGCGGTCGATCTGAGACGCCGGGATCAGCTCACCTTCAAAGGCAGCGGCTTTGACCTCAAATTTTGCATTCGCTTTCGCGAACTCTTTGAACAGACGAGCAGCAGCGCCCGGGTGTTCCATAGAGTATGCAATCAGGGTCGGACCAACAAACGCGTCTTTCAGGCACTCGAACGGAGTACCTTCAACAGCACGGCGCAGCAGGGTGTTACGAACAACACGCATGTATACGCCAGCTTCGCGACCTGCTTTACGCAGTTCAGTCATTTTATCTACAGTTACGCCACGGGAATCCGCAACTACTGCAGACAGCGCGCCTTTGGCTACTTCGCTGACTTCAGCAACAATCGCTTGTTTGTCTTGAAGATTTAAAGCCATTAGCTTTGCTCCTGGATGTTTGCCAGAGAAAATCTCTGGAACTCACTTCACTCCTCCAAATGGAGAGAGCGTCTTAATTACGGTGAGCAGAAACAAGCCAGAATATAAAAGAATAATCTTAGCGTTCTGTCACCGTCTACGCAGGGGATTAAGTTTCTTGCGAAACTCCTGCGGTCTTCGACGGAGGCCTGGATAGGCCAGGCTCCAACGAACAAATCTTTTCTATCCGTCGCTATTCAGCTTGTGGCGGCGTTGGCTTTCTTCGTTCGCACCAGTCACATAGTTAGCTATGCTCCTGGCGACTCACTCAGTTGCCGCCTTGCCACAATCCGAAGCTCTCGGATATACGTCTGCATTAAGCATTATACGTGGGGGTAAGATTGTAGACAAAATCACCGCCCACGTAAAGGCATTAGTTTACAGAAGCGCTCAGGCCAGCCTGGTCAACTGCAACACCTGCACCCATGGTGGTGGAGATGCTAACTTTCTTGATGTACACGCCTTTCGCCTGAGTCGGTTTTGCTTTTTTCAGCGCAACCAGCAGAGCTTCCAGGTTTTCTTTCAGTTTGTCAGCGTCAAAGTCCACTTTACCGATGGTGGTGTGGATGATGCCGTTTTTGTCGTTACGGTAACGAACCTGGCCAGCTTTAGCGTTTTTAACCGCTTCAGCAACGTTCGGCGTTACAGTACCCACTTTCGGGTTTGGCATCAGGCCGCGCGGACCCAGAACCTGGCCCAGCTGGCCTACAACGCGCATTGCATCCGGAGAAGCAATAACAACGTCAAAGTTCATTTCGCCTTTCTTGATCTGGTCAGCCAGATCTTCCATACCTACCAGTTCAGCACCTGCAGCTTTAGCAGCTTCAGCGTTTGCACCCTGGGTAAATACGGCTACGCGAACGGAACGGCCAGTACCGTGCGGCAGTACTGTTGCACCACGTACGTTCTGGTCAGATTTACGAGCGTCGATGCCGAGGTTAACAGCAACGTCCACGCTTTCTACGAATTTAGCAGTCGCCAGCTCTTTCAGCAGAGCGATAGCTTCGTTGATGTCGTACTGTTTGGTTGCATCAACTTTCTCGCGGATAACACGCATGCGCTTGGTCAGTTTAGCCATTTCTTAGTCCTCCACTACCAGGCCCATGGAACGTGCAGTACCTTCGATGGAGCGAGTCATCGCTTCAATGTCGGCACCAGTCATGTCGGCAGCTTTGGTCTGCGCGATTTCCTGCAACTGAGCGCGGGAAATTTTACCCACTTTGTCTTTGTTCGGCTTACCGGAACCAGACTTGATACCAGCCGCTTTTTTCAGCAGAACTGCTGCCGGCGGAGTCTTGGTAACGAAAGTGAAAGAACGGTCAGCGTAAACGGTGATTACTACCGGAATCGGCAGACCTTTTTCGATGGAATCAGTTTTTGCGTTGAACGCTTTGCAGAATTCCATGATGTTTACGCCCTGCTGACCCAGAGCCGGACCTACTGGCGGACTCGGGTTAGCCATACCAGCTGCAACCTGCAGCTTGACATAGGCTTGTACTTTCTTAGCCATTATAAATTCCTCAAGTTGGGTAATAACGCCTCTGAGAGGCTCCCCGTGATATAAAAAATCGTTTTACGGGCAAGGCCCATAAAAACAAAAGGCGCGAAATTGTATTCCAATCTCGCGCCTTGTGCAACGATTAAATCGCCGCTTTTTTGATCGCTGGGTTAGGCTTTTTCAACCTGGCTGAAGTCAAGTTCTACCGGGGTCGCACGACCGAAGATAGAAACAGACACTTTCAGACGAGATTTCTCGTAATCCACTTCTTCAACAACACCGTTGAAGTCAGCGAACGGACCATCATTAACACGGACCATTTCACCCGGTTCAAACAGCGTTTTCGGACGCGGCTTATCACCAACCTGCTGCAGGCGGTTCATAATCGCATCGACTTCTTTATCGCTAATTGGCGCAGGACGATCGGAAGTACCGCCGATGAAGCCCATCACACGCGGTACGCTGCGCACCAGGTGCCAGCTCGCGTCGTTCATCACCATCTGAACGAGGACGTAACCTGGGAAGAATTTGCGTTCGCTTTTGCGACGCTGACCGCCACGGATTTCAACCACTTCTTCGGTTGGTACCATGACTTCACCAAACAAATCTTCCATGTTGTGTAATTTGATATGCTCACGCAGCGATGTTGCTACGCGGCCTTCAAAACCGGAAAACGCCTGAACGACGTACCAGCGCTTTTTAGGAGCTTCAGACATCTCAGAACCTCAGGCCAGTGATAAAGGATACCAGGCGAACCAGAATACCATCCAGTCCCCACAGGATCAGTGACATTACTGCGGTAACCGCAGCCACAATCAGCGTGGTGTGCAATGTTTCCTGGCGAGTCGGCCAAATGACCTTACGGACTTCGGTACGCGCTTCACGGGCAAAAGCAACGGTTGCTTTACCTTTTGTCGTTAACAGCGCGACACCACCCGCTGCAGCAATCAGAATTACTACGGCCAGCGCACGCAGCGGCAGCATAATGTCGCGATAAAGGTAGTTGCCGACAATTGCCACCAGGAGCAATGCCACCACAACGACCCACTTCATCGCTTCCAGGCCGCGCCCGCTTCCTTGAGCTTCGGTATTCGCACTCATAAACCAACCTGTCAGAAGTATTCTACAAACATTTTCACCCCGCGATCGCGAGGCAAACCAAATCGAAACGCGTATTAGCTTTTCGGATTATACGCCCTCAACAGAGCCTGTCTCAGCAATGATTATGACAAAGAAAATCACTGATGAGCCAGGTTCTGGTACGAAAGCGTGCAAAAAGGGCATCAAATGATGCCCTTTTAGTGCGCATTGCGTCAAATGTTATCGGCAATTAGCTCAGAACTTTTGCTACAACGCCCGCGCCAACGGTACGGCCGCCTTCACGGATTGCGAAACGCAGACCGTCGTCCATCGCGATCGGGTGGATCAGGGTAACAACCATTTTGATGTTGTCGCCCGGCATTACCATCTCTACGCCTTCCGGCAGTTCGATGGTACCAGTCACGTCAGTAGTACGGAAGTAGAACTGCGGACGGTAGCCTTTGAAGAACGGAGTATGACGGCCGCCTTCATCTTTGGACAGAATGTACACTTCAGATTCGAACTTGGTGTGCGGCTTGATGGTGCCCGGCTTAGCCAGTACCTGACCACGTTCGATTTCTTCACGTTTGATACCACGCAGCAGAACACCTACGTTCTCACCAGCACGGCCTTCGTCCAGCAGTTTGCGGAACATTTCAACGCCAGTACAGGTAGACTTCTGAGTCTCTTTGATACCAACGATTTCAACTTCTTCACCAACTTTGATGATAC